>DATDCV010000149.1:0-34554 GCA_036524155.1 Verrucomicrobiia bacterium
GGCCTAAACACGCGTCCCAATAGACTCTTTGCCTGAACTGAGTTTTGCCCTACCGTCCCGTCATGCATACCCGACGTCTGCTTGCGTTCCTGCCTCTGTTGCTTGCGCTGGTCCTGGTGCAAGGTGCGGCTCCCGCCGCAGACTCATCCCTGGCGCGCGATTTCAAGAACCCCCCGCAGTCCGCCAAACCCTGGGTCTATTGGTTTTGGCTCAACGGCAATATTTCCACCCAGGGCATCACTGCCGACCTCGAAGCGATGAAGCGCGTCGGCATCGGCGGCGCGTTGATCATGGAAGTCGATCAGGGCGCTCCGGTCGGTCCGGTCGGTTTTATGAGCGATAATTGGCGCGCGTTGTTTCAACACGTCCATCACGAAGCGCGACGGCTCGGGCTCGAAATCAACCTGAACAACGATGCGGGCTGGAACGGCAGCGGCGGCCCCTGGATCAAGCCCGACCAATCCATGCAACAGGTCGTGTGGAGCGAAACCAACGTCGCGGGCCCGGCCCGGTTCCAGGGAGTGCTCCCGCAGCCCAAAACGGTCGCCGGTTACTACCGCGAGATCACCGTTTGCGCCTTTCCGACAACGGGCGCGTATCGCATCGACCGCATCAAGGCGAAAGCCGCTTATGAGGTCGAAAGCGTCGGCGACATCAGCCGCGAAACGTTGGGCGCGGAAATGGTAATCGATCATGGGAAAATGATCGCCCTGACCGGCCACATGGACGGCAGCGGCGTGATTTCCTGGGATGTGCCCGCAGGCGAATGGACGCTCGTCCGTTTCGGACACACCAGCACCGGCGTGGAGAATGCCCCCGCGCCGGCGAGCGGCCGAGGCCTGGAATGTGACAAGCTCAGCGCGACGGGCATCGAAGCGAGTTTCGATGGCATGATGGCCAAGCTCGCCGCCGACACCGGGATCCAGGTGAAGAGTTCAAAAGCCGGTCTGGTGGCGACCCATATCGACAGTTGGGAAAACGGGTCGCAGAACTGGACCACGCGGATGCGGGAGGAATTTCGCCAGCGCCGTGGCTACGACCTGCTGCCCTACTTGCCCGTGTTGACCGGACGGGTCGTGGACAGTCTCGAGATTTCGGAGCGTTTTCTGCGGGACTTGCGCCAAACGGTTTCCGAGCTGGTGATTCAGAATTATGCGGGGCGCATGCGCGAGCTGGCGCACGCGCACGGGATGAGGTTCACCGTCGAAGCATACGGCGGCCCCTGCGATGCCCTCCCTTATGCGGCGCAGTCCGACGAACCGATGGGCGAATTCTGGACGCCGAACAACGGCATTGAAACCTGCCGGGCGATGGCCTCAGCCGGGCATGTCTATGGCAAACGGATCATCGGCGCCGAAGCCTTTACCTCCGGCGACCAGGAAAAATGGCGCGAGCATCCGGCGCTGCTGAAAGCTCATGGGGACCGCGCCTTCTGCGAAGGCATTAACCGGTTCGTGTTTCACCGCTACGCGCTCCAGCCGTGGGCCGAGGAGCGGCGTCCCGGCATGACGATGGGCCCCTGGGGCCAGCACTATGAGCGCACGCAAACCTGGTGGGACTGGACTCTGGAATGGCATCAATACCTGGCGCGTTGCCAGTTTCTGCTGCGGCAGGGCCTGTTCGTCGCCGACATCTGTTATGTCCAACCGGAAATGCCGCCGCAGGGACCCGGCGATCACCCACGGGACGGCTACGGTTGGGACGAGTGCGCTGCCGACGCCGTTCTGACCCGCATGACCGTGAAGGACGGACGCATCGTGCTGCCCGACGGCATGAGCTACCGCCTGCTGGTGCTCCCCGGCTCACGCACCATGACCCCGCCGCTATTACGGAAGCTCAGGGATCTCGTCGAGGCCGGCGCGACGGTGCTGGGCCCCAAACCGCTCTCGTCCCCCAGCCTCAGCCACTACCCTGAGTGCGACGCCGAAATCCGGCAGCTTGGTGCGGAGCTCTGGGGAGATTGCGACGGCCAAACCGTGAAAGCCCGTCCGTTCGGAAAGGGGCAGATTGTGTGGGGACCCGCCCCCGCCCAATTTCTCGAAAGCTCCGGCGTGCCCGCCGATTTTGCCAGCAGCCAGCCTTTGCGTTTCATTCATCGCCGCGTCGGAAATCGGGAGATCTACTTCGTCGCCAACCCGAACAATTTTCCGGTCACCACCACGGGCAGCTTTCGCGTCCAAAACAAAGGCCTGGAACTCTGGCGGCCTGACACCGGGGAAATCGAGCCGGCTCAGATGTGGCGCCAAACGAACGGCCTCACCCACGTCGTGCTCTCGCTCGAACCCAGTGGCTCCGTCTTTGTCGTTTTCGGGGAGCGCCCGGCGCACGCCGACCCTGTCGTGAGCATCCGGCTGAACAACAAGACCATCGTGGAAGCCGCGCCCGCGGCCCTCGAAAAAGTGCGGGTGATAAAGGCAATCTACGGCGTTCCATCCAGCCCCGAGCAAACACGCGACGTCACCGAAGGAGTCCAGCGGAGGGTCGATAAAGGTGAATTCAACTTCCCCGTCTGGACAATGGCCGGAGACCACGACCCCGCTCCGGGCGTCGTTAAGCGGCTGAGTGTGGATTACGAAATAGAGGGCAAGACCTTCCGCGTGGCGGCGCGCGACCCGGACGCAATTCACATCAGTCGTCAGGCGCTTTCGCTGAAAGTCGAAAAAGCCCAGTACGGTGTCCTGGATGACCCGAAGCGAACCCGCGACGTCAGAGACCGAGTGCAGCGCCTGGCTGATGCCGGCGAATGCAGTTTCGTCGTCGCTCGCCTGGCCGAAGGCGACGACCCTGCGTTGCGCGTGGTAAAGACCCTGGTTCTGGAAGTCACCCTCGAGGGGAAACGGCTCGCGTTTACCGGCACGGACCCCGAAGTCATCACGCTCGTGCCGCCGAGCGCTCAAGCCCAACCTGTCGCCAACGTCCGGCCGGACCCCAAAGGCCGCCCGGCCCTCGAAGCGCGCCAGCCCGGCGTTTATGAATGCGCCATGGCGTCGGGCAGAACCATACAGACAACAGTGAACGCTGCTCCGCAAACGCCCGAAGTGCCGGGCCCGTGGACCGTGCGCTTCCCGCCAAATCTCGGAGCGCCCGACTGCATTTCGATGCCCGCCCTCATGCCCTTAAACGAACATGAGAACCCGGGAGTAAAGTTCTTTTCGGGAACCGCGACCTACGAAAGAACCGTGGTCGTGCCGCGCGAACTGGTTGCCCGCGGCAAGCGCCTCTACCTGGACCTGGGCCAGGTCGAGGTCATGGCTCGCGTGACGCTCAACGGCCGCAAGCTCGCGACGCTCTGGAAACCACCTTTCCGGGTCGACATCACCGACGCCGCCAAAGTCGGGGACAACAAACTGGCGGTGCAGGTTGTCAATCTCTGGCCCAATCGTCTCATCGGCGACGAGCAATTGCCCCAGGACTGCGACCGAAACGAGGACGGGACCTTGAAATGCTGGCCGCAATGGCTGCTCGAGGGCAAGCCCAGCCCCACCGGCCGCTATACCTTCACCAGTTGGCGGCTCTGGCGGAAGGAGGACCGGCCGCTCAAATCAGGCCTCATCGGCCCCATCACGCTGCAAGCCACCGTTCCAGTGCGGCTGGAATAGGCTTGCCCCTTTGCAGCCTCGGTCTCGTTCAAAACGCTCTACCCTCTGAGCGCCTCGTGTTTGGCCACGTACGCGGGGTCGATCTCCACGCCCAGACCCGGGCCAGTGGGGACTTTGATTTTTCCTTCGACCACCTTGAGCGGCGAGGTTTTGCATTCGAAGGGCACGTTCGTGCCGAGGCCTTTGAACTCGTGATGCGGCATGGCATTGGGCAGCGCCGAAACAAAGTGCATCATGTAAAGGAACCCGAGCCCGCCCCCGGACATGTGAGGAGTGCAGCTCTTCCCAAACGCGGCCGCCATGCGCGCCACCTGCATCGATCGGACCATGCCGCCGAAGTAGTAATTATCCGGCTGGACAATTTGGAGCGCGTCATGGGCGATGAGCCAGCGGAAGCCGTGCAGGCTGTATTCCTGTTCGCCGCCGGCAACCGGCAGGGAAAGCGCCTCGGCGACCTGCCGGGTCTCTTCGTACCAGTCGAACATCACCGGTTCTTCAAAAAAGCCATAGTGGTATTCCTCGAGTAGCTTGCCGACGCGTATGGCTTCCTCGACGGAGTAAAACCCGTTGGCATCCGCATACAACGCCATTTCATCGCCGAACGTTTTTCGAATTAGCGGAATCATCTTCTCCGTTCGGCCCGGCGGCCCGACGGCGTGGATATCGGTGGTCATGAACATCAGACCGCCGACTTTGATTTTCAGCGCGCGGGCGTTGTATTCGGCAACATCGCGCTTAATCAGGTCCAGAGATTGCTCGACCGATTTTTCGCGGTATTCGGTCGCCTGGTAAACCGCCACCTCGGGGTGATGGATATCGCCAATCAACTGGCCGATGGGCTTCCGGGCGATGCGTCCCAGCAGGTCGAGGATGGCAAACTCGATCGTGGCGAGCGGCATGCCGATGGAAATGCCGTTGTACCGAAAATTGAATCCGTAGATGAAAACCTTTTCCAGGAGGAGGTCCAGGTCGCGCGCGTCTTTGCCGATAAAGAAAGACCGCAGGTTATAAAGGAAGATCGGGAAGAGCGCTTTCATGCCGCTGTGCCCGACCGAAATGCCTTCCGCGCCGTCGCGCGAGCGCACCCGGCACAGGAAACTGTCCCGGTAGCGCAGCAATTCAAGCGTCTCGATAATGACGGGGTTCGGGAACAGCTCACGTTTCAGCACCGGCTGCTTCAGGATTTCATCCAGCCGCGCATACCGGGGGTTCTGCGTCGTGGCGACCGGGCGCGGACGGTCAGCGCCCAGCGCCGAAAGCGGCAGAGCGGCTGCGACACTGCCGAAAAGATTGGCCTCAAGAAATTGGCGGCGATTAGTTTTCATAGAATCTTCAGAGTTTTCTTCCCTCACTTTTGTTCCACGAGCTTCCCCGCCGCGCCGGCGACGCGGTAGATCGCGGCGGCGGTCTGGCCGATCTCGGGCGCGAGGCCAATGATCGTGACCGGCCGCGGGGCCAGCAGGCCGATGGCCTGGGGCACGTCCAGAACGCGAAGAACGCCCAGCAGCGGCGGCGCGTTAGTGGCCATGTGCGACGCCGGGGGGCGAGAGAGCCCAAGACCGGCAACGTCGGGCTCGAGTAAGGCCGCGTAGGTCGCGAGCACCGCCGTGGGTCCGTCGCCGGCCAGATATACTTCCGCTTTGCCGTTATGCAGTGCGTGGAGATACCTCGCCGACGCGATGATATCCCACACCCGGCCGCTATCGACGGTGCGGCCCAGCAGGTAGTGCGAACGCTCCACATAGTTGGGGGGATTCTTCGTTGTCCAGCGAGTGCCGCCGATTCCCCGGGGCTCGCACACGTAGATCCCATCCTGGGCGGCGGCGCAGTCGCTGAACCACGCGGGCGGCGCCTCGCCGACGTCGGAGCCGGAGATATAAAGCCAGACTTTGGTCGAATCGCTCCCTGACAAGCGAACGGCCCTGAGCCTGATCGAGATTGCCGGTTCCGTGTTCACCCGCGCGATGCTGGTTCCGTTGGTTTCCACGGTTGTTGCCGCCGGGATCCGCTCGGGAAAATGGTGGAAAGCGAGTTGGCGCAGGCGTTGAAGCTTTTCAGCTTTCCAGGCCTCGAATTGGGCCGGTTCCGGCAACGCCGGTTTCGCCAGCGGCACGAATTCGTAATCAATCCGGCTGTTGATGGCGTCCTTCGGAAAGTCCGAGTCCTGGGGGAACACGCGGAGCTGCTCGGGCGGGATGGGATGAACCTCATTCGGCCCGCTGGTTACCAGGTCCACCTCGCTGTCTTGGATCGCGCGCGAGTCTTCCTTCAAATAGATGTTCATGAACCGAAACGCGGCCTGTCGGATATCCTGCCGGTAGGCATGGCCGCCGACGCTGACGACGCTGTCCACGATGTCGCCCGCGCCAAACAAGCTGTAAAGCCGCTCGAGCCGGTTGATCAGGCGCTCGTTGCCGTCCATCGGGAAGATGGTGTCGGCGTCGCTGTTGACAAACAGCAAAGGCCTCGGCGCAATCATGCCGAGCACGCGCGCGTAGGGCCACTGGTAGATGTTGTAGTTGAACATGCAATCGCAGTGGCCATTCACCACCCGGTGGGCGACGTGCGACACCAGGTCGCTCCAACCGCTGACGGGCACTGATACCGTCACTCGCTCGTCGGCAGCCGAAATCCAGGTTGTCGCCGCGCCGCCGCCGCTGATGCCCGTGACGCCGATGCGGCCGGGATCCACATCTGGCCGGCTGGAGAGATAGTCGATGCCGCGCACGCCGTTCCAGCACTCAACCCCGGCCGGTGTATAACCGCGGGACAGCCACCACCAGCGCCCCTCCCGGTAGGTGCCGTGATGCGTGCAAGTCAGTTCACCCATCTCGAGCGTGTCGAGCACCAGGCAAACATACCCGCGGCGGGCGAACCAAATCCCGTGGGACTGGTAGGCGGTCTTGTTGCCGTTGCGCGGGCGGGGAGAATGGCCGCACACGTAAAGGATCGCCGGCAGCCGCGCGCCCGCCGCGGTTTTGGCCGGCCGATAGAGGTTGCCCGTGACATAAAGTCCCGGCCGGCTCTGGTAATGGACCATGTCCACTACGTAATCACCCCGGTTCAGCGTGCGGGTGACGGTCGCGTGAAGCGGAGTTTTGTCCGGCAGCGGCCAAAGTCCGAGCATGTCGAAATACTCCTCGCGAAACCGAGGGCGCGCGCTGGTCCACTCTTCGGCTGATTTTATGGCCGACAGGAAATCCGCCTCAATCTTCCCGGTCTCCAGGCGGAGATACTCCTGGATCATCGCGTCGCCCGGCTGGCCGCGATCCGGCGGGTCATAGAGTTCCGCCCCGAAACAGGCTCGCGATACAACCACCGCGCAACCGATCAGAGAAAGGCGTGATATTGATGAGATCGTCCGTGCAGATCTCCCGTGTGTTTTCACGGTTTTCATAGAGTTGATGATTCCTGCGCCGAACCATATCAAAACGGAAGGAAACGTGAAATGTAAAGCGCGGCCCGGAGACGGGCAGCAGTTCTCATTATAGGATTGTGGCGCGGGCGTCTCGCCCGCGAGTTCCTGGGGCGTCCCCGCCCTTTCTAGCCTCGGTCGGCGGGACGCCGACCGAACCCGCGGGCGAGACGCCCACGCCACGCCAAAGTGAGAATTGCTGGGAGACGGGGCCGTTTTGAAGTTTGCTGATACGCCAGGCGACCAACCGACGCGGGAGGCGGGAAGATCCCAAATCCGAGGGCCAAAGGAAGGAATCTTGCCGCGAAAAGGCGCAAAAGGTCTCTCCTGTTTTTGCGGCTCTTGCTCTTTCTCGCGGCTCCGCTCCGTTTTTCGGATTTCGGGCTTCGGACTTCTTTCGGATTTCGGATTTCGGGCTTCGGATTTTCCCCTCGCCTGGCCCCGGTTGCACCCAGCCTGCGCGCAGCCTTGCGCCTCAGTGAAAATCATTGCTTCCGGGTTGCACAGGGTGGGGGGGAGTTGTATTTCTCAGCCATGCTGCGCCCGATTATTACGGCGGCTTGGCTCACCCTCAGCCTGCCTTTCGCGCTCCTGTCGCAGGAGGCGCCGCCCGACCTCATACTGCACCACGGCAGGATCGTGACCGTGGACCGCGCCTTTTCGATCGCGGAGGCCATGGCGGTGCGGGAGGGACGAATCCTGCGGGTCGGCTCCGACGGGGACGTGCTGGCGCTGAAGGGGCCGAACACGGAAATGGTGGACCTGACGGGCAAGATGGTTCTGCCGGGGCTGATCGATTCACATGCGCATCCGCTGGCCGCGAGCCTGGTCGAGTTCGACCACCCCATCCCGCAAATGGACTCGGTGCAGGATGTGCTCGACTATTTCGCGGCCCGCGCCCGGGCAGTGCCAGAGGGGCAATGGCTCACCCTCCGGCAGGTGTTCATCACCCGGCTGCGCGAGCAACGCTACCCGACTCGGGCCGAACTGGACCGCGCCGCCCCCAAACACCCGGTGATGTTTGCGACCGGGCCGGACGCGATGTTCAATTCGCTGGGGCTGAAATTCCACGGCATTGACCGGAACTACAAAATCCCGGACGGCGGCCCGGGTTTGATCGAGAAGGACCCCAAGACTGGGGAGCCGACCGGCCTGGTGCGAACCTTCGCGCGGTTTCTAAAGGTGCCGGCGACGGGGAACAAACCGGCGGCGCCCGATCAAGAGCGCTGCCTGGCGGAGTTGTTCCGGGACTACAACAGCGTGGGCATCACGGCGGTTTGCGAGCGCGACGTTTACCCGGACCAAATTCCCGTTTACCAGGCCTTGCGCAATAGCGGCCGCGCGAACATCCGGGTCGCGCTGTCCTATCATGTCGGGTCCGAAGGCGACTGGCCAAAGATCCGGGAAACGATCCAGGCGGTGGCCCGGCATCCCTTGTTCAAAGGCAAGGACCCGCTGCTCCGGATCATCGGCGTCAAGACCTACCTGGACGGCGGCATGCTGACAGGCAGCGCTTACATGCGCGAGCCGTGGGGCGTGAGCGCCATGTACGGCATAAGCGACCCGGCCTACCGTGGCGTACGTTTTATCCCTCAGGATCGACTCAAGGAAATGGTGCGTTGCGCGGTCGAGAACGGCCTCCAATTCACCGCGCACAGCGTGGGGGACGGGGCCGTGCACGCCCTGCTCGAGGCCTATGAAGACGTCAACCGGGAGCTTCCGGTCCGCGGCGTGCGGCCCTGCGTGTCCCACTCAAATTTCATGAGCCGCGAAGCTGTCGAACAAGCCGCCCGCCTCGGTGTCATGCTGGATATCCAGCCCGCCTGGCTGTTCCTCGACACGCGGACCCTGGCGAAACAATTTGGCTACGACCGGTTACGGTATTTTCAACCGTTGCGCAGCATTTTTGAGGCGGGGGCGGTCGTGGGCGGCGGATCGGACCACATGCAGAAGATCGGTTCCCTGCGGGCAAATAATCCTTACAACCCGTTCCTGGGCATGGCCACCGCCATCACCCGCCAGGCGCGATGGTACGAGGGGCGGCTTCACCCGGAGGAGGCGCTCTCGCGCGAGCAGGCGATTCGGTTCTACACGCTCAACAGCGCGAAAATCCTGTTCCTGGACGACGTCGCGGGCTCGCTCGAGGCCGGCAAGCTGGCGGATTTCGTCGTGCTTGACCGCGATCTGCTGGCTTGCCCCGAAGACCAGATTGCCGGGACGACGGCGTTGCGGACCTACGTGGGAGGCAAGCTGGTTCACAGCAAGAGCGGTTCGCCGTAGGGAGCGCCTCTCGCTCCCCATGAACCTCGGCGGACGATTGAAAGCAGGCCTCCTCTCCCCGACCCTCCCCGCCAATCCGCGGATCGGCGGGGGAGAGGGATGCAGATTCGGCGGATGGGCGGGCCAAAGCGAGTGCGCGGCGCGATTTAGATCCCCCTCTCCGCCTCTGGGGGAGAGGGGACAGGGGCGAGGTGGCACTTGCTTCGTGGAACGCTCATGGTCCCCATGCCCGCACTTCAGTCCGCAGCAATGCCCGAACGACCGTTGACTTCGAAATGTTAAAACCGCTTATTGTCGGTAATTGCTGCGGACTGAAGTCCGCGCGCCGACTGTGCTGGGTAAAATCGACCAAGGTGAGAGGCGCCCCGCGGGAGGTGGGATTTTGGTTTTCTTGCCGCAAACGATTTGACGAATGGCCGGATCAAACCTACCGTTCGGTAGGTAGTGGGCAAATCCGTCAACCATTCCGATTCCGCCACGCGGCAGCACCTGCTGGATGTCGCGCTCCGGTGCTTTGCCCGGCAGGGCTACGCCGCCACGTCGGTCCGGGAAATCGTCGATGCCGCGCGGGTCTCCAAACCGGTTCTGTATTATTATTTCGCGGATAAAGCCGACTTGTTCCACGCGGTGGTGGACTCGGCGCACGACGAGCGCTACCGCCTCATGCTGGCGGCCGCCCGACGCGGGAAGACCGTGCGCCAGCGGCTGGAGGAAATGGTGGCCGATGTGTTCGAATACTCCCTGCGGAACCGCGAGCTGCTGCGCCTCACCTTCGCGACGGCGTTCGCGATGTCCGCCGCCGTCCCCGGCCAGAGCAAGTGCCGTGAGAAGGGGCGCCGCAATTTCGAGCTGGTTCGCTCGGTGATTGAACAGGGCCAGGCCGCCGGCGAACTGACCCGCCAGTTCTCTTCGCTGGAGCTGGCGCTGGGCATTTACGGCCAGGTGAACAGCTACGTGATGTTCCGCCTGCTGGTGCCGGACTGCCCGCTGAACCGCGACAGCGCGAAAGAGATCGTGCGGCTGTTTCTGCACGGCGCCGCGGCCCGGCCAGCGGTGAACGGACATGCGCTGGGGACCGGCAGCCAGACCCGCCGCGCGCGGACGGTCCGCAACCGCAGCCGGAATTAAGCAAACACCTGTCTTCGTAGGTTTCCATGAAAACAAAAATCATTGCTGCAATTGTTGGCGTGCTGTTGCTCGTTGGGGGTTTGGGTGCGGTGAAAGGCCTTCAAATCAGGACCCTGATCGCCTCCGCGAAGCTGATGGCCGCGCCGCCCGAGCACGTTTCGTCCTTCGTCGTGCGCGAGGAAACCTGGCAAAGCACGCTCGGCGCCGTCGGCAGCGTCAGCGCCGTCCAGGGAGTCAATGTCACCCCGGAGATTCCGGGCCTGGTGCGCGAGATCACTTTTGAATCCGGGGCGGTGGTGGCCAAGGGCGACGTGCTGGTGCGGCTTGATGTTTCCTCGGAAGCGGCCCAGTTGCGGGCGGTCGAGGCGCAATTGGAACTGGCGCGCATCACCCTCGAACGCGAGCGGAGCCTCCTCAAAGACCGCCTTGTGCCCCAGTCGGAATTCGACACCGCCGAGGCGACGACGAAACAATACCAGGCCAACGCGGATGCCATCCGCACAACGATCGAGAAGAAGTCGGTCCGCGCGCCGTTCGCCGGCCGGCTCGGGATCCGCCTGGTCAACCTCGGGCAATACCTGGAGGCCGGCAAACCGATCGTCTCCCTGCAATCACTCACGCCGATCTTCGGCGATTTTTCGCTGCCGCAGCAGGACCTGGCGCAATTGAAGGCGGGCCTGCGGGTCCGCCTTTCCACGGACGCGTATCCCGGCCGGCAATTCGATGGTGTGCTCAGCGCGATCAACCCGGAGCTCGACCAGACCACCCGCAGCGTCGGGTTGCAGGCGACATTCGAGAATCCGGAGCAATTGCTGCGCCCGGGCATGTTCGCGCGGATTGAGGTTCTGTTGCCGGAGCAGCAACACGTCGTCACGATTCCGCTCACGGCCATCCTCAGCGAAGCCTACGGCGACTCCGTCTATGTCATCGAGGCGAAAGGTGAGGGTGACAAAGCCCAGTTCGCGGTGCGGCAGCAGTTCGTCCGGACCGGCCGGGTAAGGGGCGACCTCGTCGCGGTTGAGTCCGGCCTTAAGCCCGGAGCGAAAATCGTCGGCGCGGCGCCATTCAAGCTTCGCAACGGGATGGCGGTCGTGGAGAGCAACGACCTGACGCCCAAAGCCTCCGGCAACCCGACGCCGGCCGACAGTTGATGAATTCCTCGTTTACCGATCTATTCATCCGGCGGCCGGTGCTGGCGGTGGTGGTGAACCTGGTGATCTTGATCGCCGGGTTCCAGGCGATCAAGACGCTGACGGTGCGCCAGTACCCACGCAGCGATAACGCCTCGGTGACCGTGACGACCGTCTACGTCGGGGCCAGCGCGGACCTGGTGCGCGGTTTTATCACGACCCCGCTGGAGCGCGCGATCGCCTCCGCGGATGGCATCGACTACCTGGCCTCGGAGAGCAAGCTCGGGCTCTCGACCATCACCGTCCGCCTCCGGCTCAATTACGACCCGAACAAGGCGCTGGCGGAAATCAGCTCGAAGGTGGACCAGGTCCGCAATGATCTGCCGCCGGAAGCCGAGGTGCCGATCATCAACATTGTGTCGGCTGATTCCCAATTTGCCGCCGCCTACCTCAGTTTCACCTCGGAGATACTCGAAGCGAATCAAATCACCGATTACCTGGTGCGGGTCGTCCAGCCCCGGCTCTCGGCGCTGGAGGGTGTGCAGCGGGCGGACATCCTGGGCGGCCGCACGTTCGCCATGCGCATCTGGCTCAAGGCGGACCGCATGGCCGCGTTCAACATCAACCCCGCGCAGGTCCGCGAGGTGCTCGCGGCCAACAACTTCCTCTCCGCGCTCGGCCAGACGCGCGGGTCGCTGGTCCAGGTCAATCTCACGGCCAACACGGATCTGCGGTCGGTCCAGGATTTTCGCAACCTGGTCGTCCGCAACTCCGGGGACAAGCTGGTTCGCCTGGGCGACATCGCCGATGTCGTGCTCGGGGCCGAGAACTACGATTCGGAGGTGCGATTCAGCGGGGAGAAGGCGGTCTTCATGGGGGTCTGGCCGATGCCCAATGCGAATTCGCTGGATGTTATCAAACGGATTCGCTCGGAAATGGCTTCGATCCAGAACCAGCTCCCGACCGGCCTGCAAGGGCGAATCGCGTACGACGCGACGAAGTACATCGAGGATGCGATTCGCGAGGTGCTGAAGACGCTGAGCGAAACGCTGCTGATCGTCGCCATCGTGATTTTCCTTTTCCTGGGCTCGCTTCGGTCGGTGCTGGTGCCACTGATCGCCATTCCGATCTCACTCGTCGGGGGGATCTTCCTGATGCAGGTGTTCGGGTTCTCGATCAACCTGTTGACGCTGCTGGCGATTGTGCTGTCGGTCGGGTTGGTGGTGGATGACGCGATCGTGGTGGTGGAAAACGTCGAGCGGCACGTGCGCGAGGGTCAGCCGCCGGTCAAGGCCGCGTTGCTGGGCGCGCGCGAACTGGTCAGCCCGGTGATCGCCATGACGATCACGCTGGCGGCGGTTTATGCGCCGATCGGCCTGCAAGGCGGCCTGACCGGTTCGTTGTTTCGGGAATTCGCGTTCACGCTCGCCGGAGCGGTGTTCATCTCCGGTATCGTGGCCTTGACCCTCTCGCCCGTGATGTCGTCCAAACTCCTCGACCGGAGCCACGAGGAGCACGGGCTCGCCGGCCGCATCAACCGCGATTTTGATCGGTTCCGCCGCTTCTACGGGCGGATCCTGGATGCGACGCTCCGCGCGCGCCCGGCGGTGTATGTCGTCTGGCTGGCGCTTGGCCTGTTGAGCATCCCGATGTATCAGATGGCGCCCAAAGAACTGGCGCCGAGTGAAGATCAAAGCATCTGTTTCGCCATCGTCGAAGCCCCCGCGGACGCAACGATTGACCAGACGGCGTACTATACGGAGGCGGTCAACCGCGAGTTCATGAGCACGCCCGAAGAGGCACGGACATTCCAGGTCACTTTTCCGGATAACGGCTTTGCCGGGCTGGTGCTCAAGCCGTGGGGCGAGCGCAAACGCACGGTGTTCACGATTTTGCCCGAGGTGCAAAAGAAGGTCAGCCAGGTGCCGGGCATTCGCACGATGGTCGCCACCCCGCCGGCGCTGCCGGGGGGCGGCCAATTCCCGGTCGAGGTCGTCATCGGCTCGACCGCCGAGCCCGGGACGATTCTCGAATTTGCTGACAAGTTGCAGCAGAAAGCCGCCGCGAGCGGGATGTTTGCTTTTCCACCGGTCATCGACACGAAGCTGGACCAGCCGGAGGTGGAAGTGGTGCTGGACCGGGACAAGGTTGCTTCGCTCGGGCTGAGCATGGCCAACGTGGGCGCCGATCTCGGAACGCTGGTCGGCGGCAATTTCGTAAACCGCTTCAGCCTGGATGGGCGCAGCTACAAGGTTGTCCCGCAGATCAAACGCGCTGAACGGTTGAACGCCAGCCAGCTCGAGAACACTTACGTCAAAGGGCCGAACGGCCAACTCGTGCCCTTAAGCACCTTCGCCGTCCTCAAAAAGAAAACCGGGCCGCGCAGCCTGCACAAATTCCAGCAGTTCAACGCCGTCAAAATCAGCGGGGTCGCGATCCGCCCGCTGGATGAAGCGCTCAGGTACCTCGAGACCGAGGCGGCCCAAATCCTGCCCAAAGGCTACAAACTGGATTACACTGGCGAATCCCGCCAGTTGCGCGTCGAAGGCAGCAAATTCCTGCCGGCGTTCCTGTTGGCGCTGACGCTGATCTTTCTCGTGCTCGCCGCGCAGTTCAACAGCTTCCGGGACCCGCTAATCATTCTCCTGGGCTCGGTGCCGCTGGCGATGTTCGGCGCGCTGCTGTTCAGTTTCCTGAAGATGCCCAACCCGAACATCCCGTTTTTCACGAACGGCTGGACCACGACCCTTAACATTTACTCACAGGTCGGGCTGGTCACTTTGATCGGGCTGGTGTCGAAGAACGGCATCCTGATCGTTCAGTTTGCCAACGAGCTGCAGCGCAGCGGCCTCACCAAGCTCCAGGCCATCCGCGAGTCCGCCCTCATCCGCCTCCGGCCGGTGCTGATGACCAGCGCCGCAACCATCTTCGGGCACTTCCCGCTCACGTTGGTGTCCGGGGCGGGCGCCGCCGCGCGCAATTCCATCGGCATCACGATCGTCGCGGGGATGGCGTTGGGCACGATCTTCACGTTGTTGGTGATTCCCTCAATTTACGTCTTGATTGCCAAGCAACATGCGGGCGAAGATCCGGGCGTGCTCGGACGGGACTTCGAGATCCCCGAAGCCGTCCCGGCCCTGGCCCATGTGCGACCTCACGCCAATCCTGACGACGGCAACGGAGACTGATGCGACCGGCGCGCGGACTTCAGTCCGCAGCAACAGCCGATTGCGGAATGCAGCCTCAATTCCCGGCATCGCCGGCCCAAGTTGGTTGCTGCGGACTGAAGTCCGCGCGCCGGGACTGGGAGGCCTCGGCCGTCAGTGGTGCCTGCTAATCGTCCTGCCGCTGCTGGTGCCAGCCCTCATTACCGCCTGCTCCAAAGCGCCCGCGCAAAGCGCCAAACCTCCTCGTGACATTTCTGTCCCCGTCAAGGTCGCCAAAGTCGAGTCGGTGCCACTTGACCGCACCCTGGCCGTCGTCGGCACACTCGCCCCCAGGACGGATGCGACCATCGCCGCCCAGGTGGAAGGGCAGATCCAAAAGGCCCTGCTCGATTTTGGCGAACAAGCCGCCGCCTCGCAGGAGTTGGCTCTGATCGACACGGATTCCTACGAAGCCCTCGTCCGGCAGTCGGCCGCCGCGGTGGCCAAGGCGAAAGCCAACGCCCTAAACGCCGAAAATAATCTCAAGCGCGTCCTCGAACTGCAGCAAAGCAAGATCTCGTCGGCAAGCGACCTCGACTCCGCGACCGCGCAGGCCGAGCAGGCCCGGGCGGAGGTGAAGCAGGCGGAGGCGGCCGACGCGATTGCGCGTCTCAACCTGCAACGTTCGCACGTCATCGCCCCGTTCCCGGGCACGATTTCCGAGCGCATCGTCAACACCGGCGATTATGTTAAAATCGGTTCGCCGCTTTTCCGCCTCGTCGAGGACGGCGAGCTGAAGTACGTCGTCCAGGCGCCCGAACGCTACGCGGCCCTGGTGAAGCCCGGTCAGACGGTCGAGCTCTCCGTCGATGCCTGGCCGGATCAGACTTTCCGGGCCACGGTTTATCTCGTCAGCCCCTCCGTCAGCACCGCCACGCGTTCCTTTTACCTCGCGGCACGCGTGGATAATTCCGACCGCAAGCTCAAGGCGAATAGTTTTGCCCGGGGTGAGCTGGTCCTGGAACGCGCCGTGCCCACCCCGGTGATCCCGCTCGAAGCCGTCGTCAACTTCGCCGGCGTGACGAAAGTGTTCGTGATCCAGAATGACAGCGCGCGCAGCCGGGAAATTAAAACCGGCCGAATCAAAGACGGCCGCCAGGAAGTCACCGAAGGACTGGAAACCGGCGAGGTTGTGGCCCTCACCGGCACCACCAGGCTTTTCGAAATGGCAAAAGTCCGCGTCCAGGCTCCTTAGGCCGGTTGCGGAACTCCAGCCCATCGCACACATGAACCAGCACCGCTTGCGGGTCGACCGCGCCAAAACCGGCCTGATTGTTATCGACATCCAGGAGCGGCTGCTGCCGGCGATCTATGACCGGGAGCGAGTGCTGCACAACAGCGTCAGGCTGATAAAGGGAGCGGCGATCCTGGGCTTGCCGGTGCTCGCGACGGAACAGTATCGCAAAGGCCTGGGGGCGACCGTTCCGGAAATCGCCGAAGCGATTGAAGGGTTTGCGCCGCGGGAGAAGCTCACCTTCAGCGCTTGCGGCGCCGAAGATTTGGATTCGGCTCTCACGTCGCGCGGCCTGTCCGACCTGATTCTGTGCGGGATCGAGGCGCACGTGTGCGTGACGCAAACCTGCCTCGAGCTGCTCGAGGCTGGCCTCAAAGTGTTCGTCGTTGCGGATGCCACTTCCTCGCGCACGGCTGAAAATCACCGCGCGGGGATCGAACGGATGCGCGATGCCGGCGCCGTGATCGTCTCCACCGAGATGATTCTTTTCGAGTTGCTCGGGAAGGCGGGCACGGACGAGTTCAAGCGCATGCTGCCGCTGGTGAAGTAGGCTCCATCGGCCTATGCCCGAACTGCCGGACATCACGCTCTATCTGGAAGCGCTCGAACGCCGCGTCCTGGGCCGGCGGCTGGTCAAGGCCACCGTCCTCAGCCCTTTCCTGCTGCGCACCGCGACACCCCCGCTGCCGGGCGCGAATGGACGAAAGGTGATAGCTCTTCGCCGCCTGGGGAAACGGATTGCTTTCGGCCTCGAGGGCGATTTCTGGCTGGTGTTACACCTCATGATCGCGGGGCGCCTGCATTGGGTCGACTCACCGGTCTCACCCGAAACGCGGCCAACTCCGCGTCGGCGCCCCGGAAAATCCGGCCAGGGAAAGAATTCCCTGGCGACCTTTGACTTCTCAACGGGCACTCTCGTCCTGACTGAAGCCGGGACGAAGCGGCGCGCCTCGCTTCATGTGGTCCAGGGACAGGCCTCCCTGCAATCGCTGGACCCCGGTGGTCTGGAAGTCCTCGACTGCGCGTTGACCGACTTTGCCCAGGTGCTCGCATCGCAGAATCACACACTCAAGAGGGCCCTCACCGATCCGCACCTCTTCAGCGGGATCGGCAACGCTTACTCGGACGAGATCCTGCATCGCGCCCGGATCTCCCCGGTCGCTCTGAGCCAAAAACTGTCGCCCGACCAGGTCCAGCGATTGTTCGCGGCCGTCAGGGAAACGATCGGCTCCTGGATTCAGCGGTTGCGGCAGCAAACCGGCGGAGCCTTTCCGGAGAACGTTACAGCCTTTCGCCCGGAAATGGCGGTGCACGGTAAATTCGGCCAGCCTTGTCCGGTCTGTGGCGCCAAGGTTCAGCGCATACGTTACGCCGACAACGAAACCAATTATTGCCCAACCTGCCAAACCGGCGGCAAGTTGCTTGCCGACCGGTCGCTTTCGCTACTCCTGAAACGAGACTGGCCAAAGACAGCCGAGGAGTTGGAAGAAATGCGCTCGGGGAGGAGCACTCCTTCGGAACGAGATCCTGCCCCTTAGATTCTATTTCCCGACAACTGTGAAAACGATCTCTCACTGTTCTTGGCTAAATTGAGCATTGCGGATTGAGCGTTTGCTATTTCTCAATGCCCGGGCCGGCCACAGGCTTGCGCGAACGCGAGCGTTATTCGATTAGCGTTCAGTTGGGACCGTGACCACGGACAGACAAAAATAACACATCCGCAATACTCAATGCACAGCGATCTTTGGCTAGAGTTTCGGAGGCCGAAATGCCTTTGTATTGCAGAGTTGTGGCGATAATGCGCTGACAAAGCGCTTGCGCCAAAGAGGGGCTAGCAGACTTTTCCTGAATTTTTGGGTGAGTTTTGATGCATAAGCCGGCGATTTCTGGCGCCCGGGGAGGGAATAGATTGAACAATTTTGATGGCTGGCGCGTCAATACTTTGTGACACAAAGTAAACGCCTCACGGTCGGCAGCCTGCCCTTCTCCCGGCGCTCCCGTGCCGTCCTCCCGCCGGCCAACCCCGGGCCCTTATGAGAATCCTCCTGCTCAATCCGCCGCATCCGGCGATCGGCAGCCGGATACCGAACGAGCACTTGCCGCCGCTGGGTTTGCTGGCGCTGGGCGGTCCACTGCTCGATGCCGGACACGAGGCCAGGCTCCTCGACGCGGAGTTCGGGCCGATGCCCCTGGCGCAAATCGTTGAGGAAGCCCGGTGCCACGCTCCCGACGCGGTCCTGCTGGGTCATTCCGGGTCCACTTCCGGGCACCCCGTCTCGATGCGAATCACCCGGCGATTGCGCGCGGTTCTTCCGGAGGCCTGGTTCATTTATGGCGGGGTGTTTCCAACCTTTCACTGGCCGGGGATCACGGCGCAGGAACCCCAAATCGATTTCATTGTGCGCGGGGAGGGGGAACAAACTATTGTGAGGCTGATCGCCGCACTCGAAGGGAAGCAGCGCCTGGAAGAGGTGCCGGGGATTGTCTTCCGCCAAGGGACAACTCCGGGCCGGAACCGCCGCGTCGCGTGCGACCGGGCAATTCTCGGGATGGCGTGCGCGACGCGGCCGGCGCCGCCTATCTCTGATTTGGATGCGTGCCGGGTCGGATGGGAGTTGATCGACCACAAACGTTACACCTATTGGGGCGGCCGGCGGGCGGTGGTCGTGCAATTCTCACGCGGCTGCCCGCACCAATGCAGCTATTGCGGGCAGCGCGATTTCTGGCGGACGTGGCGGCACCGGGATCCGGCGAAGTTTGCCGCCGAACTCGCGCGACTGCACCGGCAGCAGGGGGTGGAGGTCATCAATTTCGCGGATGAAAACCCAACGGCGTCGCGCCCGGCCTGGCGAAGCTTCCTGGAAGCGCTGGTCGCTGAGAATGTCCCGCTGATCCTCGTCGCCTCCACGCGGGCCAGTGACATCGTGCGGGACGCCGACCTGCTGCCGCTCTACCGGCGGGCCGGCGTCGCCCGTTTTCTGCTCGGCATTGAAAGCACAGACGAACCAACGCTGCGCCGGATTCAGAAAGGGAGCACGCGGTCAATTGACCGTGAAGCCATCCGCCTGCTGCGCGAAAATCAGATCATCTCGATGGCGGCGTGCGTCTCGGGGTTTGCGCGCGAGACGGACCGGGGTTACTGGCGCCTGCTGCGGCAGATCGTCTCCTACGATCCCGACCAGATTCAACTGATGTACGCGACGCCGCATTCGTGGACCGGATTCGCGCGGGAACAAGCGGAGTGCCGGGTGATCCAAACCAATCTGGAGCTTTGGGATTTCAAGCATCAGGTGCTGGCCACCGAGTCGGTGCCGAGTTGGCGGGTGCTGTGCTGGATGAAATTGATTGAGGCTGTGTGCCAGCTCCGGCCCAAATCCCTGTGGCGGCTGCTGGCACATCCGCAACCCGCGTTTCGCGCCGCGATGCGCTGGTATTACCGTATCGGTCGGCGCGTTTGGCCCTTCGAGCTTTGGCATTGGTTGTTCGACGATCGACGCACTGCCTCGGGCCCTAAGTTGGCGGAGTTCTTCAGTCTAGTCCGAGCTCATCAAATGGAGCAGAGAGCTCCGGATCGTCAGGCCGACCAGGTCGTTGATGACGTCGAGCACGATGAACTTGCGCACCCGGCCCCAAATCTCCGTTTCGTAGGCGGTGCCGACATGCAGCAGAAGGGAATCGAGCATCTCGCGGGTATCGTCGCGCGCCAGGATACGCTCGAAGCCGCGCCGGATCGCGGGGAGCGACACGTGCATGATGTTCGTGTATTCGAGCGCGGAGTCATAGGCGAGGCGGATCAGCGCGCGGATTTCGCCGGAGGAAAGCCCGGCCTGGCCCGCCTCCGTCCGGGTGGTTGCCCGTCTGGACGTGAGCAGGTGCAACGCGCGGAATCTTAGCTTCTGTTCCGGGGCGTCCAGCCAGGGGTCGGGGTTCAACCAGCCAAGGACGATCCGGGCGGGGTCCGCCGACCGGCTCAGGCGCTCTTCGAGCGGCGTGCCGACAATGCGCTCATCTTCCCACCAGCCCGGCACTTCCTCGAGCCGGCGTCGGGTCTCGCGCGCCAGCCGCAGGTCAAAGTCGCGAACCAGGCGCAGTTCCTTGTGAAGGTAACCGTACGTCAGCGGCGTCAGCACGGCCTTGCGCAAACGCAACGGCAACGGCACGAGGTCGGGAAGATCCAGGCGCGCCTCCAGTTTCCCGCCGTGCTGTTCGAGCGCCGCGCGCATGCAGAGCTCCCAGCATCCCTCGATTTTCGGCAGGTTGCGGTGCAGGTTCATTCCCGCCAGCAGCGAAACCGTCGCCGTGTGAGTAATCTCCCGGTTCAACAACGGCGTCAGGCCGTGTCCGCTGGCGATACCGTAGAGCAATTCATAGGGGGTCGTTCCCCGCCTGGCGGTTCGGGCCGGGTACCATTCGGAGAATTGCCTCAGGGTGCATTGCCAGAAGACCTGGTCTTCCTGGTGGCAGATATTCCCCAGCCCGTTCTCGTAGAGGGCATACGCGTAGGCGCTCCGCAGCAGCGCCCGCCCGCGGGGACCCTTCCATTTTCCATATTCCTGCTCCAGGTCCCACGGCTTGAGCTGGCAGCAGCCCCAGCCGAAATACTCGGGCGCGACCCGCCGCAAGGCGGTGAAAGCGGACACCCCGAAACGCGACAGGATTTGGGGCGACACCTCGTCAAAAAGCCGCGCCCAGCGGCGGAATGCCCGGCCGTTCTCATAATGGAGTTCGCCATCGTCCCGGAACAGTTGCGGTTCGGAACCGCGGACCTGGTCCATCACGTTCGCGGCGACGTGGTCGAGGACTTCCCAAATTGCTTCGCGGCTGTCGTGGCAGATACGCTGCGGCCAGGCGGAAACCTTTCCCAGGACTTCCGGCGGCAGGTTGCCGCGCCCGAGCAGGTCCAGGCAACGACTGAGCACGGCCCGCCAGTCGATCAGCCCGCTTTCGCGCAGCAACGAAGGCGGCACGCGCACCCCCAGGGAGAGGAAGGCGTCCTCCCAGTCCGTGCGCCCAAAGGCCCCCAGGTCCCAATGAGGTGAGCCAGTTTTAAACGATACCAGCCGCAGGCCATACTTGATCTGCCATAACGCCGCCGTGATCAGCAACTCCGCCGCCCGCTCATCGCTCAACTCCTGCCGTAGAGTCAGTCTCCATGGCCGCACGGGAGGGTCGTCTCCCTGCGTGATGCCGGGGAAGGCCACCTCCGCAACGGCGCTCGAGCGAATGAGCCGGAAGCCGGCGCTGCGCAGCAAATGCCGCAGGTCCGCGTTCTCGATATCGGCGCAGGTGCGCAACCCGAACTTGTCGCAAAGCAGGTAGCGCAAGTAAAACGGAGCGCGTCGGTGGAAGATCGCTTGCTCCCGGGGAGACAGGGTGGCCAGGGCGGCAGGCGGCTCGCTGTGAGACAGGGGGCAAAGCAGCGCCTTGGGGTAGGAACCGAGAAAGCCCGGCACGCCCGGCCGGACCGAGTACCATCCCGAAAGGATCAACAACGCGTCATAGTCGGATGAAACCTCCACATCCCGGATGCTCGCCAGCGCGCTGGCGATCCGAAACACACGCTCAAAGTGGGGGATCGGGTGCGGCGCCGGCGGCTGGGTGTTGCGCAAGCTGCGGTATTCCGCCTCGGCAAACGGGAGCCGGCTTGAAACTACCCGGGCCTTCTCCAGCAACAGCTCGTCAAATTCCGGCAAAAAAATCCCCGCCCGCGCGGTTTCGGGGTCCTCAGCGGTGGAAGAAGGGACTAGCCATCCGAAGCGTCCCTGGCGAAGCGGCTGGGCCGCTGCCGGCTCGAGCGCAGTTGCTGGCGGGACGGCGGTTTGGTCCTCGGGGGCAACCCCCGGACCTGCTGCGGAAGCCTGACTGACCTCTGCGAAATCTTCGCCGTCCGTCTGCGGACGGTCATCGTATTGCCACGTCGGTTGCATTGGCGCCAAATCGGGCCTTGCGCCTATAGAAAGACGACGACCCTACGCTACCCCCGCGTAATCGGCAGGGCAAGCGCGGAGTTCGAGCTTGGGACGCCGGTGGGCGGTCAATCCAGCCGCTTTACGCGAATGTTTTTATAGCGGATCGTGCTTCCAGGGTCGTGCCCTTGGAGAGCGAATGTGCCTTCGCCCAGCTTGCGCTCGAAATCCCTGCCTGCCTGGGCTCCCGGAGGTTCGATGTATTCGAAAACCCGCTTGCCATCGACCAGCACGGTCACGCTGCGACCCTTGACGATGATCTCCTGAGTCCACCATTTCTTGTCCTGAGCCGGTGAATTGGCGATGTCCACCACGTTGTAGAGGCTGCCGGTCTTGCGCCAGTCGCCGTGCGTGTTGTTGACCTGGCATTCGAAGCCGCCTTTGGGCCAGCCCTCGGCCTGGTACTTGGTGTGGAAATAGATCCCGCCATTTGAACTCGGTTCCGTCATCACCTCGACCTTCAAGTCAAAGTTCTTGAACGGTTTCAGGTCGCCGTCGTAAAAGAGGTGGCAACGGTTGCCGTTCGCCACGAAAGCCCCGTCTTCGATTTTCCAGGTGTCCTTGTTTTCCTCCGCCATTTTCCAGCCATCGAATGTCTTGCCATCCATCAGGGGTGTGAACCCTTCCTCGACTTCGGCTGCCACCACGGGCGCCGTCGCCCCCAACAATGAAACGACCGCCACGATCGCAAACTGTTTGTATGTCATACGCCGGACATTAACCGCCGCGTGCCGCCCCGCAAGCAGAAAAGCGTCCGCAGAGTGTCCGCTCAGTCTTGGGTCGGAGCGCCGAGTTGCACTCAGAGCGCTGCCCGCAAAATCCCGGCCAGTTCCTCGCGGGTCAACACGATGGGGTTCGCCTTCATGCTGCTGGCTTTAGCCGCTTTGTCGACCAGTTCGTTAACGTGCGCCGCGGTGACGCCGTAAGCGCGCAGGCGGGGGATACCGAGGTCCTCGACCAGGCGCCGCACCCAATCGACGCCTTCTTCAGCCACCGCGTCGGGTTGCCCGGTCAAAACCCGGGCGACTTCCTGAAATCGCCGCAGAGCTTCGGCGTGTGGCTGGCGCTGGCGCAGGGCGCGCAGGTTGGATTCCATGGTTTGTGCCAGGAGCGCGGCGCAGACCGCCCCGTGCGGCGCAGGGTACATCCCTCCCAGCGGCCCCGCGAAGCCATGCACTGCGCCCAGGCCCGCATTGGCCAGTGCCAGCCCGCCGAACAGGCTGGCTAGCGACATATCCTCGCGAGCGGCTTTGTTCTGGCCATCGCGGCAGGCCGCGCGCAACGACCGTGCGACGCGCCGGATGCCGTCCAGGCAGAGCGGGTCCGTCATCGGGTTCGCCCGTGAGGAGACGTAAGGTTCAATGAGCTGCGTGAGGGCGTCGAGTCCGGTGGCGGCGGTCAAGGCGGGCGACAAACCGCAGGTCAGTTCGGGATCGACCAGCGCGATTCGAGGCAGCATCAGCGCGCTGCGCAGGCTCACCTTCACCTGATGTTCCGGCGCGGTGAGCACCGCGTTCCGGGTCACTTCCGACCCCGTGCCGGCGGTGGTGGGGATCGCGATAAACGGAGCGGCCGGTCGGGCCAGCGTCTTGCCGCGTCCGATCACTTCGAGGTAATCCAGCACGCTGCCGTCGTTGGTCAGCATCGCGGCAATCGCTTTGCCGGCGTCGATCGCGCTGCCTCCGCCGAAGCCAATCACCATCCCACAGCCTTTTTCCCGCCCCAAGGCCGTCCCGGCCTCGACGGTTCGAACCTCAGGCTCGCCCGCGACGGCGTACGAAACCGCCACGATGCCGTGCGATTCCAGTGCGGCGGCGAGCGCGGAGGCACGGTGCGGGTCCCGGCCGGTCACCATCAGGGCGCGGCCGCCGAATTCTCTCGCGAGCGGCCCCGCCTCGCGCAGTGAGCCCGCGCCAAAAACAATCCGCCCGGCCGTGGCAAACTCGAACCTCATGGAACGATCATCACCAGCCGCGGTCGTCGGGGAACACGTTCTCGCATTTTACGCTCGAGCGCGGCTCAGCCATCATCGGCGCCACCGCGTCCCGCCAGGCCTGGTAGTGGCTGGTTTCCTTGTGCGCCGTCGGCGCCTGCGCGTCACGATACGCCTCGACGAGTATGAAGTGCGTCGGGGTCTCCCTTTGCTGCACGACGTCGAACCGGGCGATGCCCGGTTCCTTCACGCTCGCGCGGGCATTAGCGAGCGTGGCTTCCTTGAACGCCTCAATGTACTCCGGCTTCACCTGGACATGGACGTGGACGACAAGCATGCGTTCCCTTTCGTTGTATTCTGCCGGAAACAGCCCTACTACCTCATCGGGCCAAAAGCAAGGCTGGTCGGAGGTTTCCGCTCAGTCCTGGATCGGAGCGCCGATTTTTAATCGGCTTAAGCGCGCCGACGGCTGTTTGTAAGCCGAGTGCAACTCGGCGCTCCGACCCCAGGCTGAGCGGATACGTCGGAGTGATAATGCTGAGGGCCGACCCGCGGGCGCCGGCGGCGCGATTGGCGGCCGCAACGCGTGCCGCTAACCGCCCTGGAGCGCCAGAACGTCCTTGACCTTCAGCAGGAGTTCCTGGCTGGTGAACGGCTTCGGGAGGTAGGCGGATTCTTCGTCGCTGGTGGCCTGCCACCCGTAGCCGCTGGTGCACAAGATGGGGAGGAAAGGCCATTCCTGGCGGATGCGTTCGACCAGTTCGCGGCCGCTCATGGAAGGCATGACGAGGTCGGTGATGACCAGGTCGATCTTCGGTTCCCGGGCGAGCAGCTCGAGCGCTTTCTGGCCGGAGTTGGCGGTGAGGACGTGGTAGCCGTAGGCCGAGAGGATCGTCTGGCCCATCGTAAGCAGCAGGTCCTCATCGTCCACCATGAGGACGGTTTGGGAGCCCCTCAGATCAATTAACTCGGTGACGTGATCGCGCACCACCCGGGTTTCGGCCGGCAGGTAGACGCGGACGGAAGTGCCCGAGCCGGGCTGGCTGGAGACGGCCACGCCGCCACCGTGATTAGTCACAACCCCGTACACCCAGGCCAGGCCCAGGCCCCGGTGAGCCCCGCCCTTGGTGGTGAAAAACGGCTCGAAGACGCGCGGGAGCACTTCGGGCGCGATTCCCCTCCCGGTGTCGATGATTTCCGTGCAGACATAGGCGCCGGGCGCCAGTGGCACGTTGCGGTCCTGCGACTTTTCCGCCAGCTCAACGTTCCGCGTTTGAATCGTGATCCGGCCGGGCCCCTCGATGGCCTGGACGGCGTTTTCGACGATCTTGGCGAAGGCCTGCTGCATTTTGGCTTCGTCGAACTTCGCGGTGAACAGCTTTCGTTCGAGCAGCACCTGGAAATCGGCGTGGCTCGCCCCCGGGTTCTGGCGGAAGAAGTCGGCGGTGCGCTGGAGCACGGCGTTAAGGTTGCCGGCGGCCTGGGTGCGGGTCTCTTTTTCCTGGCGGCTGAATGCGCCGAGGTCGTTGGCGATTTCCGCGGCCCAGCCGGCGGCCTTTTCAACTTCGAGCAGCGAATGCCGCCAGGGGTGGTCGGTTTCCATTTTACCCAGCACGAGCGACGTGTGGCCGAGGATGCTCGTCAGGGCGTTGTTGAAATCGAGGGAAACGGAGCGGGCGAGCTGAAGAGCGCACTCGAGCTTCTGTTTTTGGGCCTGGGTGGCGTCCCCGACCGTCGTTTTTTCTTCGGTGGCGGCGAGCGGGGCATCCGGCAACAATTGCAGCACGAAGTATTTTCCCCCTTCCTTGAAGAAAGCGCAGATCGACACCGTGAAAGCGACGGTCTCGCCCCCGCGCGTGCGGAATTTCAGGCGAGCGCTGGGCGCCGGAGCGCGTTCCCAGGCATCGAGGAATTTGTCGGCGGTGGCGGGGTTTTGCGGTGACCATAGTGCGGACAAGAGCGGCTCGTCCTCGTCGGCCGCAAGGCAGAACAGCCTGGAGGCGGTCGCGCTGGCCCGGGCGATATGGAACGAACTGTCCACGAGCAGGACAGGCCACCCGGCATTTTCGAGCGCAAAAACAAATTCGCGGTTCATTTCAAGCAATTCCCGGCCGTCAGCGCCGGTTTGGTGGCGCTTTCAGGAAGGCTTGGGGCAGCAAATCCCGGACCGTAAACCGCCGGATTCGGTCGGGGGCCTGTGAGTCCGCCACCCAGACGATCGCGGCGGGGGCGTATTCCGCCAGCAACTGGCGGCAAGCGCCACAGGGCATCGGGCCCCCCGGCAGGCGCGCGACGACGGCCAGGCCAACAAAGCGCGAGTGGCCCCTGGTCAAAGCCTTGAACAAGGCGACCCGCTCGGCGCAGCAGGTCAAACCGTAGCTCGCGCTCTCGACGTTGGCGCCGGTGACCACCTCGCCGTCCGCCGTCAGTAGTGCCGCGCCGACCTGGAATCGGGAATAAGGCGCGACCGCGTGCACGCGCGCCGCCGCGGCCGCGCGCACCAGGCGCACCGCGCGCCGGTCGGAAATAGTCCCGCGTCGCCCGCGGCCCGGGCCCCGCGTCCGGCGCCGCGATGGTGCGGTTGCCTTGCGCGGCGATTTTTCAGTATCGGCCATAGAGTTGAGCGAACCTGGTTATAATCCGCGCGGCGGAGAGCCGGACCCGCTCCGCGGTTTCGAGAACTTCGGCGTGGGAAAGCGGGCCGGACGCCTGCCCAGCGGCGGCGTTGGTGATGCACGATAGAGCGGCGACGCGCAGGCCGCATTGCCGCGCCACGATCACCTCCGGCACGGTGCTCATGCCCACCGCGTCGGCGCCGAGTCGCGCAAAAGCACGGATCTCGGCGGGGGTTTCGTAACTCGGGCCGCTGACGGCCAGGTACACGCCCGAGCGGACTGGCGCGCCGCGGTCTTTGCCGGCGCGATGGAGAAACCGTGCCAACTTGCGATCATAGGCGTTGGTGAGATCCACAAACCGTTCCTGGTCCGGCCAGGCCGGTCCGCGCAACGGGTTGGCACCCATGAAATTGATGTGGTCGGTGAGAACCATGAAGGTGCCGGGGCGAAAACTACGCCTGACTCCCCCGGCGGCGTTGGTCAGCAGCAAGTCAGTGATCCCATATTCCGCCAGGACCCGGACGGAGTAGGTGACCGCGCTCATCGAGTGACCTTCGTAGAAATGCGCGCGCCCGCTTAGCACAAGCACGGGAGTCCCGCCGAGGCGGCCGATGAAAAGTACGCCACTGTGGCCGGGCACGCCCGCCGTCGGGAAACCGGGCAACCTCGTGTAAGGCACACTGGCGTCCGCCTGGAGAACTGATGTCAGGTGGTTAAACCCGCTGCCCAGGACAATCGCGAGGGTCGGCCGCAATCTCGAGGCCTTCTTCAACCGGGCGGCGGCCAGGCCTGGTTCCGGGAGAGTCATGTTTCGCATAGGCGCAGGCATTGGGGGCATAAAGCTCTCACAGGGGCCAGGTGAAACAATGCGGGCGTTGAATCCGCGAAGCGTTTGGAGTGCGTCCAGCTTGCTGGCGCCTTCGATTGCCAGTGGGGCGCAAGAAAGCGGGAGCAAGCTCCACGCACTCCATACGCTCCGCGTAATCTGTATGCCGCGTGCAAACCAGGCCCATCCGGCGGTTGGGCATTGCTGCGGACTGAAGTCCGCGCGCCGGGAGCCGCAACGGGTGCGCGTTTGCGGACGGGCCATTCCTGCTTTAGTTTACGCGACATCTGACGTTGAACATCGAACCACAATTATCCGCCGAGCAACTGCGGCGTTACGCGCGGCATCTCAGTTTGCCTGAATTTGGCCTGGCCGGCCAAAAGAAAATTCGGCGCGCGAGCGTGCTGTGCGTCGGGGCCGGCGGCCTGGGATCGCCCATCGCGCTGTACCTGGCGGCGGCGGGCATCGGCAAACTGGGCATCGTCGACTTTGATACCGTTGATTTTTCAAACCTCCACCGCCAGGTGCTGCACGGGACGGAAGACGTCGGCCGGCCCAAGACCGAATCCGCCCGGGACGCGGTGCGGCGGATCAATTCCGACGTGGAGGTGGAACAGCATCCGGCGCGGCTGAGCAGCGCCAACGCGATGGACATCATTGGGCCCTACGACATTGTCGTGGACGGCACGGACAATTTTCCGACTCGCTACCTCGTCAACGACGCCTGCGTGTTGTTGGCCAAGCCAAATGTCTATGGCTCGATTTTCCGGTTCGAGGGCCAGGCCAGCGTCTTCGGTCCGCACCTCGGCGCTCCCTGCTATCGCTGCCTTTACCCGGAACCGCCGCCGCCCGGAATGGTCCCGAGTTGCGCCGAAGGCGGAGTGCTCGGCGTGCTGCCGGGCATCATCGGCCTCATCCAGGCGACCGAAATCCTGAAGCTCGCCGCCGGGATCGGAGCGCCGCTGTTGAACCGCTTGCTGCTGTTCAACGCGCTCGAGATGCGCTTCCGCGAAGTCAAACTCCGGCGCGATCCCCAATGCCCGCTCTGCGGCGCAAGCCCTTCCATCAAACAGCTCATCGACTATGAAGATTTCTGCGGCATGAAATCCAACCAAACCACGGCAGCGATGCATCCCGACGAAGTGACCGTGCAGCAATTGAAACAGGCGTTGGAGAACCCGAACCTGGGCATCAAGGTCATTGACGTCCGCGAGCCAAATGAATTTCAAATTGCACGGATTCCGGGCACCGAGCTGCTGCCCTTGAGCCAGCTTGTGCAGCGCTTCAACGAGCTGGACCGGGACCAGACTTATTATCTCCACTGCAAAGCGGGGGGCCGGTCGATGCAGGCGCTGGAATTCCTTCGCCAGCAAGGGTTCAAGAGCCTGAAGAGCGTCAAAGGCGGCATCACCGCCTGGTCGAACGAAATCGACCCATCCGTGGCGAAATACTGAGGCGCGACAGGCGCTCAAATGCCCAGGACCCGATGGAAAATACCTGTCTTTACATTTAGGGTGTTACTGGCGCAGCGCGAGTGAGCAATGGTATTCGCCGAAGAGGTTGTCAGTTCCTGGGCCGAAGCGTTTGCTATGTGTGCTGTGAGCATCGCCGAATTGAAGCAGCTTCCATTGGCCGAGAAGCTTCAGATTATCGAGGCTATTTGGGAGGATTTGCGTGCTCAAGCCGAGCGCGTTCCCGTGCCGCAATGGCATAGGGATCTGCTGGACGAGCGCAGAAAAGGCGTTGCGGAAGGACGCGAGGAGATCCTTGATTGGGATTCGATCAAAGACTCTTTACCCTCCCATCGGAAGGCATGATCCGGATCCCGCCCCATCCACCATCTCTTAAGCCACCAGACGGAGCAGTTCACAGGGACTTCGGCAGGTAAACAATCCGGTTCTGCCAATCCCATTCCTGACCTTCCTTTTGCCAGAAGTTCGTCAACAGGCGAGCCTGATAGCCGTAGTCCGCACTCCGAACCGTTCCGCGGAACAGAATTAAGCCAGCGTGGTCCTGTCCGCCGCGAAGCAGTTGTCCGGCATGCCAGGCCAGCGTGGAACGGTCGAGAGCCACCAGCACCCGGTCGGCTTCAGCACAACAGGTCAGAAGCGCCTCATCATCCAACCCCAGCCAGGCTCCATCTTCCCAGCTCGCGATGTGAATGACCGGAAACCCCGCGACCAAACGCTGGCACGCCGATATCAGACGGTGCGACGTGTTCTCATCAGCCAACAGCCGGAACCCCATGCCGTTCTCCTTCCCTTGAACGCTGGATTTCCCCGGGGAATGCGTTGGCGTAGGCCAAGGCCCGCTTCACCAGGACCAGGGGCCAATGGAAATGGTTTGAAGTTCTCTCGGCCGACTTGAGTTCCTCCTGAACCTCCACAACTTCCCAAACGGCGACGCGATGTCCCGTTACGTACGCCTCACGCCCTGACAAGGCGCCGCGGAAGGAAATCCCCGGGAACTCGGTTTCCATTGTCTTTTCGATCACGTATCGAGCCACAAGGTTGCTCTTGGAGGTGCGCGCGGCCCGAGCCTGCTTCACTACCAGGCGCTCATATTGCCGCGGCACGCGCCCGGAGACGTAACCAGTCTTCATCGGCAGGAAGTTTGTGCACAGTGTGCACAAAGTCAAGCCGGTTCGGCAGCCGGTCGGCAATTCTCATTTTGGCGTGGCGCGGGCGTCTCGCCCGCGAGTTCCTGGGGCGTCCCCGCCCCTTTTAGCCTCGATCGGCGGGACGCCGACCGAACCCGCGGGCGAGACCCCCACGCCACAATCCCAGAACGGAAACTGCCGGCAGCTGGTTCGGCGGCCCTCGCGGATACGAGCGGTGACTCGTGGAAAGCAGAGCAGTTGCGCGCGACCAGCCTGGTGCGATACTAGCCGGCGTGACGAACGGGAATTCCGGATCGTTGCTGCTGCAGCCGATCCAAGTGGGCGAGCTCGAGCTGCCAAACCGCATCTGGATGGCGCCGCTGACGCGCTGTCGCGCCAGCGCCGGGCGCGTGCCGAATGCGTTGATGCGGGAGTACTATGTCCAGCGCGCCTCCGCGGGACTGATCATCAGCGAAGCCACCGCCGTTAGCCCGATGGGCGTAGGCTACCCGGACACTCCGGGGATATGGTCGGCCGAGCAAACCGCCGGCTGGCGGGAAATCACGCAGGCGGTCCATCGTGCCGGGGGGAGAATGTTCTTGCAGCTCTGGCACGTCGGCCGGATCTCGGACCCCATTTACCTTAATGGCGCGCTGCCGCTGGCGCCGAGCGCAGTCCGGCCCGCCGGTCATGTGAGCCTGGTCCGTCCCATAAAGGAATTTGTCACGCCGCGCGCGCTGGAGCGGGACGAGATTCCCGGAATCATCGCGGCCTACCGGAAAGGCGCGGAAAATGCCCAGGCGGCGGGGTTCGACGGCGTGGAGATTCACGGGGCGAACGGGTACCTGCTGGACCAGTTTTTGCAGGACAAGACCAATCACCGGAACGACGAGTACGGCGGACCAGTCGAGAACCGCGCTCGCCTGATGCTCGAGGTCGCCGACGCCGTCATTTCCATCTGGGGCGCCAAACGGGTGGGCCTGCACCTGGCGCCGCGGTGCGATTCGCACGACATGGGAGATTCCAACCCGGGGGCCACCTTTGGCTATGTGGCCTCCCAGCTTGGCCGGCGCGGCATCGCGTTCATCTGCGCGCGGGAGTCGCTGGGTCCGGTCCGCCTGGGGCCCGAGTTGAAGAAGGTTTTTGGCGGAATCTACGTCGCCAATGAAGGCTTCACCACCGAGACCGCCGAGCAAGCACTGCGGGCGGGCGAGGCGGATGCGGTGGCGTTCGGCAAGCCCTTCATTGCCAACCCCGACCTGCCGCGCCGGATCGCTTCCGGCGCGCCCTTGAACGCACCGGACACGGCTACGTTCTACGCCCAGGGACCGCGCGGTTATACGGATTACCCGACGCTATCGAGCAGGGAATCCTGAGCGAGCCGGCCCGGGCAATGATCATTGCGCCCGAACCCATAACTCCCTAACCGAAACGAGCCTATCTATGGGTGACCGCTTGCTTGGGTTCAGGGCGCCGTCACCCCGGAAGACGCCCTGAACCAGCGGCGGTGCGTGTCGTTACTGCGAACCGTCGTTCTGCGCCCGCGACAGGAACACCTGCGCGACCGATCGCCCAAGCTGAACACCGGCTTCGTTGTCCATGGGGTAGTGAATGCCGGCCCAAATCCTCGAATCGCCGGCTTCCTTGCCTACCGCGCGGATAAAGTCAGCGTGCTCCGGGAACAGATACGCCAGGATTTCGGAGCGCGCCGCTGAGAAGGTTGAGTGATTCGACGGGTAGCTGGGGAAGTTCGGGACCGCAAACAGGGGCTTGATGGCCGGGTCGAGTTGCGGCGGCCGGATGTACCAATAGGTGAACTTGGAATCCTGGCTGGCGATGAAAGCGTCGAAGAACGCTGAGGCCACCAGGGCGTAAGCGCGCGCCACGCGAGGCGGGTTCTGATCGAGTTTGTTTTCAAAGATCCATTTGTCCGCGTACCGATACGGCCAGGTGCTCAGGCCTTCCGGGCTCTGCCAATAAAACGCCTTGTAGGTGGTCACAAACGTCCGTGGAAAGTTGAGCACAGCGGCCGCCTGGGCCTGCCCCTCGGGCGAATCACAAGCCGGAGGCGCGGGACACCTGAATTGGTTGGGCGAAGTCAGCAGGATGGGCTTCCAGTTCGCGGCGGTCACGTTACCGGGATTGGTGCCGATCCATTTGCACGGACCCGTGGGTACCGTCCCCGTCCAGACGGCATCTGAGCCGTCGAGTTTGGCCTTGGCGATCACCTTCTCAGCCACCTTCCGGCCCAACTCCAATCCGGCGTAATAGTCGCTGGGGTATTGCACGCCCGCCAGCACCCGGGACCAGCCGGCCTGTTCGGCCATCGTCTGAAAGGACTGGGCTTCCGCCGGCAGCAGATACGCCAGCACGCTCGCTGCGGCCTGGGCTGTCGCTGCATGCTCGGACGGATAGGATGGGCTGTCCGGCACCGCCACCGCGGCGGGGAGGTCGTGGTCCAACTCGCTCGGCCGCGGCCGCCGGTAAACGTACTTCGATTCCCAGGCTGCGATCGTCGCGTCGTGCATCGCCTGGGCGACGTAAGTGTACACGCGGACCGAGTAAGGGGTCAGGTTTTGGCCGGCCAGCGCGCGGCTGTTGATCAGGTCCATCCAGCGGTAGGCCGGCGCCCCCGCATCCCAAAATGTTATCTGCTGCTGCGCCTGGGCGTCATTGTGGCTCATCAATTCCGCCACCATTCTCAGCTCGGCCCTGGTGCTGGGCGGGTTCGGCGGCGGCGGCACGCGGTAGTCCTTGCCGGACGAGATTACCCACGTCTTCCAGGCGCCGGCCTGCGGCTCAACCTGGGTTGATTGGTCCTGATCGTCCGGACGTCTGTCAGCATAAGCAGCGGCGCCGAGGCAAAGCGTTGCGCCAGCCACCAGAAGCCACAGGTTGGTTGTCGAATATCGTTTAACTCTCACGGTCGTCTCCTTTTTTTTGGTGTGTTTCACCTTGTTTTTCTGCAGTCCGCCAGTTCGGCCCGCCCTCGGGACGCTGTCCCGCTACGACTGGGCCACCTTTACAGTGCGCAAAAGGCGCGGAAAAAGTGCCAGCCGGTGCGGCCCCGCCGGACACGGGATCCCGGGGGTGGACAGTGGAATCAGCTAATAGATAGCATCAGGTCCGCTTTCGCACAAGGAGGAGGGCAGGCACATCTAACAGAAGGCAACGAAGGGAACGAAGAGTTTTACTCCCTCATCGTTTCCTTCGTTTGCTTTTGTTAGACAACGGGCTTCGGGGCTGGTGCGGCCGGCGCGGGCCGCAGTTTTCGGTAGACCTTTCTCCCGAGATAGGCCAGCACCAGCGCGAGGATGAGCACGGCCACCACCGGCGCGACCAGCGCGACGACCGAGGTAATCGCCGCCGCGCCGAGTTCAATCGTCGCCACCAGCGGGTTGCCAAAGCCGCCCGTCGTGGCGGTCGAAGCGGCCCGCGTAACGACCGTCGCGCCCTGGACCAATCCCGCGGCGCCGCCGCCGGCGATGATCGCGAGCGTCCATTTCAATAGCGGGCTCATCCCGGTAACGATCGACGCCGTGACGACTGTGCCCGCGACGACCGCCGCCGGTGTGGCGATGGTGTCCAGCGCGTGGTCCACCCACGGAATATAGTACCCCGCGATCTCGACGGCGGTGGCCACCCCGAACGTGATCAGCGCCGGGTAGGTGCCGATCCATTGAAATCCCGGCGCCAATGACAACTGCCCCGCCAGCGACGCGATGCTCATCACCAGCAGCGGCACAAAGACCCGGAATCCGCATGCGGCGCTGAGGCCAATGCCCAGGCAAATGCTTAAAAGGGTTGTTTCCATGATCACTTCCTCTTGTAGGTGCCCATTAATTGCGCCTGGGCGAGGATGTGCTTATCCATCGCCCGCTCGACGTCTTTCTTGCTCGCGCCGGGCTTGAGCGCGAGTTCGGTGTCGAGGGCGTAAAGTTTGAAGAAATACCGGTGCGGTTTTCCCGGGGGCGGGCAAGGCCCGCCGTAACCGAGGTGGCGGAAATCGTTCAAGCCTTGCCCGGCTCCTCCGGGCAGGAACTGGCTCTTAGGAGTGTCCTCCGGCAGTTCTACGGTACTGGCGGGCATATTGAAGACGACCCAATGCACCCACGTTCCGCCCGGCGCATCCGGGTCATCGGCGATCAACGCCAGGCTTTTGGTTCCCGGCGGCGTGCCGGTCCATGTCAGCAGCGGCGAGACATTCTGAGCGTCGCACGTGTATTTCGCCGGTATCGCCGCGCCCTCCTGGAAAGCTTTGCTCGTCAGTTGCATGGTCGTCTGGTGACGGGTCTCCGCCGCCCCGTATTCTAACACCGTCAACCCTGCGTAGAAAAGGTCAATCGACGGCGTGCGGTATCCGCTCAAGCTTGGGTCGGAGCGCCGATTTGTAATCAGTTCTGTTCGGCATGAGGTCTGCCTACAGCAAGGCTAATTAGTAGGGCTGAATAAAGATTGTTATTTTTAAGCTTGTACTATAATCACCTCTTATGCTGTACTCGCCCCATCGCAAACCAGGCGACCCAGTCTTTGATCAGCGACAAAGATCTCCGCAACTGGAGATTGATGGAGGAGTTTGCCCGAATCCTGGAGCAGGTTTTCGCCGAGCACGACCCGCACCCC
>DATDCV010000150.1:0-11748 GCA_036524155.1 Verrucomicrobiia bacterium
GGCTTATGCCGCGCGGACCGCATACGCCGGCAACGCGTCGGCGCTTCGAACCTGCGCTTGGGAGATGTATGGCTCGGTGAGGGCAGGCGTCTTTCCCGCCTGGCGTCGCGGTTAATTTACTGGATCGACGGGGTATTTGCGCTTAGGAGTGGAGGCGGAAATGAGAGCTGCCCGCCAGATTCCTTTGTTGCCCATTCTTCTGTTGCTGACGCCTACACCTGATATGGCCCGATCACAAACAAATGACGCCGAGCGCTGGCTGGCGAAGGCCGGGATCGCGCCGGACTTCAAAGCACCCGCATCCAACGCCGCCTGGCAAAGCCAACGCCAACAAATCCGCTCCCAACTTAAGCAACTTTTAGGCGATTTGCCGCCCCGGCCGAAGGTCCCGAAAGTGGAGATCCTGTCGCGCGAAGATCGCGGGGAGTTCCGTGTCGAGAAATTCCAGTTCGATAATCAGGCAGGCGAGGTGGTGCCGGGCTATTTGCTGCTCCCAAGGCAGTTGGCCGGAAAGGTGCCGGCGATACTCTACTGCCATTGGCACGGCGGTGAATACGCCATCGGGAAGGAAGAGCTGTTCCAGGCCCGGCATACTCCCGAGGAACCCGGCCCCGCTTTGGCCCGGCGCGGCTTCGTCGTGCTCGGAATTGACGCCTGTTGCTTCGGAGGACGCAGCGGGCGGGGTCCTGGCGGCCCTCAGGAAAAAGGGGGGGACGGCGAAATGAGCGCCAGCAAATTCAATCTTTGGGTGGGGCGGACTCTCTGGGGCATGATTCTGCGGGACGATTTGATGGCGCTGGATTACCTGGCATCGCGGCCGGAGGTGGACCCCGGCCGGATCGGGGTGACGGGCATCAGTATGGGCGCGACCCGGTCCTGGTGGTTGATGGCGCTCGACGAGCGGCTCAAAACGGGAGTCGCGGTCGCCTGCCTGACGCGCTATCGGAATCTAATCGAGCATCAGTCGCTGCGGGCGCACGGGATTTATTATTTCGTCCCCAACCTCCTGAAACACTTTGACACGGAGGCCATCGTTGCGTTGGTCGCTCCGCGCCCGGTCCTCTTCATGACCGGCGACCAGGACTCGGGCTCTCCCCCGGACGGCATCCGGAGAATTGACGCGGCGGTGCGCCCCGTCTACCGGCTGTACGGCAAGGAAGCCGAGTTCCAGAACATCATCTACCCAGGCCTCGGCCACGTCTACACGCCCGAAATGTGGGCCAAAACGCTCGCGTGGTTTGAGGCGAAGCTGTAGCCCGAAAGTTGCGCAAAGAAACCAGACTGCCTAAGCTGCGGCGGTGAAACTCTCCGTAAAAAGCGACTACGCAGCGCGCGCCGTGTTGGGGCTGGCAAAGCATTATGCGATCGGCGGCGCGCTCCGGGTCGATGATCTCGCGGCCCAGCAACAACTGCCCTCCAATTACCTGGTCCAAATCCTGATCGAACTGAAGGCGCAGGGCATCGTGCGGAGCCTCCGCGGGAAAGATGGCGGCTATATGTTGGCGCGGCCTCCGGCCGAAATTACCCTGGCCGACTTGCTTCGAGCCGTTCACGGCACGATTTTCGACACGCCCGCCCTTAGCGACCGTGATTGCCCCGCCGAACTCCGGCGCGCGTGGCAAAAACTGCGGGACGCTTTGGACACTACGGCTGCCGCAATTACATTTCAGCAGCTATTGGAGGAGGGCGCGGAAAAGGAGAAGATGTACTATATCTGAGCTCTGGCTAACGGGCGGACTGCCGCCAGTTGCATCATGCCGCCCGCTCCGTAAATTGGCGGGACGAATATGAGCCAATTGGCGTTGCAGGACCTTCATCATGACCTCGGGGCGGTCTTCACGGAAGTCGGGGATAGTCCGGTGGTGGCCCGGTATGGCAATCTTCTCGCCGAATACGAAGCGCTGACCCAAACCGCCGCCTTCCTTGATTTCAGCTTTCGTGGACGGCTTTGCCTGACGGGGGCGGACCGTGTCCGGTTTTTGCACGGGCAGGTGACAAATGACGTCAAGGCCTTGAGTCCGGGAACGGGCTGCTATGCGGCGATCGTAGACGCCAAAGGCCGCATGGAATCGGATGCTTACATCTATTGTCTCACGGATGAATTGCTGCTCGACTTCGAGCCGGGGTTAACCCGCCAACTCACGGAGAGGCTCGAGAAGTACATCGTCGCCGACGACGTGCAGGTGGTGGATGTCAGCTCCCTCTACGGCTTGTTGACAGTGCAAGGACCAAGGGCCGAAGCGGCGGTTCGCCGGGCGCGGTTATTGGAGGACGTTCCCTCGGGTCCGTTGCGCTTCTCCAAGAAGATCGACGCTGATCTGGGGGAAATCTATCTCGTAAACCAGCCGCGACTTGGCACTCAAGGTTTTGATTTGTTTGTTCCCGCCGGCGCTCTGCGGTTCTTCGCCGATGTCCTCCTTGCGTCAGTTCGCGCCGAAGGCGGTGGCCCGGCGGGCTGGGACGCTTTCGAGACCGCGAGAATCGAGGCTGGCATCCCGCGGTTCGCGGCGGATATGGACAACACCAATTTCCCCCAGGAATGTGGGCTGGAGGCCCGCGCGATGAGCTATTCCAAGGGCTGCTATATCGGCCAGGAAGTTCTGAATCGCATCCACACCGTCGGCCATGTCAATCGCATTTTGCGAGGTTTCAGGCTGGCAGCGGGCGCGTCGCCGACGCCCGCGCCACGTGACAGGCTTTGTAAAGATGGCCGGGAAGTTGGTTATCTCACCAGCGTGGCGCAGTCGCCCAAGGCGCCTCAAATCGTCGCCCTCGGTTATGTGCGCAAGGGAGCGGATGCGGCAGGGACGGAACTGATCCTGCGCACCCAATCGGGCGACGTTGGGACGAGAGTCATGCTCTCGCCGTCTTATCCTTGAATGTCATTCCGCCAGGCCGCCAGGCGCCGATTCCATGGCCGGGATGAACGGCAGCTTGCGGTCCTCGTCACATCTTCCCCAGCGCACGCAACATGGCGTATTGGGCTTTATTGAGCTCCCCAATCACCCTCAAGTAGTCACCCCGCGCGCGGGTGAAATCCTGTTCCGCCTGGATGGCCTCAAGCACCACTCCCACCGCATATTCCCGCCGCACCAGGGCGAGCCGCAGACCTTCTTCCGCCGCTGCCAGCGCCCGGCGAGCCGACCCGATTTGATCGGTTAGAGACTGGACGCGCGTCGCGGCTTCAACGACCTGCCGCGCAATTTCGTCGCGCGTTTTGTCCGCGCCAAGTTCGGCGCTCCGGAGCTGAGCTTCGGCGGCTCGTTTGCGGCTGAAATCAAACAGGCCGCCGGGCCCGATTCTCCAACTCAGCCCGGCAAAGAGGTCCTGCTGGTCGCTAAACCGCGAAGCGCCCACCGCGCTATCGCCGCCGAGTCCTCCGGCAAAATATTGCGCCCCTGCCGAGGGAATCAGCGGGCCATACACAGCGCCCTTTCTGTTTTCGCGCGCGACCCCAATAGCCGCCTGCGACTGTTTGAGCTCTGGCCGGGTGCCCAGCGCGTCATCGACCAGATCGCGAAACCCCCGGTTGGTTTCGACCAGGCTCAGCGGCACCAGTTCGTTTTCGCGCGCCTGAAGATCTACGGCCGGAGCAAGGTGAAGGATCTGCACCAACTGCGCCGACGCCAGTCGTTGCCGCTCGATGGCGCGGCGCAGCGCCAGGCGGTTGTTCTCCTCCTCAACGCGCACCCGTAACTCGTCCCCCCGGAACGCCAGCCCGGCTTGAACCGCGTGTTCGATCTGCGTGAGATAATTGCTCGAGATCCGCACCGCTTCTTCGGCTACCTTGACTACCGCTTGCGCGACCAGCAGGTCAAAGTAACCCTGAGCCGCGCTCGAGATGCTCGCCTGGCGTTGTGCGTCGGACGCATACCGGGTCACGTTCACTTGCTGTTTGGCGGCCAACGACTGGTATAGGGCATCGCCAATATCGACCTGCGCGGTGAGCGTCGCCCCGGGCGCGTACGATTCCTTGTGCGCCTCGATGAAGTTGCCGCCGACGTCCTGGATCAGGTCGTCATGCCGCCGATAAGTGATTCCCGGGGCCAGCCAGGGGAAAAACCGCGCCAGGCTGCTTTCGTGATTCGCCTGTGCCTCGGCGACTCGTTGGCGGGCGAGCTGGATGTCCAGGTTGCGGCCCTCCGCAAGGCGCAGAGCGGTGGCCAGATCCAACGTGAAGACCTCGCCGCCTTTGGGCATATCCGGCACAGCAACGGGCGCGGAGGTCTGGCCTTGTGCCTGCGATAGCGATGCGCAGACTAACGAAAGAACAATTCTTCTCGTCCAGTTCATTGTGGCAACGGGCGTGTTCCCTCTCCAGCCACGCTCACCGGCTGGCCGTTGCTTAAGGCTGATTTTCCAGCCACGATCACCGACTCGCCGGGTTTAACACCTTCAAGAATCTCCACCGATTTGCCGTCATTGAATCCCGTCTTGACCGCGACCCTTCGCGCCTGGCCCTCGACGACCGTGAATACTGCTGTGCCGACCTTCTCGAACAGCACCGCTTCGACCGGAAGCAGCAGCGCATCCGGGTGGGTTTCGACTCCGATCTTCACATTCGCATACATCCCCGGACGGAGCTGACCCGCGGGGTTCGCCAGGTCGATTTCGGCGAGCATTGTCTTGGTTTCATCGTCCAGTGCCTGGGCAAACCTCGTGACGCTGCCCTCGAATACGCAGCCTGGCAGTTCATCAACTGTCACGCGGACAGGCAGATCTTTCTTGATCCGCGGCACCTCCGGCTCAGGAACGCTCACCTGGACGCGCACGATCTTGAAATCGGCGATAGTTAGGAGGGCCGCGTTTTGAGGGGTGCTCGCCGCCGTCGCCGCCGGCACAAACGCGCCGGGGTCTACCATCCGCCGCGTTATTGTCCCCGAAAACGGCGCGCCGAGTTGTGTAAACCCGAGCAGCGTCCGTGCTCGCGCCAAATTCGCATTGGCCATCTGGGACTTGGCTCTGGCGGTGTCGACGTCCTGAAGGCGGACCAGATCGGGGGCTTTTTCCTGCGCGGCCGCCGCGCGCCGATAATCCAACTCAGCGATGTCGGCTTCGGCCTTGTACCGTGCTTCATCGGCGATCAATTCAGGCACCTCGATTTCCGCGAGCAGGGCCCCTTGCTTGACCTCGTCACCTTTGTCAACCGTGATCGTCTTCAGATACCCGGTGACCTTCGAGTAGAGAGTTGCCTGTTGGTTGGCGACCACAAGTGCGGGCAGCGCCACGTTGCGGGTGATGCTGCCCCTGGCGGGCTGGACCAGGTTCACGCTGACCGCCGGTGGTTGTTTGCCGGCAGGTGCCGGTGCCGCCGGTTTGCAGCCCGACACCGCCAGCAGAAGAGCAACGACCGCGCCGCACAGCAGGAAGGTCGTTACCGCTTTCACAAAATGCCCGCTCGCGGGGTCGGTTGGATCCAGTGACATCGAGGCGCGGCTGCTCTTGTGGCGTACGAGACTGAAGATGCACGGCAGCACGATCAGAGTGGTCACTGTGGCGATTGCCAAGCCGCCAATAACCGCCCGGCCCAGTGGCGCCGTTTGCTCGCTGCCCTCTCCAAGCCCCAGCGCCATTGGCATCATGCCCGCCATCATCGCGAAGCTGGTCATGAGTATCGGCCGCAGACGGGTGCGGGCGCTTTCAGCACCGGCCTCGTCCGCGCTTGCTCCGCCGAGCCGGTGGCGTTCGGCGAAAGTCACCAGCAGGATCGCGTTTGCCACCGCCACGCCCACCGCCATGATCGCGCCCATGAACGACTGGATGTTCAAGGTCGTGCCGGTCGCCCACAGCATTAGCGCCACGCCCGCCACCACCGCTGGGACCGTAGAAATGACGATGAATGAAAGTTGCACCGATTCAAAATAGGCCGCCAGCAACAAAAAAATTACCAGCACCGTCAGCAACAGGCCAGTGCGCAATCCGCCCAACATTTGCTCCAGCGGCACCACTTGGCCTCGCACCTCCACCCGGCTTCGCGGCGGCGGTTCGCCCGCATCCTTGAGCGCCGCCTTCACCTCCCGCGCCACGCTCCCCAGGTCCGACCCGGAAACATTGGCGGTCACTGTGATCATGCGCTGCATATTATACCGCTCATACTGGCCTACCGCCGTGCTGTCGCTCACGCTGGCGATGTTGCGCAGCAACACGGATTTTCCTCTCCTATTGCCGATCGGCACGTTTTTCAGGTCATCCAGTGATTGCATCCGGTCCTGAGGGACCTGTACCTGAAGTTGGTAGCTGACGCCTGAGTTCGGGTCGGCCCAATAATTGGGGACCGTGAACCGGCTTGAGGTGGTCGCCGCCACCAGCGAGCGAGTGGTGTCCGCCGTCTTTACACCCAGCAATCCGGCCCGCTCCCGGTTGATCGCCACGTCGACGCTTGGGTAATCCAACGCCTGGCCGAAATGAATATCGCGCAGCGCCGCGACCCGCGAAAGTCTTTCCCTTATCTTCCCGGCGTAGTCCCGGCTGGCGCTCAAGTTCGGCCCGCTCACCGCAACTTCAATCGGCGTCGCCGCGCCAAAGCTCATTACCCGGCTGACGATATCACTTGGCTCAAAAGAGAATGTCACCTCCGGAAATTCGCGCGCAAATCTCGCCCGGAGCCGCTCCTTGAGCTCCTCGACGCTCATCCGTGCCCCCGGCTTCAGTTGCACCTGAAGCACACCCTCTTCCGGCCCGCCGTTCCACAGGTAGATGAAATTGATCGGATAGCTCGCGCCATGAACACCGATCAAGCCCATCGTCAGCGCCACGTTTTCAGGCCCTGCCTCATCTTTGATGCTCTGCAGCACCTTCAAGGCGATAGCCTCGGTATTTTCCACCAGCGTCCCCGTTGGCGCCCGCAGCCGGAGCTGCATCTGGCCCGCGTCCACTTTGGGAAAGATTTCCGTTCCCAGCCCCCGCCCGACGAAATAGATGACCCCCGCAGCGACCAGGATATAGATGCCAGCGACGGCCCAGCGAAACCGCACGGCACGACGAACAACCCCCGCATAGAGGAGTTGGAATCGTGCGAACGCTCCGGGCCGGCGTTCCGTTTCTTTGGGTGTTGAATGGTGCCGCAACAGCCAAACCGACAGCACCGGCACCAGCGTGCTCGACAGCAAGAATGACGCGATCATCGAAAAACCCACTGCCAGCGACAGAGGCACGAACAACGCCTTTCCCGCCCCGGCCATGAAGAACGCCGGAATGAACACCGCCAGGATGCAGAGCATCGCCAGCAACCGGGGGACGGCCGTTTCACTCGTCGCATCGAATGCGGCCAGGGCCACCGGTTCCCCGCGGGCCAGATGGGAATGGATGTTCTCGATGGTCACGGTCGCTTCGTCGACCAGGATGCCCACCGCCAGCGCCAGTCCGCCGAGGGTCATCAGGTTGACGTTTTGTTTCGCCATCCACAGTGCGAACGTCGCGGCGATCAAAGCCAACGGTATGTTCAGCACCACAATCAGCGCGCTGCGCCAGTCTCGCAGAAACAGCAGCACCATCAGCCCCGTCAGCACCGCTCCCAGCGCGCCCTCTTTCACCAGGTCGCGGATTGCCCGGGTCACGTAGGGCGACTGGTCAAACTCATAACTGACCTTCACATCGTCCGGCAGCACACCCTGGAAGCGGGGGATATTCTTTCTGACCAGGCTGACCACCGAAAGCGTCGAAGCGTCCGACCGCTTGGTCACCGGGATGTAAACCGTTCGCCGCCCGTTCACCAAAGCGTAGCTGGTAACAATATCTGACCCGTCAACGACTTCGCCGACGTCGCGCACGAACACCGCGGGATACGCGCCGCTGCGAATCGGGACCGCTTCGAGGTCCTTGACGTTCTTCACCACGGCGTTCACCGGCACCATCGGGTATTTCCCGTTCAGCCGCATGTTACCCGACGGGCTGATTACGTTCGCCGCCGTGATGGCCTCGACCACCTCCTCCGGGGACATGTTATACGCCCGCAGGCGTTCGGGCCTGAGGTTCACTAGAATCGACCGCGCGCTGCCGCCGAACGGCGGTGGCGCCGACACCCCGGGCAGCGTCGCAAACAACGGCCGCACCAGGTTCAGCGCCGCATCCTGCAGTTGCCCCACGGTGCGGGTCTCGCTTGAAAACACCAGGTTCCCCACCGGGACGCTGCCGGCATCGAAGCGCATGACGAATGGGGGCACGGTCCCCGGCGGCATGAACGCCCGGGCGCGATTTACGTACGCGATCGTTTCTGCCATCGCCTGCGACATGTCCATGCCCGGGTGAAACTGGAGCTTGATGATCGCCGCTCCCTGGATTGACTTGGATTCCACGTGCTCGATACCCGTGATGTACAGAAAGTGATATTCGTAGTAGTAGGTGAGGTACCCTTCCATTTGCGACGGGTCCATTCCTCCATAAGGTTGCGCGACGTAAATCGTGGGAATCCCGAGCGGTGGAAAAATATCGCGCGCCATCTGCCGTAGCGCGAGAAACCCTCCCAGGCAAACCCCGGTGATCACCACTAATGTGGTTATCGGCCGCCGCATGGCGGCCGAAATCAGGTTCAGACCTGGGGACATACCTTGTCTTTATGTGCCCCAACTTTGGCGATTTGTCCAAGGACGGCGGAAACGTCCAAGCCCAAGAGTTGAGAGAAAGCTCCACCTTCGGGGCCCCGTGGTGGCCCCGCCCAGGACGTAACTATCCGCTAAGCCAAGACTTTGCGCGGGATAGAGAAACAGCCGGCCTTCAGCGATGACGAGTGACAGGGAAACTGGGAAAAAACTGCCCCACAGGGCTACTCTGCGCCAACCCGGTCAGCCGCACTGCATGCGCACGCCGCAGCGTGCGGAATTGAGTCGACCGCCTCTGTGGTTATAGCGGCTTGCCTTGGTATTCGCCAGTCAGCGTTGCGAGGAACGCGGCCACCGAGGCGCAGTTACCTTCGGAAAGGGCCTCGCCACATTGGTACTTTGCCATGACCCGGACCGCTTCCTTTAGGTCCGACGTCGAACCATCGTGGAAATACGGGAAGGTCTTCGCGACGTTCCGCAGGGTGGGCACCTTGAATTTGTGCAGGTCGTTTGCCGCCTTGGATGCGTTGATGCGGCCTTTGTCGGCGTCGGTTGACGCGCCGCCGCGGTCATTGAAGTAGTCGCTTTGACGCCCCATGATTTCGAACGAACCGCCGCCGAGCAGCACGCCCGAGTGGCACGTTGCGCATCCAGTCTCAGTGAAGAGGGTAAAGCCGCGCAGTTCGTCGGCTGAAACTGCTTTGGTGTCTCCACCCAGGTACTTGTCGAAGCGGGAATTTGGGGTTATCAGCGTTCGCTCGAAGGTGGCGATCGCGTCGGTGATGGTTTTTTCCGTGAAACCTTCCGGGTACGAAGCCTTGAATTCCCGGGCAAAAGCCGCGTCGGCCTCGAGCTTGCCGATGATCTGCGGCCAGTTGGAATCCATTTCGACGGGGTTGTTGGGTGGGCCGCCGGCCTGGGCCTCGAGGGTTGGGGCGCGGCCATCCCAGAACTGCACGAATTGAAACGCCGCGTTGAACGTCGTGGGCGCGTTGATGCCGCCCTTTTGGCCGCGCACGCCCGTCGATACTTTTTCCTGGTCCGTGCCGCCCTTGGCCAGGTCGTGGCAGGTGGCGCAGGACACGGTGTTGTCACCCGAGAGGCGGTTGTCGTGATACAGCTTGCGCCCCAGCTCCGCCTTCTTGGGGTCAACTGCCAACGTCGCCGGTATGGGCGGGATCAAAGCTGTGCGAAGCGCCTCCGTCACGCCCGGCCACGAATGATGCTGCGCCCGGGTCCGGGAAATCCAATCCCGGATGGCTGCTTTGTCCGCAGCACTCAAGCCGCTCGTCCAGTGGGCGACGAGGTAAATTCCCGGCGGCATCTCGCCATCGTTGACCTCGCGCTCGATCTTCGCCAGGGCAGGCTCCGAAACCTTGAGATTCTCTCCGGGAAACAACTCGGCCACCAGGTCCATCGCGCGCAACCCTCCGGCAATGTCCGCGGCAATCAAGGCCGAGGCACCGGGAACCTTTGCGTAAAACGGGGCTGGCGTTTCCGGCACATGACAGTGAGCGCACTTGGCTTCGAACACCGCCACCACTCGGGCGAGCGCCGGGTCAGACGCCTTTTTTGCGGCCAGCGCCGTCCCGCTCGGTTTTCCGATCATCAGGTTCATCAACGGCACCGCCAGTACCGCTGCCACAATCACCACGGCCACGATCAGCAACTTCTTTCGCATATTTCGACCTTTTGTTGTTACGTTCACGAATCCACCGAGTCGGATCGATAAGATAAGCTCGTTCCATGGGCAGGTTGGCACAGCGAGGAGATCCCGGCAACATCGAATGCCCTCCGTCTGTGCCTTCGCCTTTTGAATCTCCCCGGCCACAAGAGATGGAACATCCGGAAGGTCTGCGAATGACTGACCGCTGTTTTAGACCGCAGCTTTAGGCTTGCGTTCGCGGGCAGCGGTCGCAGGCTGGGTGCTCAACTGGGTCGCATGGCGTGGTCGCGTCGCAGCCTATGAAGAATCGGAAGCTACGGGTAATCCTTGCTGTAAGTGGAACCATTCTCTGCAGCGGATGTACGTCCGCGCTTTGGGAACATGATCGTTTCGCCCATTTCCGTTACCCCGCGGTCCCGAACCATGTCCGGTTGTATTACTCGGAGGGACGCAAAGACGTGCTCGTCCAATATGACGAGTCGCGGGAGGAAAACCGCGATGTTCGCACGCGGGCTTATTGGGTTGAGCCAAACGCCGTCAAAGTGAACGCCGGGCGCAAGCCGCGGTTTGTTTCGGTCCACCAGGCTGCGACGCTGGCTCCGATTCCGATCACGAACGAGGCCTGCACGGCGTCCTCGCTGTCCGGACTGCATGCGATGGTTTCCGAGGACTCGTTTACCCTTTACTCCGAACAGGAGCAACTCAACGCCTACAGGCTCCCGGTATACCCGGGTGCTTCCCAGCGGGTCAAACAGGTGCTCTTGACCCCTTTCGCGATCCTCATCGATGCTACAATTGTTGGGGCAATTATCGCAGCCCATTTTCGTCCTTAGCCCAGGACCCGTTGACTTCCAGGCCGACTCTCAACTTCCGCGTTTCCCACGCCTGCTACCTTCCAAAAGGAGCGGCGCCACACCTGATTACGATTGACGCTGAATGGTCTACCGGGATTCTGCAAAGCCACTGTCACGCGTCTTGTGCCTGTGCTATCCTCGCTTTCGCAATGAACTCAGCCCTCCGCATAACGTTCGGCATGCTCGTCGGGGCGGTCGTCGCCTCCGCAGCGACCCCCGGTCCGGGCTCGCTCAATCCGCAACTTCCGTCGTGGCTGCGCATCCTTCGGGGTCCGGTGAACGGCGGACTGATCGAGCGGGAAGGCAAATCCCTCATGGTATACGGCGATCCTTTGGGGCGGCAACCCGCGGCTGAGATCGTCCTTCTGAGTGAAGCCCGGCGCGACGTCACATGGGCGGCGCGCGGCCTGGCACGGGCGGGAGCCAAAGTGGTTGCCCCGGAAAAGGAGGCGGAATTTCTGGCCCATCCCGAAAAGTTCTGGGCTGAACTGCGCGAGAAACGCTTTCACGACTATTCCCAGCAAACCACGAAGCTGCCGGTCGAGGCAGTCCCTATCAGCCGCACGGTCAAGGAAGGTGACACCATTACCTGGCGGGACCTTTCATTCCGAGTGCTCGATACTCCAGGCTACACGCGGGGCGCGGTCAGCTACCTTGTCGAACTTGGCGGGAAGAAGGTTGCGTTTACCGG
>DATDCV010000151.1:0-1860 GCA_036524155.1 Verrucomicrobiia bacterium
TCGCGCAAGCGTCCGGCTTCATGCCGCACAACGGGCGGTGACGCCTGGCCAGGCCGCCGTGTTTTATCAGGACGACCTGGTCCTGGGCGGAGGTTGGATTGCGCACTAACTCCGGCCCTTTATCGGTGCCGGCCGGGTTAACAAGGTTGACTTTGCTCTTGTACCGGCATGCGCGGGTGCTAGAGTGCCCCTGCTCTTTCCACCCTTGCGGTGGATTTTTGCTTTCATTCGAAGCCTATTACTGTGAAGATTTTTAGCGGCACGTCCAATCCGCCCCTCGCCGAGGCCATCTGCACCTACATCGGCATTCCACTTGGCAAGTCCAGCATCAAGCCGTTCCCGGATGGCGAAACCTTCGTCAAAATCGAGGAAAATGTCCGGGGCGAGGATGTGTTCCTGATCCAGTCCACGAGCCCACCCACCAACCATCATCTGATGGAGATGTTCATCATGATCGATGCGCTCCGTCGGGCCAGTGCGGCTCGCATCACCTCGGTCATGCCCTTCTACGGCTACGCCCGCCAGGACCGCAAAGACCAACCCCGCGTCCCGATCACCGCCAAACTCATCGCCAATCTTCTGGTCGCCGCCGGGGCCAGCCGCGTTCTGACGATGGACTTACACGCGCAGCAAATCCAGGGCTTCTTCGATATTCCGGTAGACCACCTTTACGCCGCGCCCGTGATGTATGAGTACCTCAAGAAGAAGACCTTGCGTAATCTCGTCGTCGTGAGTCCCGACGTCGGTGGCCTAAAAATGGCCTATGCGTACTCCCAGGTGTTGGGCGGCGGACTGGCGATTGTCGCGAAGCGGCGCAAGAGCGCCAGCGAGGTCGAATCCATGGCCGTGATTGGTGAAATCCGGGGCAAGGACATTTTGTTAGTGGACGACCTGACCGAAACTGCAGGCACCCTCACCGAGGCCGCCGGCCTCCTCAGGCGAAAGGGCGCGAAGAAGATCCTGGCGTGTGTCTCCCACGCCGTTTTGAACGACGTCGGGATCGAAAGATTGCAGAAATCCGCTATTGACGAACTTGTAACAACTGATACTGTCCTCCGCCCTGCTATTAGCGGCGTGAACATCACGACACTGTCGGTGGCGGGGCTCTTAGGCGAAGCCATTAAGCGAATCCACAGCAATTCGTCTGTGACTTCGCTGTTTGAATTTAAGGGCGGGCGCACCAGCTAGCGGGTGTGCCGCCCAAAAATAGATATATACGATGAAATCAGTAGCACTAAACGCGTTTCCCCGCGCGCTCGGACGCCGCGCCGGAGCCAAGAAACTCCGCGAATCGGGACGAATCCCCGCGATCATTTACGGCCGCCAGGCCCAGCCCCAAAACCTCGAGGTCATCGCCAAGGAAATGGAAGACCTCATCCATCATTCGATTTCCGAAAACCTGCTGGTTGACCTGGCGGTGAAGGACAACGACCCTCGCCCGCTCAGGCTGGCACTCGTTCAGGAGGTTCAGCACCATCCGCTGAGCGGCAAGATCCTGCATGTGGACTTTCACGAGATCGCCGCTGACGAAAAGGTGATTGTGAGCGTGCCGGTCGAAACCACAGGGGAAGCTGACGGGGTTAAGAACCAGGGAGGCGTGCTCGAACACGTGTTGTTCAAGGTACGCGTCCGGGGCCTGGCGAAAGATTTGCCGGAGCAACTGGTCGTCGATGTCAGCCACCTCAAGATCGGTGAAGCAATAAAACTGGGCGAGATCAAGGTGCCCGCCGGCGTGGACCTCGTCGGTGACAAGCAAATCCCTGTTATCGCGGTAGCGGCGCCACGCACCGAGGAAGAGGAAGCGGCGGAAGCGGCAGAAGCCGCGGCGGCCGTTGCGGGCGAAGTGGAGATGATCAAAGA
>DATDCV010000152.1:0-9934 GCA_036524155.1 Verrucomicrobiia bacterium
GCTTCCTCCTATCCCAAAAACCTCCCACTGAAAAGAAAACAAAGACACCCGCCGCAGTGACCTCCGCATAATTAACACCTCAGCATAATGTCCAAGTGGCTCTGCCACAATGGCGAACAAAAACCATATGAAAGAATCACAAGCGATTGATCGGCTGCGTCAGGTCATCCGCAGACAGCACAAGGCCCTGTCCACGGAAGATTCTTACGTCTTCTGGGTCCGGCGCTATATCCACTCGCTCGCGAGTACTGCCCCAGAACTGCCGAGCGAAAAGAAAGTTGAAATATTCCTGACTCGTCTGGCACTGCGATACAACGTCGCTGCCAGCACTCAAAACCAGGCGTTTAACGCCGTTATCTTCTTGTACAAACAGGTGCTGGGGCAACCGCTGGGTAATGTTGACGCGCTGCGAGCCAAACGACCACTCCACGAACGCCATGCACCCTCCGTTAGTGACACGCGCCAACTCCTACAGGCAATCCGTAATGTCGGCGGCTATCCCACGAACCTGATCGCACGTCTCCTTTATGGCTGTGGGTTGCGCGTTTCCGAACCACTCAACTTGCGCATCAAAGACGTCAACCTGGAGAGGAGCACCCTTTGCATCCGGGGAGCTAAGGGCGGGAACGACCGCGTTGTCCAACTGCCTTGTTCTTTGGTTCCAGAATTGAAGCAGCAAATACAATCCGCTCGCTTGGTGTGGAAATTCGACAAGCAGACGCGAACGCCGTTAATGCTGCCCTACCGGCTCGCCAGGAAATACCCAGAGTACGAATTCTCGTGGAGCTGGGCATGGCTCTTCCCTGCGCATGACCCTTGCCGAGATCCACGCAGCGGCAGGATTGTTCGTTATCGAATGCACGAAGGGAACGTCCAGCGGGCCGTGAAATATGCCCGCCGCAAGCTTGGCATTTCTGTGCTGCCCCACGAACTGCGCCACGGCTACGCCACACACTGCCTGGAGCGAGGAGTCAATCCGCGAGCGATCCAAGAGGCCATGGGGCACAAGTCCCTCGAAACCACTATGGGCTATCTGCACGCTGAGTCGTTGAGTGTGTCCAGCCCTTTGGAGGATCTGCAAGAGTTGGGCACAGGTGCCATGGGTCCTCAGGCGGGCGGGAATGAATCGAGAATTTGAGGGTACCCCGAGCAAACCTTCGCATGGCTCGCACATCTTTGCGCCGCGCTCGCTCGGGACCCGTGGTGCATTTGTAGGGTGACAGGGTCAAATCGTGCCGCCAAATCAACTCAAAAACCACGATGCTCTGCCCCCACACCGAAGCGCCCCGAGTCCCGAGAGTGCTCGTAACGCGCTGTAATGGGTCGCTCCCGTGGCACTCCTGTTTCATTCCGCGAAGTGAGCCTTCGGCTTTCCCAAAACCGCTTTACGCAAAAACGTGGGTGGTAGTCAGCGGTTGCGCGACTGAGAAGGGGGGTGGCGGCAGGGGGTGTGGGGACGGTCTGGAGCAGAATAAGGGATTCCTTAAAAGTCCCGGCCCGACGTACTCTCACCACGGTGGACGCCGCCTGCCTGGACCACTCTGATTGATTTGTAACCCTCCAAACGGAGAAGACGCCAAGTGACAGAAAATGACACAAGCGGCGAAGTGTTAAACGCGGCGACTTCCAGATCTCATCGGTAAAACAGATCTGTAAACGCTGTTAGCGTGGGATTTTCTGGGAGATTTTAGTGGTGCCGATGGAGGGGGTCGAACCCACACACCCTTACGGGTACCAGATTTTGAGTCTAGCGCGTCTGCCAATTCCGCCACATCGGCCCTGTTGGTGCGGAGCAAGATAAGGGAGACCGGGGCCGCAGCGCAAGGGCGATTGGCGTTGCCTGCGCACTACATGGTTCCGTAGCCGCACTAGACCTGGTACCTTGAGGGCATGAAACCGCGAGTGCCGGTGACCTTATTGGTGTTGGCGTTTACGCTTCCGATGTGTGGCAGCACTCTGGCGGACCTGGAATCCGATTTCCGAAACCCGCCGGCTGCCGCGCGGCCGTGGGTGTACTGGTTCGTCATGGACGGCAACCTTACCCGCGAAGGCATCACCGCTGATTTTGAGGCGATGAAGCAGGCGGGAATCGGCGGGCTCATCATGATGGAGGTGGATGTCGGCATCCCCAAGGGACCGGTTGGATTCATGAGCCGGGAATGGCAGCAACTGTTCGCGCATGCGGTGAAAGAGGCGGAACGACTCGGCCTGCAAATGACGCTGAATGCGGGTCCGGGCTGGACCGGGAGCGGGGGACCTTGGGTCAAGCCGGAGCAATCGATGCAGCACCTGGTGGCCAGCTCGGTCGAGGTGTCGGGCCCACGGCAGTATGGCGAATTGCTGCCCCTGCCGAAGCGCCGGCCGGCTTTTTTTGGCGACGGCGGATTGCCGCCCGAACTCGAAAAAGCCAGAAATGACTTTTATCGGGACGTCGCAGTTCTCGCGTTTCCGACCCCGGCGGGTGAGGCGCGCATAGCGGACCTCGACGAGAAGGCGCTCTATGTCCGCGCGCCGTATTCCTCGCAACCGGGTGTAAAACCGTTCCTGCCGACCGCAGCCCGATATGATGCGGACAACCCGGCCACGGTTGCGGAGTCAAAGCAGATTCTTGATCTGACGGAGCGGCTGGCGCCGGACGGGCGCTTGGATTGGAACGTGCCGGCGGGAAACTGGACGATCCTGCGCTTCGGCAGCCGCAGCACTGGCGCGAACACGCGGCCGGCGCCGGCTCCGGGAATCGGACTGGAATCCGATAAGTTCGACGCCCGGGCGCTGGACGCGCACTTTGACGCCTTTGTGCGCACGCTGCTGCGCGCGGTCCGAGGCGCGGGGGAGGCACCAAGGCGGAGGGGCGAAGGAGGAGGTTCGACTCCTGACGTCGTCGCCTACAGCAGGACACCGAAGGACGCGGGCTCGACTCCTGACCTCGCCGCCTACAAGAGCAAAGGCGGATGGACTTCTCTGCACATCGACAGTTGGGAGATGGGAGCGCAGAACTGGACGGCCGCATTCCGCACCGAGTTTCGCGAACGCCGGGGTTATGATCCGTTTCGGTATTTCCCTGTGCTGACCGGACGCATCGTTGATAGCCGTGAAATTTCCGAACGTTTCTTGTGGGATCTGCGGCAGACCGCGCAGGAACTGGTGTTGCGCAATCATGCCGAGCACTTGAAGGAACTGGGACGGCGCGAGGGTCTGGGGCTTTCGATTGAGCCGTACGACATGAATCCCTGCGCCGACCTCAGCCTGGGCGCATTGGCGGATGTGCCGATGTGCGAGTTCTGGCTTTACGGCTTCAACACCAGCTTCAGCGTACTCGAGGCGGCATCGATCGCCCATACTTGTGGACGTCCGATTGTGGCGGCGGAGGCTTTCACGTCGAGTGACGCCGAGCGTTGGCAGGCGTATCCGGGCTCGATGAAAGCGCTGGGCGACTGGGCGTTCTGCGCCGGCGTGAACCGCCTTGTGTTTCACCGGTATCAGCACCAACCCTGGCTGGACCGCCGGCCAGGCATGACCATGGGCCCGTACGGCGTCCATTGGGAACGCACCCAAACCTGGTGGGACCTCGTGCCGGCGTATCATCAGTACCTCACCCGCTGCCAGTTCATGCTCCGCCGGGGTCTCCCGGTGGCGGATGTCTGTTTTCTGGCGGCTGAGGGCGCGCCCCAGGTCTTTCGTCCGCCCCCGAGCGCCACCCGAGGCAACCCGCCGGATCGGCTGGGGTATAACTTCGACGGCTGCGCGCCCGAAACCCTGCTCGCGCGCATGTCCGTCAAAAAGGGGCAATTAGTGCTCCCCGATGGTGTCCGCTACCGCGTGCTGGTGCTCCCAGAATCGGAAACGATGACACCGCGCCTGCTTCGGAAGATCAAAGCCCTCGTCGAAGCCGGCGCAACTATCATCGGACCCAAGCCGGCAAAATCACCCAGCCTTTCCGGATACCCGGCCTGCGATGCCGAAGTCCGCCAGCTCGCCTCCGAGGTGTGGGGCGAGTGTGACGGAGTCAAAGTCCGCGAGCACAAGTTCGGGCGAGGCCGGGTGATATGGGAGCGGCCGTTATCGGCCGACGCGCCAGCCGCTATCCCGCCGCCGAGCTCCCAGGACCAATACGGTGACTTCGGCGTCGCGAGCCGGACGTTGGAAAGCATGGGTGTGATTCCGGATTTCGAGTCTGATGAACCTCTTCGCTATGTTCATCGCCGTGACGGCGGGCTCGAGATTTACTTCGTGGCCAATCCTGAAGATCGAACCATCGAGGCGCGTTGCACCTTCCGTGTTGAACGCAAGCGCCCGGAATTGTGGGACCCGGTCGCGGGCAGCGCACGCGCCCTGACTGAGTTCACCGCGCGGCAAGGCTCTACGGCCGTTCCGCTGCGGTTCGCTCCGCACCAATCTTTCTTCGTGGTGTTTCGCGAGAGAGGGGCTCCGAGGCCGGGGGAAGCGCCGAATTTCGAGCCGTCGCAACTCTTGGTGGAACTGAAAGGACCGTGGGAATTGAGCTTTGATCCACGGTGGGGCGGTCCCGAGAAGGTAATCTTCGCGGAGCTGGAAGACTGGGCGCAGCGGCCGGAACCCGGGATAAAGTTCTACTCCGGGCTGGCGACGTATCGAAAGGAGTTCGATCTTCCGCCGTCCCGGAGCGCGCGCGCGAAATCCCGGATACTCCTGGACCTTGGAACGGTGAAGAACCTCGCTCACGTGCACCTCAACGGTCGGGATTTGGGCGTCGTCTGGTGCGCGCCCTGGCAGGTCGACGTGACCGGGTCGATCAAGGCGAGCGGAAACCAGTTGGAAATCACCGTGGCGAACCTGTGGCCGAACCGGCTAGTCGGCGATAGCGGGCTGCCGGAAGCGCAACGCCTGACCCGGACAACGTGGAATCCATTCAAGCCAGGCACGGCGCTGCTCGAATCCGGGCTAAGAGGCCCCGTGACAATTCAGGAAGAGGCTCGCGGCCGGTGAAGTGAGCATGTCAATTTCTGAACACGTTCGGCGGGCGCGAACAAATTTCCCCTCACCCCGGCCCTCTCCCCGAGGAGAGGGAGGATCTTTGGCCGCACCTGGCGTTCCGGGGGCGGTTCCGTTTCATCTCAGCGAGGAATTCCCTGAGGAGGGACGACGGTTCACCCTCTCCTCGGGGAGAGGGCCGGGGTGAGGGGGAATCTTGACGGCAACCAAACGTCGATTGAGGTGCACCCGTGGGTAAATGGGCTGAGGAATTGGACTGGCCGTAACGGCGGCGCCCCGCCAATCTAGGTGAAAGCTGATATGAACCATGAATACCCTTCGCTGTTTGCCCTGTCTGATACTCGCTCTCTCACTCGTACCAGGGCTGCGAGCAAGTGAGCCGTCCTGGACCGTCCTGGAGCAGCAATTCCGCGAACTGCCGATGGAAACGAGACGGCTGACAGGTCCGCTCTTCTGGTTGCACGGTGACGAGTCGAAAGAACGGCTCGAGATGTACGTCGGCAAGGTTGGCGAGGGCGGCAACGGCTGTCTTACGACCGAATCCCGACCGCACAAAGACTGGCTGGGCGAGGGGTGGTATCGCGACCTGGGCATTTGCCTGGAGGCGGCCAGGAAACACGGGTTAAAGGTTTGGATCTTCGATGAGAAATGGTGGCCGAGCGGCGAAGTGGCGGGAAAAGTACCCGAGCAATACGGCAGCAAGCGGCTGGTGGCAACTTCGACGAATGTCGCTGGTCCCGCACAGTTCACCGCTTCCGGGTTCGGTGGACCGAACTTCATCGCCGCCGTCGCGGGCCGGGAAAAAGACGGGCTGCTCGACGGCGCCAGCCTGGTGGACCTCTCCGACTCGATTCGCGACGGGGCGTTGACCTGGCAAGTGCCGCCCGGCGAGTGGAAGGTGCTGCGGTTTGCGTGGACGCCGCACAAGAGCGGCAACCGGTACCTCGTCGATGGCGCCAGCCGCGAGAGCGTCGATTGGTATATCCGCACCGTGTATCAACCTCACTACGATCGGTTCAAGGAAGAGTTCGGAAAGACGATTGTGGGCTTTTTCTACGACGAGCCTGAAACGCACGGAGACTGGGGCACCGAGGTCATGCGGGTGCTCGAGGAGCGCAAGGTGGACTGGAAGCGCGCGCTGGTTTCCTGGAAGTTCAAACTTGCCGGCGAGGAACAATTGGCCGCGCGCTATCAATACCAGCAGGCGCTGGCGGAAGCCTGGGGCCGGACGCTCTACGGCGGCATTACACGCTGGTGCGAGGAGCACAAGGTCAAATCGATTGGACACTGGCTCGAACACGCCGGCCTGTACGTTAACCAGGATCTGTGCGCCGGCGACATGTTCCCCTTGCAGAAGTACAGCAGCATGGGCGGGATCGACGTCGTGTTTTCACAATTCAAGATGGGGCAGCGCGCCGCGTACGACGCGCCGTGCTGGCAAATTCCCAAGCTCGGCAGCTCCATCACGCATGCCTATGGCAAGCCCGACGACATCACCATGGTCGAGGTCTTCGGCGCCCGCGGTCAGGACCTGACTTACCCGGAGATGAAATGGTGGACCGACCACCTCCAGGTATCGGGCGTCAATTTTCTAATCCCGCACTCGTTCAACCCGCGCTCCCCCCGCGACACCGATTGCCCGCCGTTCTTCTATAATGGCGGCTTCGAACCGCGCTGGCCCTTGTACCGCGTGTTTGCCGACTATACGACCCGCTTGAGCCTTGTGCTCAGCGGCGGCCGCCACGTCTGCCCGGTCGCCCTGCTTTATCTCGGCGGCAGCGCCCACCTGGGCAAGCGAGTGCTGCCCGATGACATGAGTGAAGCCTTGCAGGATGCGCTGTATGACTGCGATTGGCTGCCCTATGAAGTGTTCGAAAATGACACCCAGGCAAGCGGCCGGGAGTTGCGCCTGCGGTCCGAGTCCTACCGCGTGCTGGTGGTCCCGGCCGCCGAAGTCATTCCCTACGCGGCGCTGGCCAAGGCCAAAGAATTTTTCGACGCCGGGGGCGTAGTAATAGGCTACGGCTTTCTTCCTGCCCAATCTGCCACTCTCGGCAAGAATTCCGCGGATGTGGGTGCCCTGCGCGACGCGATCTGGGGAACCGCCCAGCAGGGGCTCGGCGTCTGCAAGACTACACCAAAAGGCGGACGCTCCTATTTCCTGCCCGTCAAACCGACGCCCGAGCAGCTCCAGCAAGTGCTCGCCAACGACGCCGGAGTGCGTCCGACTCTCGAGGTGCTCGAGGGAAGAACCGACCATTGGCTGCATGTGCTCCACCGTGTTCGCGCCGGCCGCGACGTCTTCTTCATCGTCAACCAGAACCACTCGGGCCCGGCCCGCACCTTCCGGTTCCGAATCACTGCCGACGGTGAGCCGGAGTGCTGGGACCCCATGCGCAACGAACTCACCAGCGTGCCTCATCAGCGCTCCGGCAAGCAGACCGAACTCACGCTCACTTTCGAGCCGAACGAAAGCGTCCTGCTTGTGTTTCAGCCTGCCAAACGCTCGTTGCCGTTGCGGGAAGAGTCGGACACGACGCCAAGGGCGAAAGTGATTCCGCTGGTTCGAGAGCAGGTGCCGATTCCGCCGGAGCCCAAGCTCGAAGTTGACTCGCCATTCCAAGGGGTTTTCGAGCCTTGCTCCTGGGTCTGGTATCCGGAGGGCGACCCTTCGCAGGCGGCCCCGCCTGGCGCCTGCTGTTTCCGCAAGCAGGTTGCGCTGCCCGAGGGACGCAAACTCGTCAAGGCCGAGTTCCTCGGGACCGCCGATAACAGCTTCGTTCTCTACGTGAACGGTGTTGAAGCCGGGCGCAGCGACGACAGTAATGAAGGGTGGCGCAACCCGGTTCGGCTTGGGGTAACGGCTCGATTGAAGCCCGGCGCAAACCAGTTGGCGGTCCAGGCTGTCAACGGCGGCGGCAGTCCCAACCCGGCGGGGCTTCTGGGCTGTCTCCGTGTCGAATTCGACCGGGGCGAGGCGCTGGTGGTTCCTGTGGATGGAACCTGGAAAACTTCGCGTGATGGTGCCGAGGGCTGGGTGCAAGCGGCGTTCGATGACTCTGGTTGGAAGCCGGCGAAAGAAGTTGCGCGCTATGGGCAGGGACCCTGGGCCGCGGTCGGCGTCGGCCAATTGACGCTCAGTCCCGTGAAAGCCAATCCGTTCTCCGGGATGTGCGAGTTGCCCTCCGGCGTGGATCCGGGTCACGTCGCATACCTGGTCATGGAAGGTCTGTCGCCCGAGGTCGCCGGCCGAGTCACCATCAACGGTGAGGATGCGGGCGGACTCATCGGCCTTCCACTGCGCCTGCCCGTGACACAGCATTTGAAGGCGGGAGTGAACAAGATCAAAATCGAGCCCTTCGCCCCGGAGTCGGCGCGATTGGAGATTACCCCGTGACCGTACTGCGTTTTACGGCTGCAAGACGACGCGATAAAACCGTTGCGTGCCGTTGACAATAGTATCCTGGACAGTCGCCTCGTGGCCTGTGCCCGCAAGGTTGTCCAGCGTCATAGCCGCCCAGGGCGCCTCGAGATTCCCCTTCATCTGAACCGCATAGGAACGATCGGGGAGAGTGTCCCAGGCGAGCCGGGCCGTGTTGCCCGAGAGCGCGATCTTCACCTTGACCGGCAGTTCGACCCGCGCAAACCAGATATCTTCCTCCCCATTGAATGTCGCCGCGTAGGCAATGCACGCGCCGGCGTTGAGAGAAACCATGCCCAGGTAATCGCCCATTTTTTGCTGTACGGGATATCCGAGCGTGTGGTTGAACGGGCGGCTCAGAGGGACGTTCTTTGACCAGGTCAAGCCGCCGTCCTGCGAATAGGCGTAATACAGCTCCGAAAAAATGTGCGTAGGATCGTTCCGGGTGTCGTTCCAGCAGGCGTCGAGGCGGCCGTTCGGCGCGACGGAGAGCGCACCGAACCAGTGATAGGCGTTGGGGTTGGGGACATCATCGTTGATCCGCATTGGGGAACTCCAGGTGACGCCGCTGTTGGTGCTGCGCGCAAACATCACATCGGTTTGGCTCACCGCGCCCGAAACGCTGCAAAGGAGATACACATTCCCCCGTGTCGCTCCGGTCGAGTGATCCACTGCTACCCAAGGCTGGCCGAGCAGACCGACCGGGTTGAGATTGGCAGCGCCGTAAATCAAGCCGCCGCCTAAATTCACGTGTGTCACCACGTCGAAGGTGGTTGCCACGCTGGGGCTCTGTGCGTTCGTCGATCGGTTCACCCAGAAATTCACGCCGTCCCAGCCGCCCATATAAACCTCCCCTGCCGGACCTACCGCCAGGGTTCCCCAATAGGGTAGATTGGGTATAGTGGTTGGCTGCGTCCAGGTCGTTCCGGCGTCGGTCGACCGGGTGAAGATCGAATTAATGTCGTTGGCGTAGTTGTACCAGGGGCTCCAGGCCTGATAAATGTTTCCTCGGCCGGGACCGCTTGTAGTATCGATGGCCATCCACTCTTTGTCGCCCCCTTCCGCCAGGCCCGCGTATTGCCAGGTTGCGCCGCCGTCGGTCGATCTAAACATGTCGCAGTGATAGTTAGGCGTGATCAGCACACCGAGGTAATAGAATACTCCGTCCGCATCCGAGGCCAGCACGGGGTCGCTCCGGAAAATCCCGGTTTCGAGCACACCGGGAAAAGTCCAACTGAAACCGCCGTTGGTGGAGTAGGCCCAGCCCGCCTGGCGGAAGTCGTTGGTTACCGTGTCGAACTGGCGCCACCCAATTGCGATTCGGTTCGGGTGGATCGGATCGATGCATAGCGAAGGTTCGTTGGCGGCATCACCGGTTATGTTCTGACCGAGAGCATCTACATTCACCTGGACGTTCGTCACGTAGAGGTCCACGGACTGGCCCAAACCGGCGAGAGCGAAAACCGTCACGGCGAGACCCACCAGTTGCTTCAACCCGGGAGAGAGCCTTTCCGGGCAGCGAGTGGCACAGACAACGATGTT
>DATDCV010000153.1:0-2474 GCA_036524155.1 Verrucomicrobiia bacterium
GTGGAACCGGCCGAGAGCCGCACCGCCCCGCTCCCCGCTGACGAACTCGAGCGCCTGGGTGTTCCGGCGCCCCACGCGGAACCGCTGGTCAGCCGCGAAGCAGACCGTAAAGTGCGTTTGCAGAACACCGAGCTGGAGAGCCGCCAAAAACTCTGGCGCTGGTTTATCCTGGCCACCCTGGCGGTACTGGGTATCGAGACGTGGCTGGCCGGAAGAACCGTGCGCCTGAGCGCGGCGCGGGAGGAAAGCCCATGATGCTTCACCCTCGCTTGCAGGCCCGCCTCGAGCCGCTCGCGCGTCGCCAACGGCGCCTCCGGCTCTGGTTGCTGCTGGGCACTTGCTGGGCGATCACCGGCCTCGTCGGGCTCGGCCTGATGGGATTGGAAAACGTGGTTGGCTGGTCCTCGCGGCTAACGCTGCCCGCCGTCGCGCTCCTCGGCGTGATCTTGTGCGTCACGGTCGGGGTACGCGTCGGGCTGAAAAAGAAGGACTGGCGGACGCTGGCCCGTCAGGTCGAGGCCAAACACCCCGACCTGGACGGGCGCCTGCTCACTGCCGTCCAGCAGGAACCGCGTGCGACTGGCGAACTAAGTTACCTCCAGCAGCGGGTGTTGGACGAAACGCTCGCCCACCACGACCGCACGGACTGGAGCATGCTGTTCCCGCCTTCGCGGGTTGCCCTGGCCCAGGCAGCTCATCTCGCTGCCCTCGTTTTCCTCGGCGTCGTGCTCTGGGGACTGCGCGTTCCCGGCGGTCACGGCCTGCTCGTGCCCCGCGCCGAACTCGGGGTCACCGTGACTCCGGGCGACGTCACGCTCGAACGGGGCAGCAGCCTCGTTGTTATGGCGCAATTCAGTGGCCGGCTGCCAGTGAGGGTGGACCTAGTCGTGAACGATTCAGCCGATGTCCAGCGGCGAATCCCACTGGCCAGGAGCCTCGCTGACCCGCTCTTTGGCGCTGCCGTCCCCGAGATTGCCAGCAACCTGGTCTATCACCTCGAATACGCGGGCCAGCGCACCCGCGACTTCAAGGTCACCGTGTTCGAATACCCGAAGCTGCAACGAGCCGACGCCGATATCACTTTCCCGGCTTACACCGGCCAGCAGCCAAAGCACATCAACGACACCCGACGGCTGACCGCAGTGGAGGGCTCGCGGCTGGACCTCGTGCTGCACTTCAATAAAGCCGTCTCTCGGGCCAGCCTCGTGGCCAAAGATCCCAGCCGCTCCGCGCTCCCGCTGCTGCTTGAGTCCAATCGCCCGCTCGCCACTCTCAAGGACTTTCTTCTCGAACACAGCGCAACCTATGATCTCCAGCTTGTGGATTCGGACGGCCGCACAAACAAAGCGCCGGCACAATTCGTGTTCGATGCGCTCAAGAACCGCAACCCGGAGCTAAAGGTCGCTTCCCCGCGCGGCGACACCCGGCCTTCACCCCTCGAGGAAATCGCGTTCGAAGGAACGGTGTGGGACGATTTCGGCGTCCAGGCCTACGGTCTTGCCTACTCGGTCCCCGGCAAGGAGCTCAAGGTGTTTGAGCTCGGCCGCGACGTCCCAGCCAGGGAAAAACGACAGTTCCAGTTCCTGCTGCGGCTCGAGGATCTCGGTGTGCAGCCGGACGATTTGCTTTCGTGGTTCATCTGGGCCGACGACAGCGGTCCGAACGGAAAGTCTCGGCGAACGACCGGCGATCTGTTCTTTGCCGAGGTCCGGCCCTTCGAAGAGATCTTTCGCCAGGGGCAATCGATGAGCGGCGGGGAGCAGCCGCAACAGGAACAAGGCGACGGCGAGGGCACCCCTACCGGGCAGGTCGCCGATTTACAGAAACAAATCATCAACGCCACCTGGAATCTCTTCCGGCGAACGGGCGCCAACTTTCAGCCGGCAGAAAAAGCCGGTTCGGAGACGAACCGCGCAAATGACGCGTCTCCTGCCCCTGCGTCTTCTCCGCGCAGCAGCGACGTGTCCAAACCTCCTTATGTCTGGCGCGCAGACTTCAGTCCGCGGCAACCTGCGGCAACAAGAGGCTTAGGCATTCCAAACGCAACGGTCGGTCGTTCATTGCTGCGGACTGAAGTCCGCGCGCCGGAACGAGGCGGAGTCTTCTCCCTCTCCTCCTCAGGAGGAGAGGGCTGGGGAGAGGAGGCCCTTTCTTCAGGGTTCGTAGGCAAGCCTCCGCCGCTCGACACTTCCGCCCCAATCGCTGGCCAGATCGTTCCCTCGGTGGCCGAGCGTCCGCCTCGGCGATCGGCCGCGGCGCCCAGCAGTTCCTCCCCCGCACCTCTTGCGGAGGATCTGGGCGTCGTTACTGACGCCCAATCACAGGCGATCAACCAGGCGCAGTCCGCCCAGGAGCGCCAGCCGGATCCGCGCACCTCCGCCCTATGGGATGCGGCGATACAGCAGATGGAACGTGCGCTGGAACGTTTGCGGCAGGCCACCAATTCTCCCGCCGCTTATCGGGAAGCATTGGCG
>DATDCV010000154.1:0-39281 GCA_036524155.1 Verrucomicrobiia bacterium
GCGGCGACCCTGACCGACATAGCGCACTGGCAGGACGTCGCCCAGTGCGCCTTTCCCACCAACGCGAGCTTCGATTCGGTTTCCGCGGCGGGGGATTGGGTGGTTGGAAGCGACACCACGGGCAACCTCTATACCGTTGAGACGGCGACTTCGAGGTGCGTCGTGCACCCGTCCTCTTGGCAAGCCGGGCAGCGGGGGCAGGTGAAGTTCGCCCCATCGGGTCTCCGTTTCCTCAGCACTGCAGGCGACCTGCTCAGCCTCTGGGAAGCCGAAGCGCCAAAGCCCGTGGCTACGCTGCAAACGCCGCGGTGGTTTATGCAGTGCCTTAACCTTTCTCCGGGAGGCCGCTATGCAGTGGCGGGAGGACCTGGCGAATTCGTGCTTTGGGACCTCAAGAAATCATCTCATGCGATTCTCAAAACCAGCCTCCGTGGAAATGTGTATGGGGCAACGTTCCTGCCTCCCGACGACGCGACGCTTGTCATTGCAGATATGACCAGGGGACTCGAATTCTGGGATCTAGGAAAAAGTCCTCCTGTCATGAGCCGGACAGCGGAACCGATGTGGGCCTGGGATCTGGCCAGCTCTCCGGACGGGGAAAGGCTGTTTACCCCACACACAGGGGGCCTTGCCGTCTTCAGCGTGCGTTCAGGACGGGTGCTTGCTGATTTCCGGGGGCTGCCGGGCCCGCGCCAACCGGGTTTCGCCCTGCATCCGGACGGCAACACAATTGTCTGGCGCACCGCCGATCAGCTCGTCACCTGGCGCGCGCCAGCGTTCGCCGAAATCGAGACGGTGGAAAAGGCGGAGGCAGACCGCCAACAGGCCCACAAAGCCGCAGCCGACCTGATGGTTGCGCGCGCGCGCGAGGCCGGCGTGATCAAGCAGTGGTTGGTTCTCGCTCCGCTACCCTTTGGCCTGGAAAGCCAAAGCGGCGTCGCGGCGTTGGACCGCGAGCAGCTCCCTCAGGAAGCCCAACTGCAACCCCGGGCCGGTAACCGCGTGAAGCTGGCAACAGGAAAGCGGACTTGGCGGGCGGTGCAACTGAAAGATCCGGTGATCGATTTCACCAGGTTCTCGGGAAGCCTGACGAACTTCAACCTCGCCTACGCCGTGTGCTATTTCCGGAGTGACGCAGATCGCACCAACCTGGTGTTGAAAGTAGGCAGCGATGACCAGGCCAAGATCTACTTGAACGGAAAGGAGATCTACCGACAGATCGCCGTGCGAGCCTGCGTGCAGGACCAGGACGTGGTCAAGCCAGTGGCATTGAGAGCGGGACTGAACGTGCTGGTGTTCAAGGTGGTGAACGAAGAGTGCCCCTGGGAGGGGACGGTTCGGCTGACCGACACGGCGGGTCAGCCCGTAGAAGGGATTAAGGTTGACCTCAAGCCGGACGACCCGCGTGGGCATTGACACGCGGGTTGGTTCAAAAGGCAACCAAGGAAACGCTGGTGCTGCCGGCAAGTCCGGATCCGACCCGTCTCCCTGGACCATTTGCTTCGCGCGATCCGCATTGGGATTCGAGCTATCGAATCCGGAACTCCGGGAAGGTTGTTTTCGCCGCGCTCCTACTTGCGGCTCCAGGTCCAAATTATATGCTTCATTTCCACAACTGGGTCCAATGACCACAGGAGGACCGCGTTCAGAACCACGCGATCACCGTCCTCAGCCACAAACACCATGTGTGCGGTATCGGTTCCATAGGACCCGCCGACTTCCCAGTTTCCGTGAGCGTTTTCATTCCAGCACATACCGGCCTTTATAAAATACTGCTTCCCGCTCGATAGTCCTTCAAGGACGATGTCTCCATCCTGCTGCACGAAGTGCCGGGTGTAGGTCTTGATCCCCGCAGGTGTCGTATGGACGTTCACCAGCAAACGGAAGAGACCGCTTATCCTGACCTCCTCACCCAGACAAGGCACGTACTCCACCCACGGCCCACCCCAGGCATAATCAACATCCCATTCAGCGTACAGCCACTGGTCGGACCTCCCATTATCGCGGTCGGCCCAGGCTGGATTTGACCACAGCGCGAGGGCCGCGACGAGGACGGCACCGACTTTTGTTATACTTTTCATACTCTTTGCTCCTTTTGTTGTTTGTTTTCTTGGGAAGCTCGTTCCAGAGCACTCGCACCCACCCGAGTGCTGGCTCAAGGACGATGATCTCCGCAAAATCACCCACTGATTTGGCCTACAGCCGAACTCCAAGCAGAGGTGCCGCTCTTCGTGCAGTTTCATGCATCAGCTCCCATATGCTAGGACAGTCGCGCTTCGCCGCGGTGCGGCTCGCGGGGTTCCCCTCGCACCAGCCCGCCCCATCCGGCTGCGGGCCGGTGCGCCCTGAAATCAAGGCACCACGACGCGGTAGAACCGGCGCGGGTAATTCGCGCTGCGGGCGTCGGTATAGGCAAACGTGCCCCCGCCGCTCTTGCGCGCCATGAGCTTGGTCCAGTTCACCAAGTCCGTGGATGCCTGGAGGGCATAAACCGTTCCGGCGCCTGGTTCGAGGATGGAAAGCTGGAGTCCGTCGGTGACCGTGGCCACGCCGGCGAACGCCGCCGCGGTACCGCCTTCCTGGTGCTCCACTATCGTGAGGATCTGGCCGGGGGCGACATTGGTCAGCTCCTGGACGATCCCGGAGGTCCATTCAACGCGCACCAAGTCAACCTTCGTCGCGTCGCCTAGACCGAAATGGGCGCGCAGGTCGTCCAACCACAAGCCAGCAAGCTCTCGCATCTGCCAGGTAACATGGCCGCGGATTGTGGCCTTGACGCGCACCTTGACCCCGATAGCGGAGGAGTTGGACGCAATCCCCCTAGGTTTCACAATCAACCAGTGGTTGGTGTTTCCTCCAGCCAATCCTGAGTTCCGGTAAAGAAAATTGGAGAAGGAGGAAGCCTCCCCGGTTGATACAAACAAGTCAAGGAATCCGTCGTTGTCGTAATCACTCCAAGCCGGCCTGTAGAAGTTCCCAGGAGGCACGGTATCATGCGTAGGACTTCCGACGTCAACCGCAGTGAAGCCATCACCGTCATTGCGCATTAATACAGTCGCCACACCAACGCTGCACCCGATACAGTCAAGGTCACCGTCGTTGTCGTAGTCGGCCCAATTGAACCCCAGAATGGTGGCGGGAGTTTGAAAGAAGTTTGTGTTCACCAGGGTGAAACCTGTGCCTTGGTCATTGTGGTAGAGAAAGTTCCCAGTGAGGCAGTCCACGTATCCATCGTTGTCGTAATCGCCCCAAGCAGAGGCGACGCTCTGGGTTGATGGGAGCATGCCGTCAACAATATAATCGAAAGTTCCGTCGCCATTGTTCCTGTAGAACTGTTCCCCAGGCTCAAGACTCTCCAGCCACAGGTCCCTGTCGCCGTCGTTGTCGTAGTCCACCCAACAGCCATTCACGTTGTAGTTGATCGGACCTGGTGCAGTCCACACGTTAGCAAACGTGGCGTCGCCGCGATTACGCCACAAAGTGGAGCGCGAGCCAGTCCCTGGGTTGCCCGTTGTCAGAAAGAGATCCAGGGACCCGTCGTTGTCATAGTCCACCAGGGCGCAATACCAGACGGGCAGCCGAGGGTTGATGCCGACGGCGTTGGTAACCCATCCGAACGTGTGCTCTGGGCTCGCGAGGAGGAGACGGTTGGTGGCGAGTCCGACCGAATCGTCCTTTGTTCCGATTTCGAGCAGGTCCATGCAGCCGTCGTTGTTGAGGTCACCCCACAAGCCTTGATGGCAATAGGGCCTGGGCATCTCCACCACCCCTCCAACTCTTGTGAAGTTCGTGCCCCCAACATTGCGATACAACGCTGGTCTTTGATTCGCAATGGCTAAGCCCGCTGGCACGAAGAGGTCAACAAAACCATCGTCGTCATAGTCCGCCCAGGAGCCGGGTCCGAAGCTGGCCTGGTCCGTTACGATGGCGCCGGTAGTCCATTTGAAGAAGGTCGGATCGACTACTAACCTGACATTGCTGCTGATGACCGAACCGCACAAATACGAGACCACAACATCGTAAGTCCCCGCGTCTGCCATTTGCAGGTTGGTCAGGCTGATCGAGCTTCGCGTTTGGCCGACGATCGGAGCGCCATTCAGACGCCATTGGTAAGTGAACGGCGCCGTGCCGGTCGCCATGACCCGATTGGCCACGCTCGCGCCCAGGCTCACCGGAGGCCAATTCGTCGGCTGTCCGGAGCTGGAAATGACAGCGGGTGAAAACAGACTAAGAAGGGCCCAATGGCTGGTGACGGAACATTCAGAGTTAGTGATAATTACGTGGTAGTAGAACCTGTCCGTCACCTGCACGTTGGTGACGGCCAAAGTGGCGTTGGTGCATCCAGGTAGATCCGAGGAATTCACACCATCAGGACTCTTCTGCCATTGATAAGACAAAGGTCCCGTGCCGGTCGCGCCCACCGTAAATGTCGCGTCGGTTCCTGGGCAACAGGTCTGATTTGTCGGCTGGGTGGTGATGGTGATGCTGCATTGGCCAAAGGCCGTGCTGAGCGCGGCCAGGAGCATCCCGACAACGAGTATGTGGATTATTGTTTTCATAATGTTCTGGTTACTGACCCTCTTGGGTCTGGATTAGGCCGCATTGCATGGTTTTGGTTCGCTACCGTGCACACATAGAAATTTGGGAAAAGGTTGGCGGTAAGTTGTGAATTCTTTTGATCGGTGCGATTCTCACGACTCTGCTCAGGGCACCACGACGCGGTAGAAGTGGCGCGGATGATTCGTGGAGCGGGTGTCGGTATAGGCGAACGTGCTGCCGGTGCTCTTGCGGGCCATGAGCTTGGCCCAGTTCACCAGGTCGGTGGAGGCCTGCACGGCATAGACCGTTCCGGCGCCTGGTTCGAGGATGGAAAGCTGGAGTCCGTCGGTGACCGTGGCCACGCCGGCAAACGCCGCCGGGGTACCGCCTTCCTGGTGCTCCACCACGGTGAGAATCTGGCCGGGAGTCACATCGGTCAGCTCCTGGACGATCCCGGAAGTCCATTCCACGCGCACCAAGTCAACTTTCGTTGCGTCGGCCAGACCGAAATGGGCGCGGAGGTCGTCCAGATGGTTACCTGAGATCTCGCGCATCTGCCAGGTGACCTTACCGCGGATCGTGGCCTTGACGCGAACCTTGACTCCGATCGCCGAGTAATTGGAGGCGACCGCTTTGGGCTTCACAATCAACCACCGGTTGGTGTTTCCTGATGCGAGCCCCGAGTTTCGGTAAAGCAAGTTTGCAGCCGCAGGATCGCCAGTAGTCGCCAGGAATAGATCAAGGAACCCATCGTTGTTGTAGTCGCACCAACTCGGAATGCCGCCAGGAAGATCGTGGCTCGGAGATCCGAGGTCTACTATGGTGAAGACAGGAGTTCGTCCATCAGCGGCTAAACCATCGTGGCGGTAAAAGCAACAGGGCGCCCCTCCACACACAATGTCCAAGTCGCCGTCATTGTCAAAGTCCCCCCAGCGAACATTACCGGGAGTGGGCAGGGTCCAAACGATGGGAAAGTTGGTACCACCGTCGTTGTGGCGGAGGACCTTGCCATGGAGGAGATCAAGATAGCCATCGTTATCATAATCGCCACAAAGCACGCCGCGATGGCTGATGGGCGTTATGTTTGGAAGAAACTCGAAGTTACCGCCATTATTCCGGTAGAACTGACCAGCCTGGCTGCAGAGATGCCACAGGTCGCTGTCGCCGTCGTTGTCGTAGTCGGCCCAGGCTGAGACTCCATTGTTAATGATCGGACCTGGTGGACTCCACACGTCGTCGAAATTAGCGTCACCTCGGTTGCGCCGAAGGGTCGCGCGCGTGTCGTAGGGGGACGTCCATCCATTTAGGTGAAAAAGGTCCACTGCCCCGTCGTTGTCATAATCGACCAGGAGACAGTTCCCTGGTACTTGCCCGGGGGTGACGTCATTCGTGACCCATTCGAACGAGTGGTCCGCGCGCCCGAGGAAGAGACGATTGGTGGGGCCCCACCAATCGGTCGTAGTTCCTGCCTCCAAAAGGTCGAGGTGGCCATCGTTGTTAAAGTCGGCCCACAAACCTTGATTGCAGTAGGGCATGGGGGTTTCAACGATCCCTGGCACTCTGACAAAGTTTGTCCCCTCTTGATTGTGGTACAAGTGAGGTCTTTGCCAAATAGCAGCTTTGGTTACGCCTGCGGGAACAATGAGATCAGGGAATCCATCGCCATCGTAATCTCCCCAGCAACCTCCCCACACATCATAACCAAAGCTGGCCTGGTCCGTTACGATGGCACCGGAGGTGATTTTGGTGAAGGTGGGGTCCACCGTCAGCACGGCGACCTGACTGGTGGCGGAGCTGCACGCATTGGCGACCACGACGTCGTAGTTCCCTACGTCCGACATTTGCAGGTTGGTCAGGATAATCGTCGATTTGGTCTGGCCGGGCAAAGGCGCGCCGCTGAACCGCCATTGGTAGGTAAACGGGGGCGTGCCGTCAGGGGCGACCCGGTTGGCCACAGTTGCGCCCAGGCTCACCAGAGTCCAATTCGTCGGCTGACCGTAGCTGGGAATCATGGCAGCCCAACCCGGAAAGAGGTAGGCCAGGCTGCTGGTCACCGCCCCTTCAACGTTGGTGATCACCACCCGGTAGTAGAGGTTATCCGCTGGTTGCACATTGGTTAAGACCATCGTGGCATCGGTGCATCCAGGCTGGTTCGTGAAATTCCAAGGGTCCGGGCCTTTCTGCCATTGGTAGGACAACGGCTCGGTGCCGGTCACGCCCACCGTGAAGATCGCGTCTGTCCCAAAGCAGACGGTTTGGTTTGTTGGTTGGATGGTGATAACGGGGGCCTTGCCAAAGCCAGTGCCGACCGTTGCCAGGAAGATCCCAACAGCAAGTATGGAGTGTTTTGTTTTCATAGTGGTCGGTGATTTGAACGGTTGGTCATTGATCCGATTCCGGTTGGCGTTTTTGAATCGCAGATTTGCTCGTGCGTACAAACATGGCTCGTTTCATCCCCTATACGGAGAATTGCCGCTCCCCCTGCGAAAAAAGTGAAAGAATCTCGAAAGAACCCACAAGGAACTCGGTTGGAGGGACATGCGGAGCTTGATTAAGGGCCTGAGGCAGCGGGCGTCTCGCCGGGTTGTTCCCGGCGCTCAAGGCGGCCCGGCTGTATCCGATCCAGGCATTGAGGTACGAGTAGGTTCCAACCCCCGACCCTTCACCCTGGCTTGATGGGTCAGTGAAACGGTAGGGGTGCGCCCGGCTGTGACAGCGGCCTGGACGGGCGCTGGCAGGTTTCTGCGATACTCAGATGCTCGGTATGGTTCAGCCGGGTTAGGCCTCCGTTGTCTTGCCATGAGCTCGCTCGACTTTGGCGACTCGGAGCTGATAGTCGGCATACCAGATGCGCTTGCCGGCGTCTTGTGCGGGCCTATGCTCCGCGTGCGCCTTCCATGCGGCTATAGTTTCCTCGCTCGTCCAATATGAAACAGTAATGCCAAAACCGTCCGCGCCTCGGACACTCTCCGCGCCTAAAAACCCGGGCTGCTTGGAAGCAAGGTCCATCATGCGCTCGGCCATCTGCCCATAGCCACGGTCGCCATCGGTGCGCTGCGATGAAAAAATCACGGCGTAATAGGGTGGCTCTGGCGTCTGGGCGAATGATGTTGGTTTTGTTGGCATCGTTATGTGGCTTTACTCTCTGAACTGAGCGACTCGGGGGGCGCAACGCATCCAAATCGCCAACTGGCGTGGCCCGCCCCCGCTCACTCCAGTGTTCTTGTTGGCATGAGCTTTCCCATGTTTCAGTTCAGGTCATCTAGGCATACGCCCGGCCTCTGGCCACCCTCAACGCAACGCAGCTCAAAGTTTACGCAGCCGATAGAACCGCTGTCCGGCGTTCATGTCCATGGTCACAGAATACCGGTTGTCGGCGGCAGCCGGGGCATTGGTGACGAGGCTCCAACCACCAGCAGGAAACGTCGACGCGTCCTCCAAAACGTAATCGCTGAAGTTGGTCCTCCATGAAACCTGAAACGCAGTCGGTCCTGCCCGCGAGATAGTCAACCGCGCCTGCGGCACCAGGGTCAGATTGGAAACCGAGAGGTTCCAAATGTGCCCACCGCTCCAACCTGCGGTCCCGTTCCACACCACGCTACCATTGGTTGGCGCGGAGAATTCCCAATCGAAGCCGTATTGCGACCCTGTCGGGTAGATGTCGCGGAGATAGTCACCCGAAAACCGGTACGCGCCGTTGCTGAGGCGGTATCCGTAGTAGCTGCGAACCGTCAGGGCGAATGGTGCTCCGCCCTCCAGCACCGCGTTGGGAATCTCGGCTGTGAGTGACGGAGGAGTGGTGCTGAAATCAAACGCCAAGGTCGCGGAAATGGGCACGAGCCGGCTTCTGCTGGGGACCCCGTCGCCGTACTCTTGCGCAACTGCCCCAGCCATTGTCCGATACACGTCAGGCTCGACAGGTTCTCGAACGGGTCCAAAGTTCGCCCGCCAACCATAAGCGGAGGTGGTGGTCAGTTGGTCGCTGTGAACCGTCACGAAAACGGGCCGCGTTGTGAAAATCAACTCCGGGCTGAGGAAAAACTGGTTCTTCGAAGTGACTGTTCTTTGAACGTTCGTGATGACTCCACCCGAGTCATTCGTGAGACGGGTGGTTCGGATAAAGACGTCAACGTATTCCCAATTATAAAACGCAGCACCGGGTTCCGGCGTAGCCGCCATCCTGTAAGTCTGCCAGACTTCAAGCAACTGTCCGGCATAAAGAGGAGAAATCCGGCCCGGGCCGTTCGTGAAAACTTCCAGCGGAGCGTACTGCGTGCCTTGACCGCCGCTTCGGTACGCGAAACACGCAACCGCTACCACCACCATGACGCTGAGCACGAGCTTCTTCATAAGGGCAGGACTGTTCCCGAACTGTGATTCTGCGACGGCCATTCGTTTAGTAACCGCCGGCAAATCCTTGGTTTCTGCGGTCGTAAGCTGCTCATTTCCAACCCCGGTTGATAGAAGCATACCTCACCTTGTTTGTTTATTACAAGACGATAAGAAATGTGTCTTTCCCACGCGCCTCCCGGGGACGAGGACCACATTTGTCCAGGTGCGCGCGTTAGATTTTCTCCAAAGAATATGACGCCGACACGAGCCATCGAAACGGCGTCAGAATGAAGTACTTTCACTACTTGACTGGGTGGGCGCGCGCTGCAATATCGGATCGATAAGGATGGCGCGAAAACGTAGCTTGGAGTACTCAGGCGCCCCGGGCCACCTCGCCTGTCTGCTTTGCCGGCAGGCTAAGAAAGCGCCAAATAGTGAAAATACTTTGTTCTGACCGCGCCAGGAGGCCTTCCGCCTGGCTGCTCGTGCCAGTCTTGCTTGCGCTGTGGATGGGCACGCGTTCCTTGTGCGCGTCGACGCTTCTGTCGTCGAATCAACTGGTGTTCGTGAACGTAGACCACGCGCCGATGGGGGTTTGCTCGACCATGGCGTACGGCTACGACGGCGAACCATGCGGTGTAGGAACCTCCTCCGGCGTTTACCCGTACTGGGACACTTGGAACGGCGGCGTGGTCATCGCACTGTCCGGCAATTCCGGATTGCAGTTACTGCCCTTTGCCACGAACACTTTTGAGGGTACAACCTTTTTCCCAGATGCCAGTATCCAACGGCAGCTCACCCCGTGCACAGACGAATACGCGATCGCCGGCGCCGGTCTGGCCTTCACGCATTACAGTCCCGCGTGGTTGATGACCAACCTCGATACAGCGACGGTGCGCGAGAAGAAGCGATTCTTCCTGCCGGCAACCTGGCTGGTTTTCACGGTTACCAATACCAACAGCACACCGGAAGATTTTTACTTCGGCCTCCCGGTCGCCGTGACGCAAAGAACCTTCGCCAACGGGGCGTATGAAGGTTTCGCCCTGGGCGAGGCCGCGCTGGCCGTGCAAAGCGGGAGCTGCGAGCTGTTGAGCGGCACTCGTCTTGGCTCGGTGTTTAAGGGCCTGACCCAGGGGTTCGCTTTTCACCTTAGCGTTCCGGCGCGCCAAACCCGGACACTAATGGTGGTGGTCGCCTACTACCGCAGCGCGATAGTGGATTCCCGGACGAGGGCTGCTTATTATTACACCTCCCTGTATCCCTCGATCGACAGTGTGATCGACTCGGCTTTCGCCGGCTTCGGCGACGCCCAGGTGCGGTGCCGGCAACTGGCGACGGCCATGGACCACGCCGGGCTGAATCCTTTTCGGCAGTTTCTTGCCAGCCACGCTCTTCACAACTACATGGCCGACACGGCCTGTCTGATCGATCCCCAGGGAGGCGTGCATTGGTGGGAAATGGAAGGTTGGTTCAACTACATCAATACCTTCGACCTGACGGTGGATCATGCCTTTTACGATTCCTACATGCACCCCTGGGCGCTGCGGAATGTGCTGGATACTTTTTCGGGCGCCCTCCCCGGCACCGGTTGCAGCTTCGACACCCCGCTCTACAGTCCGTCCGGGACGCGAGTCTCGAGTCACGGTTTTTCCTTTTATCACGACATGGGCGCGTGGCCGACTTCCGGAACGGGTCCGGCGTACGGCGCCGTCATGGGAGCTGAGGAACTCCAGTCCTGGGTGCTATGCGCCGGGCTGTATTGGAGCCATACGGCGGATCATGCGTGGCTCACGAACAACGCGGCCGTGCTGCAGACCTGCCTCAACTCGATGCTGTTGCGGGACAATACCAACTCCGCCGCCCGGGATGGCATCACCAAAAATGTCAACGCGGGGGAGATCACGACCTACGACAACCTGGATGGATCGCTGCGGAGATCGGCATTCAGCGGAAGGCTGGCGGTGAGAAACTGGGCCTGTTACCTGGCCTTGAGCGCGATGTTCGGCCAAATCGGGGATCCCGCCGACGCGGCGACCTGTGAGAATATGGCGGCGCTCACGGCGCAAACCATCCTCGATCGCTGGAACAGCTATCGTGGAACGTTAGGTTACATCCCCGCGCTTTTGGATGGCAGCGACACGGCCGCGACCATCCCGATGGTCGAGGGTTTGGCGTATCCGGCGGCGATGGGGCTGACCAATGCTATTGACCGGGCCAACGGGCCTTACGCCTCGATGCTGCAGGCTCTTTCAAATCATGTCGTGGCAGTGCTGGTTCCAGGCAGATGTCTGGGGGTTCCCTCCGGAGGCTGGTTGATGACCAGCGCCAACTTAATAACCTGGCAGAGCAAGATCTTTATTTGCCAATACGCGGCCGAAGCCGTTCTGGGCATCACTAACGACAGTGTGAATGGCACGGTGGATCAGGTCCATGCCAGCATTCAGATCAAGGCGGGGCCGTTCCAAGGGTGGGTGGACGCGACCGATGGGACTGGGGAGCATCGCTTCGCGGGCGGCGTGCATTATCCACGCGCCGTCACGAGCGCCCTCTGGTGGTTGAACGCCACAAATAATCCCTCCTATCCCGGGGCCACTTCCGCACCCGCCGCGCCAACCGTCTTCCGGGGGCTGGCCGGCGACCACCAGGTTCTGCTTTTGTGGCAGGGAGTCCCCTTCGCGGCAGGCTACAACCTGAAGCGAGCGACCGTTAGTAGCGGGCCATACGTGCCGGTCACAAACGGCGTCGCGGGTGCCAGTTTTCTTGATCGAGGCCTCAGCAACGGCACCACGTATTACTACGTCCTGACCGCCACCAATCAAATCGGTGAGAGCGCGCCATCTCCCGAGATCAGCGCTACTCCGGTGCCTTCCGCCGGCTCGAATATTTCCGCCTCGCTCATCGCCTCGCAAATCACCGTCTCCTGGCCCCCGGCCTATGTCGGCTGGATCCTTCAGACCAACAACCTCGGCCTGGCTAACCCGGCCGCCTGGGGCGACGTCCCAGACTCGCTCACCCGCTCACAAATGACCTTCCCGACTAGTAGCGCCAACACTCCAGCCGAATTTTTCCGGCTCCGTCATCCTTAGCCGCCCTGCCGATCAGGACGCCCTTCCCATGAGCGGGAGGGTCCGCCTGTCGCGGCACACGGATCCCGAGACGATCGCGTTGATGGGTGTTGCTGCGGACTGAAGTCCGCGCGCCGGCAGGGACGCATTCAGCAGGGTCGCGTTTTCACCAGTGGCAAACCGCGAAAAGGTGGTGTATGTATCCGTGGCATTATTACGATATTTATATGAAGAAAGTAGCTCTTCTTTTGGTTGGTGCGACGGCTTTGCTGCACAGCTCCGCCCAGGCGGGCGGCCAGCCGCGTGGTTCGGTGCTGGAACTGCACTCCTGCGAACTGTACGCGGGCGGCTGCATTGTTTCGAGCGAAGCGACCCAGGGAGGGCGCTACATGCTGCGCGTTTGGACGTTTCGCGACGGGGAGGTTGCCGGTACCCCGCTCGCCGGGTTGCACCTCGCCCTGCTGCAGGCGTCGCCGGACAATCTCGCCGCGGCTGATTCCAGTCCGGGCCGAGGTGTGCTGTACCTGCCGAAAACTGCAACTGCCGCGCAGCAAGCTGCGCTCGTGGAGTGGGCGAAGTCGGCTGGAATGGGCGATGGGAACGCTCACCTGCAAGCGCGCGTCGTTCCCCTCGAACTGACAAGGGCCGAGGACGGCTACCGATTTTCCGCGGGGGATTACATCTCGGTCAAAACGGCTTCGTTGGAATCATGCCCGACAGGTTCCTGCGGTGAGGCGCTTTGGTACACTCCGCGAACACGGGGCACCATCTTCACCGTCGCGGTGAACCAGTCTTCAAGAGTTTCGGAACCGCTGCTAAGGCTGAAATGGGAGGACGGTGGGAAGAAGAGCGTCTTTCTGGCCAGGTTCGGCGAGGACGTCTCAGCGAAGAACCTGTACGTGTCTGCGGTGGAACTGTGCTGGGTCGGGCGCTTTTAGGCTTCAGGTTACATGGTCAGGTGGCGGGCTAGCGCGCAATAACCGTGAAGCGTGATGCGTGAAACGTGAAGCCTGGAGTTTGAAACCAAAGCGTGGACATTGGTCGGCCTCTCGCCACTTTTCCTAATTTCCTGGCGTTTGGCGCAGCTTTGGGTAAGCCTAAGCCGTACTTGACAACCGATTATGAAGAAACTCATTGCCCTGCTCACGGTCGCCACTCTCAGCGTTGGCTCCCTGGTCTATGCCGCCGACGAAGAAGGATTCGTGCCGCTCTTCAACGGCAAGGATCTCACGGGTTGGCGGTTGCGGAACCCTAATGGCCATAACTCCTGGAGCGTGCTGCCCGGGGGCGTGCTGAAGAACACGGTCGCAAAAAACGTCCACGGCACCGACCTCGTGACGGAAAAGAAATTCTGGAACTTCACCGTGAGGTTCGATTACATGACGCCCGAGCATTCAAACAGCGGCTTTTATCTGCGGGGCAGGCACGAGATTCAGATTCTGGGAGATTACAGCCCGGACGGGAAACTGAGCCTGGGCGGGAACGGCGCCATCTACAATTTCAAAGCCCCGGATAAATTTGTGACCAAGCCCGCCGGCGAATGGCAGACCGTTGAAGCAACCATGATCGGCGACCGCATCACCGTGACCATGAACGGCGTGAAGATCCACGATAACGTGAAGTGCGATCGGGCGACCGGCAGCGAAATCGACAACAAAGTGAACGAGCCCGGACCAATCTTTCTCCAAGGGGATCATGGAACGGTCAGTTTCCGGAACATCCGGATAAAAGAACTGCCGTGAGGCGCGGGGCATAAAACACGAACCGCTCGACTGAAGATTGGCGTGCCCGACGGCATGAGGTCCCTTGCCCCGGCCGGCGTCTAGCCTCAACGTGGGCGTTGCGAGTGTCCTTCTCGAGCGTGCGCCAACTTACTCTCAGCCGGGCTGCCGGCCTATTTTAGCGAGGGTTCGGGCTCCTCAGCTTCCTTCTTGACCGCGGGTGGAGGTTCTTGCGGAGCGGCGCAGGACTCACAAATCTCGAGCGGGTGTTCATCTTCGTGCCAGTGCTTGGAAACCTTGCCGTTCCAAACTGCCCAATTCAGCGGATAAATGTCGGGGTCGAAGATGACGTGGTAGAAGTGCCAAACTATGATCGCGAGACAGGCCAGGATAGCTTCGTAGTAATGGATCGTCAGTGAAACGTCCACCGCCCAGCGGGGAAGGAAGCGCGTGACATCCATTTTGAACCAGATCATTAGGCCCGTGACACCCATGATGATGGTGCCCCAGACCACGGCCCAGTACTCCATTTTCTCCGCGTAACCGAAGCGGCCGATGCGGGCCTTCTCGGTGCCCACGCCGGCCAAATAACGCGCATTTTCGGCCAGGTCCCGGGCGTCTTTGGGCTTTGGCAACAGATCGTTTACCAGCTTTCGGCCTTCTTTACGGAAAAGAATGTAATACAAGTGGTAAACGCCCACCAGGAGCAGCACGACGCCCGCGATGCGGTGGCTCCAGCGGCGCAAGAATTCGTTCGAGCCGAGAACTTTCGCGATCCACGACTCAGGAAACTTCAAGGCAAACCCTGTGACGGCAAGAACGATGAAACTGACGGCGAGGGTGAGATGCTGCAGGCGCTGGCTGAGGCCCATGCGCAACACCGTCAGGTCGGCGGCGCGGTAGCGCGCGAGGACCTTCTTGGCAAAAAGCAGCCCATTGTGGAGGAGCATGAAGCCGATCGTGCCGACAATCAGCACCAGGTATATGCGGCGCACCCAATAATTGATCTTGGTGCCGATACCGTCTTGAGCGCTCGCGGTGGCGGCATCGAGGTGAACCTTACTCTGGGCGAAGTTATCTGTCGCCCCGGGATGACACTTGCCGCAGGTCACCACCAGGTTGGTTTTGTAGATCGTCGAGGCGGGGTCGGTAGACGGCAGGATTTTGTGGACGCCGTGGCAACTCGCGCAGTTCGCCGCGAGGGTTGAACCATACTGCGCCGCCAACCCATGGTAGCTCTCGAAGAAGGTCTTCACCCGGTCCGGCGGCAGATTGTATTTTGTATTGAGACGTTCGGAGGCGTGGCAGTTGCTGCAGACATCAGCCGAGATTTGAAGCGAAGAACTCGATTTGAGCGCCATGATTTTGTGCTCGGAATGGCAATCGGTGCACGTCGGCGCCTCGCGATGCCCGCGGGCGACGGCCTTGCCGTGCACGCTTTCCTCGACGTCTTTGGCGGCCTGGTCATGGCAGACACCGCACGTCTCGGCGAGCCGTGAAAAATGGAGAGGCGACTCGGGAGAGGTGGGCGGCACAATCGTGTGGCCATCGTGGCAGTCACTGCACGTGGCGGAGTCTTTGCGGCCGCTGGTCAACGCCAGCCCATGCACGCTGCCGCCGTAGCTTTCAGATTGTTTCTCGTGACACCGGCCGCAATTCGGCGGTTGCGCAGCGACGTTGTCGTCCGGGTGCTTGGAGGTGATGTCGACGTGGCAACTGGCGCAAGTGTTGGTCTTGTGAACCGACGCCTGGAGCTTGGCCTCGTCCACGAACATCGAGATCCCCTTGCCGGCGGCGTTGGTCTTGAACAGCGTCTTGTCCGAATGGCATTCGAGGCAGGCACTGTTCTTTATTTCATCGGCGGCGAAGCCGGCCCACGTACCCAGGGTGACGATGAGCAGGACGCCGGCTCGAAGGAGGACTCTTGTTCTGCAATCCATACTAATAAGGATCGCAGCGCAACATAAACGATGCTTTACATGCGTTGGCGATTGTTTCGCATTTTTTGCGCGGGGGTTCGGCGTTTTGGGCGCGATAATGGCGAGCGAGGAATCAGATGCTCACCTGGGCTTCCGGATCCAGGTCCACGGGCCCGGTATGGTCATCGAGGGCCAGCACGGAGCCGGGGCAGAGCCTTAAATACGCTTTCGAACGTGAACAAACGCGGCCATTCGCATCGGTGAGGCTCAGAACGAGCGTATTCTTGCTGATTACAATTGCCTTCTGACCGTCGGAAGGGGCCGGATTCGAGTTTCTGGCAAACCAGTCTCCCTGAAGCACTTCCAAGGTCAGCTCGGTTGAATCCGCTAGAACGGTTTCTGCGGTTTGCCCGGGCAGAGGGACAGACCCCGGCGCGGCCTGGCGCATCAGGGCAAGGCCGCGCTCGCGGCCCGGTCGCGCGCTCCCTGTAGCGGGCCGCGCCGAACTGCCCGCTGGTTGCGAGGCCTCCTGTCGAACGAGGGCCCAGACCGCAACATAGATCAGCCAGAAGATGCCGAAGCAAATCAACGACAACAAAACGATCTGGGTGGCAGGAAGCTCAGCCTTGGTAACGAGGAGGAAGGTGGAAATCACGCCGGGAAAAACTGCCGAGAGCGCAAGGGATTGCCACGCTCGAAGCCGCGCCGCGCCCAGCATCATGCCGGCCAGCGCGGCGCAGATGATTGTTCCCACGAAATTGAAGATCAGCGTTAGAAGGAGCACAAAGAAGATCACGAGAACCCAACCCGCGATGTAACCGCCAATGACTTTCGGCCTGGCATTCATAAGGCCCGGGGACCGTTATATAAAGGGTGCTATTGTGTGCATTATGGAATTCTAATGAGAGAAGTCAAGCGGAATGTAAGCCCTCGTGTACCCCCAGTCTTGGGTCGGAGCGCCGATTTCTAATCGGCTTAAGCGCGCCGACGGCCGCGGGTAAGCCGAGTGCAACTCGGCGCTCCGACCCAAGACTGAGGCGATACGCCCTCGTCATTTTTGCGGGGGGCGGCCATTGCGGCGGAGGCTTGGCCTCCCGCAAGTGATCCATGACCGCGGAATGAGGGCGGAGGGGAAGGCCAGGGGCTAAAGGCTGAAGACGGAGGGCCCAGCCTTCGGCCTTGGCGGACGTGCGGGCCTTTCGTCAGTGCGTGATGCGAATGGCCATGGCGTAGAGGATCAAGACGAGCAGGATGACGCCGAGGCCGAAGAAGAAGTAGCCAAAGGAGCGGGCAATGCTTTTCCAGCGGAGCCATTCGTCGCGGACGCGGGATTCATCGAGGCGGCCTTCCGAGATGAGGCGGTCATACCAGCGGTGGCGCTCGTGGAGCATTTCGTTTTTGGAGACACGCCCGGAGAAGATGACTGTGTCCATTGGGAACTTCTCGATCCGGAAGTGGGTGTTGAAGAAGTGGATGGAGAAGATGAAACCGGCGGCGAGCAAGGCCTCGTCCGAGTGGATAATCAGGGCGATATTAATCAACCAGCCGGGCAGGAACCGGGTGAAAAGCGTCGGAAACCACATGATCAGACCGGAGGTGCCGATGATGGCCACACCCCAAAACACGGCGAAATAATCGAACTTTTCCCAATAAGTCCAACGGTCAAACTGCGGTTTGGGGCCACGGCCGAAGAACCACTTGTTGTGAGCGACAAAATCGCGCCAGTCCTGCATGGTGGGGATCATGGAATCCGGGCCAAAAGCGATCTTCCACATGCGTTTGAAACTGGGCTTGCCGGTATCCGGGTCGCGCATTTTCTTGCGGCCAGTCCAACATTTGCCCAGGACGGAAGCGACGTGGAGGCCGAAATAAAGGAAGGTGACAATGGCACCCAGCCGGTGGAGGGCGCGAGCGGTTTCCGCGCCGCCGATGACGTGGAACAGATTCTTGGCCCAATCGGTGTAATAGAACTTCAGAGGCATGCCGGTGAGCACGAGAAGCAGGAAACTGGTGACGACGAGGAAGTGCAGAAAGCGCTCGAAGGGCGCAAAGCGCGTAAACCACTCGCCGCCGGTTTGGGTGCTGACCTTCGACTCGCGGAAAGTTTTGGAATCGTGAAGGTAGAGCCAGCCAGTGCGGAAGAGCCAGGCCCCAGTGTGGGCGCCGAAAAACACAAATACGCTGACCAGCAGGACGGTCATGAACACGAACGTGGCATGCAGGATGGGATAGTTCTTTCGGTCCAGCGGATTCGCATGCGGTTTGTACTTCGTGAAGCCGGCGTTCGCCTGGGGATGGCATTGGCGGCAGGTTTCAAGGACGTTCGCCTGCGAGAGCCGGGACTTGGGATTGGAGGGCGGGAGCACGTCATGATGCCCGTGGCAGTCGTAGCAGGCGGCGACGTCGGAGGCGACATTGGGCTTGCCGAGGGCCATGGCCTTGCCGTGGTAAGTGTCGCGATAATGTTCGAGGCGGTCCTGGTGGCAGCGGCCGCAACGCGCGTCGCTGGCCATTTTAAAGTGGCCGTTCTTGGGAGTTTCAACCTGGTGGGCGGTATGGCAATCGGAGCAGACGGGCCCGCGTTTATCGCCTTTCATCAGCAACTGCCCGTGAACGCTCTGGTTGTAGATTTCCTCGACTTTGACGTGGCACTTGCCGCAGGTCTTGGCGACGTTGGCCTGGTTGATGGGGGACTCCCGATCGACGGCCCGCTTGATGTTGTGCACGCCATGGCAATCGTTGCACGAGGGGGCGACAATGAGGCCCATCTTGAGCAGCGCGCGGCCATGAATACTATCCATGTATTGCGACGCCGCCTCGGGGTACTTTATTTCGTATTCCTTCGTCAGCCCCGCATTGGTATGGCAGGTGGCGCAGGTGTTGGGGAGGTTGAGCTTAAAGACCGGCGAGTCGGCGTGTTTGGCGGGCAAAATATCATGCTTGCCATGGCAGTCGTAGCAATTGGCCGCGCCGGAAGCGCCGAGCTTATGACTCGCCCCGTGGATGCTGGTGGCGTATTCCTTCGCCGGCTGTTCGTGGCACAGACCGCAGTTGACAGGAGCGGGCACGACGTTGTCGTCCGGGTGCTTGGCTGAAACGTCCGCATGGCAACTCGCGCAGGTGTTGGTCTTGTGAACCGAGATGCCAAACTTGGCCTCGTCGATGAACAGCCAGACGCCCTGGCCGGCGGCGTTGGTCTTCCAGAGGGTCTTATCCGAGTGGCACTCGAGGCAGGCACTGTTGGGATTCTTTTCGGCGGCGAACGAAGTCGGGACGCTGGCCGCGAGCAGGCACGCCAGGACCAGGAAAAAGGCGGGCCTCCGCTGGCGGCGCCCCGCCGCGGCGAGAGGTTTCGGCTCCCGCCCGCCCACGTTCGCGGCTGCCGCCACGCGACTCGACTTACAGCCCGCCAGTGTGACAATCATTGCAGCCTCCATCTACTTCATCTCCGGGGTGTTTGAATTTCTGGCCGTCGGGGGAGAGTGTTTTTAGGTCGTCTCCCTGGCCCTGGGCCAGGATGGCATGGCAAGCGTTGCAGTCGTTGGCCTTGATGGTCCGCTTGCCGTCGGGAGTTTTGTGCTCGCCGTCGTGGCAGCGGAAGCAGCCCGGCCAGTCCTTATGCCCGATGTTGTCCGGATATTCCTGCCAAGTCGCCTTCATCTCCGGGAAGAAGTTATTGGTATAGATTTGCTGGACCGAGTCGATCGCCGTCCGGACCAGACCCTGCTCCTTGGGGTATTTGTCCGCCGGGTACCGCGCTGCGAGGTAAGTCGCAATGCCCTGCAACGCCTGGGTCCCGTTGGTGTAGCTGGACGTCAAAGTAAACACGGCATTGCTCTTGATTGAAGGCAGGTTGGTGCTGATGTGCCCCAGGAACATGGCGAGGTTGACCGCCTTATTCGGGGTCGAATACATGTGCGCCGGGCGGTTATGGCAGTCCATGCAGTCCATCGTCCGGATCGCATCCTGGGGAACGGCGTTGGTAAAACCAGGTTTGCGAAACTCGGTCACGACGCCCTGGGAATCAATAATGCGCACCCACGGGATTTTCTGTCGTTTCTCATCCGTGGCGTAGTACTGGACCTTATTGCCGACATTCATATGCCAGTGGATTCCGCCGACGGGACCGTGCGTCGGGTCGCCACCGCCCACTTTCATCAGCATGCGAACGGTGAACGGCGTGTTGGTGGGGTCGCTCAGGTAATAGTCGTATTTGCGTTCGAGGTTGCCGACAAACTTCTTGGGCCAGTGGCATTGCTCGCACGTTTCCTGGGCCGGGCGCAGGTTTTTGATAGTTCCCGGAACCGGGCGGGGGTATTTATCGAACGCCACCGCGTAGAGCTGGTAAGTGCCGGAGAGCTTGGATTTGACGAACCACGTGGCGCCCGGACCGATGTGGCACTCGACACAGGAAACCCGCGCATGCGGCCCATGCTGGTAAGTCACCAGCTCGGGCTTCATCACGGTATGACAAGCCTGGCCGCAGAATTGGATCGACTCGGTAAAGTGATAGCTGTGATAAGTAGCGACGGCGGTGAACAGAAGGAAGACGAGACTGCCGCAAATAAAGATAGCCATGATGCGCCGATCGCGCGGCCGGGAGAGATCGACCACCATTTTGGGCAGCAAACCGGCGGACTGGCCTAACTTCCTGCGTTCCCGCCATGCCCCGACCGCCGTCATCAGCAGCCCGATCATCAGGAACAACGGCGCGACGAAATAGGTTAGAATCCCGATGTAGGGATTCGAGAAGTGGGCCATCGTATCGACCAGGAACAGCAGGAAGAAGGAAAAGAAACTGCCGATTACGATCACCAGGCCGGTCAAACTCAGCCAGTTGCGCAGGAGGGACGGGCGGGGATTTCCCGTCTCGAGTTTATCAGTGCTCATGGGCCAATCAAAATTATCTAAACGAAGCCCGGCAGGGAGACGCGCCAAAACGCCCCTGCCGGCCGTGCATTCAACCGATTCTCAAGGGTCGGGGATGCCCTGGCGGCCACCGACCCCGACCAACCATTCAGATGCGCGGCACACTACCGCGCCTTTTCGAAGGAGTTACTTCTTGAACTTCCTCATGTAGGCGACCAGGGCTTTGATTTCCTCGTCGCTCGTCCCCTCGGCGGGTTTCATCAGGACTTTGCCTTCCTTATCCTTCAGGCCCTCTTTGATAGCCTTGACAGCGGCTTCATCCTTCATCTCCTCTTGCGCCTTGGCGGTGGTGTAGTCCTTGGCGCCCAGCTTCTTGCCCATCTTGGTCTCACCTTTGCCGTCCGCGCCGTGGCACTTCGCGCAATCCTTCTCATAGAGCGCTTTAGCGTCGGCCGCACTGGCTGAAATCGCCATGCCCGCCATAAGCGCGATGCTAACCGTCAGTACTTTTTTCATAGTGCTCTGGATACTGGTTATCACTTTGTCCGCTGCGGCTGGACCAGCCGCAGGCGTGCAGCAATGTTGGGAATACGCCGTCCCACGGCATTTCCAATCTTGCTAAAGGCTGAACATTTATTGCGCTATTCGACAGCACTTCTAATGCGCGGAAAATCCGGCTGTTTGGCTGGTTCAACATTTCTTGGCGTGCCGGCTCGGGATTCTGATTAGTATGCGGCTAATGTGATCCGTGATTTGTGTGAAGCTTCACTAATGTCATGCTTCATTCACTGGTTGCTGACAGGCGGCCCTGCAGGATGGGAACGGCCATGCGCAGGAATACCGTGTAGCACAGCAAGCCGAACGCCCAAATCCCGAAGCAAACGAGGGTTTCATTGAGCGAAGGGCGGTATTCGATCATCTCGCCGAGGGGCGTAGGGATGAAACCCGGGATGACCAGGCCCATGCCTTTCTCGATCCAGATTCCCAGGATGCACAGCACGCAGGTCAGGTTGAGCCATTTGAGGCTGCGGGAGAGCGGCAACACCAACAACACCATCGCCACGAGGTTGAACGAGATCGCCGCCCAGATCCACGGGACGAGCGCGTGGTAACCGTGGAGGCCGACATAAAGGTATTTGGAGGACGCGACGTGCAGGTTGCCGGAATAAAACTCTTTGAAGACTTCGTTGGCCAGCAGGAAGACGTTTATGAGCATCGAGACCTGAACGATGCTTCGGAGCGTCAACAGCGCCCGGTCAGTGATGTGGTATTCGGTCACCTTCCGGATGATCTGGAGCGCGAGGATGATCAGCGCGGGGCCGGCGGTGAACGCCGAGGCGAGGAAACGCGGCCCGACAATGGCCGAATTCCAGAATGGGCGCCCCCCCAGGCCGACATAGAGAAAAGCCGTGACGGTGTGGATCGACACGGCCCAGACGATCGCGATGAACACGAACGGAATGTAGAACCATTTGGCCGGTTTGCGCCCCCGGTACCGACAGTAGAGCAGGTAACCACAGATGTGCACGTTCAACAGCAAATAGCCGTTGAGAACGATCACGTCCCAGCTCAGCATCGACGCCGGGAAGTTGAACTGGCCGATTCCGGGGATGAGGTGCCAAAAACGGTCGGGGCGTCCGAGGTCCACGGTGACAAAGGCCAGGCACATCAGAATCGCGGCGACCGCCAGCAACTCGCCAAAGATCACCAGGTCATGCAGGTCCTCGTTGTTATAGATATAGACCGGGATGACCATCATCACAGCGGCGGCGGCCACCCCGACGAGAAAAGTGAAGTTGGCAATATAAACGCCCCAGGAAACCTCATCGCTCATGCCGGTGACGTAAAGGCCATGGACGAACTGCTTGAGGTAGGCGTTGAGCCCCAGGAGGCAAAAGAACGTGAGGACGCCCATCCAAAGGCAGTAGCGCCAATCACCGACGAACGCGAGCCGGCCCGAGCGCCACAGGAACGACAGATAATTTCGAACGGCCTGCCTCATACGTCGAAGTAGTAGAAAAAGCGCGGCGAGGTGCCGAGTTCCTCTTTGAGTTGAATAAAGACCCGCTTGGCGCGCAGGATGTAGGACACCTCGCTCTCCGGGTCGAGGACGTTGCCGAATTTGCGGGCGCCCACGGGGCAAACCTCCAGGCACGCTGGGTATCGGCCCGCCCGAGTGCGTTGCACACAGAAATGGCATTTTTCCATAACGCCCTGTCGCCGAGGCCGATTGCCCAGGTATGCCATTTCCGGGTTGAGCCTTTCCTTCGGAATCGAGGGTTGCTTGAAGTTGAAGTGCCGCGCCCAGTAGGGACACGCGGCGGCGCAATAGCGGCAGCCGATGCACCAATCATAATCGATGACCGTGATTCCGTCTGCCTCTTGCCAGGTCGCATGCACCGGGCAAACTTTCACACACGGCGGGTTCTTGCATTGCTGGCACTGCACGGGCATGTAGAAGTAGCCCTTTTCGGGAACCATCTCGGGGTTGTAGTTATGGTCAGCCTTCTCCAGGTCGAGCGAACCATGCGGCAACTGAACCACCCGGATGTACTGGATTTCGGGATTGCGCGACTGGTTGTTCTCGGCGACGCAGGCATGAACGCATTTGCGGCAACCGATGCACCGGGTGAGATTCAGGGCATACACAAACTCGACCCCGTCCATCGGTTTGAGGTCGCGCACGTGGGGGCGAACTCCGTATTGGCGCTCGACTTCCTTCTCGATCCGCTGGAGGACCTTTGCCATCTCGTCAGGGGTCATCTCGCGGTAGTACTTCTGCATGAACTGCTCCACCGACGGAAAATTCTCGAGTTCGCGCAACGGGGCGAGGCTGGCTGCCAGCGCGGCCAGGCCGGAAGCCAATACCGCGGAGGTGCGCAGGAAGTCACGGCGGTCCATGGGCGGCGGCGAGCCGGCGGATGGATCGACAGGGAGCGAGCTCATATCAGTGCGGGTTGGGATCAGAGACCTGTGCCAGCGGTCGAAGCGGGTGAGGCGCCGGAGCCGGTTGCCGGGACGGAATTTTCGGCAGGTGCGGGTTGTGGCAATCGACGCAGATTTGCCGCTTGGCCGCGCCGGCGGTCCGGTTCCAGTAGCCGCCGGTCCGGCCGTGGGCGCCGGCCTCCCAATCGCGGTAGGTCGGGCCGTGGCAACTGCCGCACAACGGCGGGCTTTCCGCCAACTTCACCTGGTGCCCATCCCGGGTTTGGAGGAGCTCGAGGTTCTGCTCGTCGTGGCAGTTGAAACAGTTGTTATTCCGGTTGTGCCGGCCGTGTCCCATGACGACATCGGCGTGCTCGGTGGGGATGATGATATTCTGGTTCGTGTCAAAGCGAATCGTCGGCGGCTTCTTTTTGTCGTGACACGCGTAGCAATCGAAATCCGAAAGGTCGGCTTTCGCGCGGATCAACTCGGCGTACGATTTCCGAATCGTGGAGGTTTCGGTGAATTGCGGGTCGACGAGCGGAATTGAGTATAGCCTGCGGGGATGTCCCCACACGTTCAGCCCGAAACAGATCGCGAGCGCCAGGAACGCCATCGTCAATCCCAGCAACACCGTCGATGCCTTGTCACCGTTGTTCATTGCTACGGCTCAGATTCGCGAACCGCCCCAGCTCCGAACTCGAGCAAGTCGCCTGGTTTTGCTCTAAAACACTCGTATCGCCAGCGGGACGCGGACCTACTGCGCCCTACGGCCGCCTGCCTGCCGGTCGCCTGGCGCCGGCCTAGCCGAGTCCTGTGACCCACCGCACAGCCTTTCAGATATCTCGGGCCGGAGCAATAAACCCGGAGGGCAGCGAGGAACCGGTGTCCTCGTGCGGCAAATGGCCGCTCGTCGGCAACCGCTCGGAAAGGAACAGTTTCACGAACACCGTCAGAATGATAAACGGCAGCACGATCAGGAAACCGGCCATCAGCCAGCCTTCCATCCCGGCCAGCTCCATCTTGTAGCTCAGCACCCCGCGAAGGCTCTTCGAGAAAAGCTGCCCGCCAATCACCACATTCCAGCGCATCGCGAAAACACCCACCAGAATCAGGACCGCGCTGGCAAAGTACATCCGCCGCCGAGCCAGCTCCGGCACTTTCTTCCGGACCAACTGCAGCGATCCCAGCAGCAGCAGCGGCACGAGCGTGCCCATCGTCGCCTGGCCCAGGTTCAAAGTATAGAAGAGCTTCTCCCGCGCCATCCATTGCATCACCTGGAATCCTTCTTCGGCAGAATAAACCCGGTGGATCCAGTCCAACCCCTCGATGGCCGCATCGATCACCAGCGCGTAGAACAGAAACATCGTCATCATGTCGAGACACCGCATGTCAATCGCCCGGCGCCGGACCCAGCTCAGCACCATGTAATTGAACACGCACAACGCGATGCCGGACACCATTGCCGACATAATGAAAATGATCGGCATCAAGACGTTGCCCCACCAGGGATTGGCCTTGATCGAACCAAAAATGAACCCGACATAGCCGTGCAGCAAGAACGCCGAAGGAATGCCGATGATCGAGATGATCCACCCGACTTTCATGTCGAGCCGGACCGCCTTCTCCGACTCGTCCGTCACCCCAAGCATAAACGCGCGATACAGAATGCCTTGGAAGCCGCTCTCTGTTTTTGACCACTCGACGAAGTCCTGGCGATAATCGAACCAGAGTTCCAGCAGCAACACCGCCATCAGATACCAGGCATACACGAACCCAAAAATCGCCATCGGCGACGTCAGGTGTGGCGTCATCATCACCTCGTAGCACCGTTCCGGGTGGCCCAAGTGGAACAACAGCGGCAGCGGCGCGCACAAAAGAAACGCCAGGGCCGTCAGCAACGAAAGCCGGTAGACCGGCTCGAGCGCTTTGACTTTAAACACCCGCACCAGCGAGGCCATGATGAACGCGCCCGCCACCAAACCCGTGATATACGGGTAAACCACGATAAGCACACCCCACAGCGGCCCCGCGGTGGCCTCGTTCGGATAGGCATACCCTTCAAAATGCGGGACGGCTTCCACCATGACGTTGGTGACGGTGGCGACAAGGTTGGTAATCTCAGCAGGCATTTTACCTTACCTCCTTGTCCATGCCGGCATAGACGACGCGCGGGTCAGTCCCCAGATGCGGTTTCAGATTTTGCACGCGGTTGTTCTGGAAAAACTTTTGCAGCGGATCGTCGGGCAACGGGTTCTTCAGATCGCCGAAGATCCGGGCTTGGGTCGGACACACTTCGACGCAAGCCGGCATCAGGCCGCGGGTGACGCGGTGATAACACAGCGTGCATTTCTCGGCCGTATGCGTGAGCGGGCTCAGGAAACGACAGCCATAAGGACAGGCCTGGATGCAAAAGCCGCACCCGATGCAATATTTCGGGTCCACCAGTACCGCGCCGTCGGGCGTGTCAAACGTCGCCCCCACCGGGCAGACCTGGGCACAGGGAGAATGCGCGCACAGGTTGCATAACTTCGGCACGAAAAACGAGTGGAGTATTTCCTCCTTGGGTACAGGGCAGTCGGAAAACCCGTGCATGCCCCCTTCCGGGGAATCGACCAGCACATCGCCGCGGGATTCAACCGCGCCCGCCTGTGGTTTCCTGATGATGTATCGCTCGATCCAGGTCCGGTAGTAGGGCCCTTCCGGAACGTGGTTTTCCGTCTTGCAGGCTTCTGCGCATAGGCCGCAGCCGATGCACTTGTTGATATCAATGGCCATCTGCCACTGGTGCTTGGTGGGATCGTAATCCTTGGAGGCGCCCGTGCTGACGAGCAACTTCTGCACCGTGGTTTTCGCCGCTTTGGCGGCCGGCGCGCTGAGCACACCCGCCAGGACGGCGCCTATTCTTCCTAACACGCTGCGCCGCGAAACCTTTGTTTTCATGGGACCTCCGAGGGCGCGTGGGGGACGTGACATTCGATGCATTTGGAGCCCGAGTAGTGGGTCTTGCTCACGATTTGCTTGTGCATTTTCGGCCGCGACGGGTTGGCCTCATGGCACCGCAGGCAATGGCTGAAACTCACTACCTGCGTCTTGATGTCCGGGTCCTGCGCATGCTCGTGCCTCGGCCCATGGCAGGCTTCGCACGAGACATTCTTGTGCGCGAATTTCGCGAGTTTCGTAGCCTCGTCGGAGTGGCACTCCTCGCACGCTTTCCGCCCGGCGAACACCAGTGGCCGCGCCCGCAACTCCGCCAGCGCCACTCCCCGATACCAGCCATATTCTCCAAAGGTTGGCGGCGTCAGGAAATAGCGCGCGACGCCATAACTCGAAACGATCCCGACCAGCAGCAGAAACAGCCGCAGGATCTGGGGCGGCATGTTAAACAATCGACGCATGATAAAGTGGCTTCCGGTTGTGGCTGCTCATCGTGCAAATCCGTTTCTATTCTGCAAGGACAATAGCGGCACACCCGTCACGCCAGCTTGCCGTCCCTTGCTGATTAATGACCATTTTTTGCTATCAGTGTGACTGAAAAGAGTTTTGTTAGCAAAGAGGTCATTGATAATTATAATATCTTATTTAACGAAACCGGGTGGCGTGCAGAATAGCCCGTGCCGCCAGTTGCCTGGGGCAATTGCCGAAAATGGGGCGGGCGCCTCCAACCCGCGTGCAGCAAGGTTCTCACCCATCGCCAATCAAACTATTTTGCTGATGGACAACAAAAAAGGGGGAGCCTTCGAGGCTCCCCCCCTTGCGGAACAAAGTCCTGTTGCGCCCGTTACTTCTTGAACGCCCGGACGTAGGCCACCAGCGCCTTTACCTCCTCGTCGCTCAGGTCGGCAAACGCCTTCATTTTGGACTTGTCGCCGCCCTTTTCTTTGACCCCTTCCTTGATGGCTTTAACCATCTCTTCGTCCTTCATCTCGGCCTGCACCTTGGCATCGGTGTAATCCTTGACCCCCAGTTTTTCGCCCATTTTGGTCTTGCCCTTGCCATCGGCGCCGTGGCACTTGGCGCAATCTTTGTCGTAAGTCTCCTTGGCATCCGCCGCGCGAACCGACACGGCGCCCGCCATCAGCAGCGCCACACCCAGCACAATGAGTTTCTTCATACGTTTGATCGTCTCGTTTTCGTTAAGGTACTTCGTCTCTATACTGTGACTATCGTTTGTCTCTCCCGGCTGATGCGAGGTTTCCTCGCCCCCAGCCGAAAAGCTCGTTTGTGATTCTCTCGAACGCAAGCGGCTTTCCGCAGTTATTCACCAAACTTAGACGCGCTATTGCTGGGCCGTATTCTGTCCGCCCGATAAGTTTTGGCAATACAAAAGATGAATCTCGCGTAGGATGTTCAGAACACGGATCTTACACGGGCGCAGCTCTTAATTGACGACGGTTTGGTCGAGGCGATCGACCGGAACCGGCTCGGTTGGCGGGTCAACCTCCTTTTGGACAAAGCCCACGCACAGGGCGGCGGCGACCATCGAGCAGCCCCCGAGCAGCACCGCGTTCATCGGGTTATCGCCTAACATCACTCTCATGACGGTGCCAAGTCCGAGGGAAGCCAGGATCTGGGGGATCACGATGAAGAAGTTGAAGACCCCCATGTAGAAACCCATCTTTTCGGGCGGGATGGCGTTGGCGAGCATGGCATAAGGCATCGAGAGAATGCTGGCCCAGGCGACACCAACGAGCACCATGGACACGATCAGCAGATTTGGCTGGTGGAGAACACACGCCAGGACCAAACCCAATCCGCCGCACAGCAGGCAGGCGCGGTGAATCGCGCGTGCCGAAAATTTTCGGACCAGCGCGAGCAGCCCGAACGCGAATACGAACGCCGTCCCGTTATAAACCGAAAAACAGACTCCGCCCCACTCGTTACCTCGCTGGTATTGGGGCGAACCGGGCGTGCCGCCGAAAACCTTCGTCGCCACCGCCGGGACGAAGTAAATCCACATGCAAAAGAGGGCAAACCAGGTGAAGAACTGAACCACCGCAAGCTGTCGCATGGCCCGCGGCATCGAACCAATGCCCCGAAAGATCTCGCGGAGGGCGTTGCCCACGCCGGCCGATGCCGCTTTCATCTTCTGAAAGGCCGCGGCGTCCTCCGGAGGGTATTCCGGGGTCGTAGCGATCGTATAGAACACCGCGATCAGGAAGACGCCCGAACCGATATAGAACGACCATTGGACCGTGCGGGGAATCGCGCTCTGGCCCGCGTGGCCAGCCACGCCGAACCAGTTGGTCAGCACGTAGGGCAGGGCCGAAGACAACACCGCGCCCAAGCCGATCAGGAGGCTCTGCATCGCAAACCCGCTTTTGCGTTGTTCCTTGGGCAGCAAGTCACCCACGAAGGCCCGGAACGGCTCCATGGTGATGTTGATGCTGGCGTCGAGAATCCATAATAAACCCGCGGCCATCCAAATCACACCGGCGTTGGGCATCGCGATGAGCGCCAGGCTCGCGAGCAGCGCGCCGGTCAAAAAGTAAGGCCGCCGCCGCCCCAGGCCGCACCAGGTGCGATCGCTCACATACCCGACGATCGGCTGCACCAGCAACCCGGTGAGTGGCGCCGCCAGCCACAGAAATGCGATGTCGGATTCCCTGGCGCCCAGGTACTGGTAGATGGCGCTCATGTTGGCCATCTGCAGCCCCCAGCCAAACTGGATGCCGAAAAAGCCGAAGCTCATGTTCCAGACTTGCCAGAGGCTCAAGCGCGGTCTTTGCATAGCGGATGTTGGCACACTCCACCAAGGATCAGGGCCAGTAGCAAGGCTTTTAGGCCTTCGGCCTTCGGCGCTCGGGTTTAGCCTATTCTCCCGCGCGCGTTCCAGTTATCGTAGCCCCGTGGACCTTGCTGAGAATCTCCAAAACATTCAGGAGCGAATCGCCGCGGCCTGCGCTCGCGCAGGCCGCAACCCCACATCTGTGCTCCTGGTCGCCGTCACGAAGACGCAACCCCCTGAAGTGGTGAACGAGGCGGCGCGCCTGGGTCTGTCTTTGTTCGGCGAAAGCAAAGTTCAGGAGGGCAAGGCGAAGATTCCCCTCTGCTCGGGCCGGCTGCACTGGCACATGATTGGACATCTCCAGACCAACAAGTGCCGTGATGCGGTCGAATTATTCGAAATGATCCAGTCCGTTGACAGTCTCCGCCTCGCCGAGGAGATCAGCCGCCGGGCGGAGCAGGCCGCCAAAACACTCCCGATTTTCCTCGAAGTCAACATCGTCGGCGAGGCCAGCAAGTTCGGCTATAAACCTGAACAACTGCTCATGGACTTCGAGCGCCTCAACGCGTTGCCCCGACTCGAAATCCACGGCCTCATGACCATCCCCCCATGGACGCCGCTGCCCGACAAAGCCCGGCCGGTCTTTCGCAAGCTGCGCGAGTTAAAGGAGCAATGCGAAAAACTCCTGGGCGCTCCCCTGCCCCACCTGAGCATGGGCATGAGCCACGACTTCGAGGTCGCCGTCGAGGAAGGCGCGACGATGGTTCGGATTGGCACTGCGCTATTTGGGGAAAGACCAAAGGCCTGAGAGGGAGATCCCGGTTTGCTTGCGTTTCGCCGGAGATTTTCCCGAGCTGAAGTTATTTTGCTGCGGTCAGCCACTCGATCGGAAACCGCGCAAACACGATAGCCTCGTAAGGCCCCTTGCCGCCCCGCTCATACAGGCAGCCGGCAGCCTTTGCCGGCAGAACGGCGAGGCAGGAGTAGGCTGCAGGTCCTGCCCAGAGCTCCCGCGCGCAGGGCCACGTGGCGCCTTCATCGTAAGAAAGCCGAACCGTCATTTTCTCGCGCTTGGCGCTCGCGGGGTTCGAGAACAAAATGATGCCCTGTGCGCCCTTCTCGGGCCACGAATAGCGGCGAATACTTGCCTGGCAGATTGGCTCGATGAGGTCGGTTGCGTGGCGCTGTTCTGTCCAGGTCATTCCATCATCGCGGCTGATGGCGACCTGGCGTGTCCGCTCAGAGCGGTCGTAGTTTCGCATGTTCAGCAGCAGGCGGTGGCCGGTCAGTTCGACCACCTCGCACTCGTTGACCTGGTCTTGCGGCGTTTTGCCTCCCAATTGCCACGTCCGACCGTGGTCATCCGAGAACACCGCGTGCGAAAAGTAACGTTTCGTATCCGCCTCGATGTGGTCGCAGGGAATTACCAGTCTGCCTTTGTTCGGGCCGCGCTCAATTTGGATCCCAGCCCCCGGACCCGTCGCATACCATGTCCAGTTCGTGAGTTTTGTGCTGGCGGTGATCTGTTTCGGACGGCTCCACGTGGCACCTTCGTCAGTCGAGCGGGAGACGAACACGCGGCGTGTGTCCCGGCTGGTCCGGGCGATGATGCGCCCCTCGGTATCATCTCCCCGGTTCCACGTGAGCAAGATCCAGATCGTCCCGGTGTCCATGTCCACCACGGTGCACGGGTTCCCGCACGTATTTGCGCCATCGTCCCAAACCACCTGCAGAGGAGTCCAGGTGTTGCCGCCGTCGCCGCTGCGTTTCAGCACCAGGTCGATGTCGCCCGAATCCCCGGCTGCGTGCTTTCGCCCCTCGCAAAACGCCAGCACCGTCCCCTTCGCCGTTACGACCACCGACGGAATGCGGAAGGTATGATAGCCCTCCTCGCCAGATGTGAAGACATCGACTTGTCGCGGGGCCAGTTCAGCAGCGTACGCCGCACCCGACGCCGCCACCAACGTGACGCAGATCAAGGTCAGAGCGGGGCACCAAAGGTCCGGTATAGACTTCATGCACGCATTCAACCGATGCGCCTCTGGTTGTCAAACCCCGGAATCCTGGCTACATACTCCCGGGCCCAAACCGCACCAACCCGACGCACGCGCTTTGACCGAGTTTTATAAAACGCCGCTTCAGGGCTGATGACCCCACCCTCCGAGTGGTTATTCTTCATTCCGCAAATCCGCGAAAAAGCGAGGAAGGCCGGGGAGAGAAGCCCTCCGCTACACATTTCATCGGATCGCGGGGTTTTGCTTGCCCCATTTCCTGAGAATCAGGACTGACCAGCCCGGCGGTGTCACCGGCAAGAAAAAAAGGGATGCGCATCACGCATCCCTCTCTTTGTAGATTCTCGTTTGATTGAATCAGGCGCTTACTTCTTCTCCGTGTCCCGCTTGGCTTCCCAGTCGCGCGATTGAGCCTGACCGTCGCGCTCAAATTCGATTTTGCCCTTGATGGAGTCGGCGGCGACCTTCCCGTTGTACTTCTGTTTGAAGGTGTTGCCATTAAACTCGCGGGTCACGGTGAATGAGACTTCGTCTCCCTTGACTTTGCCATCCTTGATTTCCAGTTCAACCGGGTCGCCACCCTGGCGCCCCGGGGACGTCAGTTTACCCGTGAGTTTTTCGCCCTCAGCCTTCAGCTTGAGAGTCATCTTCACCTCTGCGCCACCTTGGCGACCGGGGCGCATCCAGGTCCATGTGCCGGTGGGATCGGCTTTCTTTTCTTGGGCTTGAGCTGCGCCCAAAAAGCCCAGTGCGAAAACGGCGCAAAGGCCTAATTTGAGGATTGAGCTAACGGAGTTCTTGGGTTGCATAAGTATTGCGATGTTTGTTGGTTCTATTTTGAAGGCCGCTCTACCGGCCTTCAGCACTAAGGAACCATAATTAGACGCCTAAGCCAGCCAAAAAGTTACGGTTCGGGAGCGCCTCACTGAAGCCTTTCCGTCTCCAAGCACCGCCTGTGGCGTCAGGTTGCTGCCGTTGCGAACAAGCTGGAACCCGTCGGAGCGGGAGCGGAGCAGGCTCGACCTGCAGAGCTCATGGCGGTGGGAACAGCCAGGCGTCCCGAATTCGCCGGGTCTAGCCGCGGTTGCGGGCGAGCGGCGGCGCAAGCAAAGCCAACGCAGAAGGCCAGCGAAAAAAGAACCCAGACGGCCAAGGCCAAGAACATGCCAGAAAAGGAGCACGATCTATGCCTTCGCGTTGGTATTTATCCCCAATTAAGCGTGTAGACGCAAACGCAGGCTTTCGCCTTCGGCCGGGACGTTTCTGTAACCGTTCAGGACAGTCAAATCAGCTCGAGTTGATCGGCTTCGATCCTTACCGCGGCCGCCTGGTTGATGAAATCCAAGCGCAACAAAACCGTACTCATGCCAAAACGACGCTCGACCCACCCCTCCAAACCCTGCAACGGCCCGGACTTGATGCGCACAAGCATCCCTTCGCCGACGGAAGGAGCCAGCCGGACATCCAGGCGCGAGTCCAATGCACGGAGGATGCCCTCCAACTGGCGCGCGAATGTCTCCTGGTCAAAGACGTCAAGCACATTCGCAACATGATCATGTCGCTGGATGATTTCCTTGCCCCCGGGCTCAAGCTCCAAGAACACATACCCCGGGAACAACGGCTTGCGGAACACCACCGTCTTTCTGCGGTATTTATGGACAGACTCGTAACAAGGCAGTGTGACCGAGGTGCCCCCGCGCGCACACCACGCAGCCAGTTTCTTTTCGCAACGGGGTTTTGTGTGGACCACGTACCAAAGCACTTTCGACACGCGAAGAGAATTCGACGCCGGCTAATCGGTGTCAAGATGGGTAAGCCAAATTCTTTACAGCCCTGTACTAAAACCGACTGTCGAGTGGCATAGCGGCGGGCTCAGCTCGTCCGTTTTCGATTTGAGCCCCCAAAAGCCTCAAGAAACTGTGCTTTTCGTCGAGTTGCCATGTCCGTTGGCAAAACTTATGCATACCGCCTTCCGAATGATGATGTGTTCAGCAGGGGTGGTGTGGCTGAGACGCGCGGCTCGGACGGTTTTTGTGGTGTGGGGGCTGACTATACCCGGTAGCAATCCCGCACACGGTGTAAATTTGACGCTGGCCTGGGATTACAGTACGGACCCAACAGCGGCAGGCTACAATGTGTACTACGGTACGAATTCCCGCGCCTACAACAGCACCGTGAGCGCAGGTAATACCAATTTCGCCACCATCTCAAATCTGGTCAGCGGAACGACTTATTATTTTGCCGCGACCACCTATAATGCCGTCGGTCTCGAGAGCGACTTCTCCGTCGAAATCGCCTACGCGCCTCCCGCAGTGTCGCCCAACGTGCCGCCGACGCTTGACCCTATCGATGGCCTGGTCATCAAAGAAAACGCAGGCCTTCAGACGATCCAGCTCACCGGGATCGGCTCTGGCTCGACCAGCGAAATCCAAGCCCTCACCGTCAGCGCCTTTTCCAGCAACCCCGGCCTAATCCCGAACCCGGCCGTCAACTATACGAGTCCTAATTCCACGGGCAGCCTCAGCCTCACACCCGTCACGGGCGCTTTTGGTACCGCCACCTTGACGGTTATGGTAGATGACGGCGGCGCTGTCAGTAACACAATCATCCGTACGCTGACAATCACCGTCACCCCCATCAACGACCCACCCACCCTTGACCCAATAGACAACCTCGTCATCAACCAAAACTCCGGCCCGCAGATCGTTCCTTTGACAGGCATCACGGGGGGCAACCCGAACGAAAACCAAACGGTCACCATCACTGCGACCTCGGGCAACTCCAGCCTGATACCCAACCCGGTGGTGAGCTACACCAGCCCCAATACCAGCGGAACGCTGGCTTTCACCCCCATTGCTACCGCCTCCGGTTCCGCCCTGATCACGGTCGTGGCGAGCGACGGGCAAACCGCGAACGCGACCACCACCCGCAGCTTCAACGTCACAGTGAACCAGGTGGTTTCCGCCGGAGCGATCCTCACCAATACCACCATTGTGCCGAAACAAACTTTTCGGTTTGCGCTTTATCCACCCAACCCTAACGGCGACGCGTTGACTTACTCGCTGGACGCCGCCGCGCCGGCCGGCGCCGCCATCATCAACAGGCGGGGCGTCCCGATCTTCACCTGGACCCCAACCAGCGCCTACGCTTCGACAACCAATCTCATCATCATTCACGTCAATGACACCACCAAGCCCGCGCTCAGCACCAATCAAGCGGCGCTGGTCACTGTCCTGGATTATCTGGAGGTTTCGCCCATTTCTTCGGCGGTTGAGGCAGGGCAGACCGCGAGTTTGCCAATTTGTGTTTCGTCCAGTGAGGGAGCAACGAATCTCTCGTTCAACCTCTCCTGGCCGAACAACCTTTTTGGCACGCCAACGCTGACGATCCCGGCGTCGAGCAAGGTTTCCGGCTCGATCACATCCCAGGGGACCAGCCTGTTGGTCAAGATCAGCTCGGATCCTAATCGTGTCATGACCGGATCGAACGTGGTGGCGCAACTGACTTTCCTTGCCCTGAGCAGCCAGCCCTCGGCCTTCGTGAAGCTCGAAGTGACGAACGTGAGCGGCCGGAAGCCCACGGGCGCGACCTACGCATATTGCACCTCGCAAAAGGCCCGCCTGGCCGTCGTGAAAGATCAGCCGTTGTTGGAATGGGGGGGAACCGGGTCCGCCGGGAGCATCCTGACCTATGGCAAGATCGGCACCAATTACACCCTGCAGTCCTCCTCCAACCTGCTTCTGCCGGCGGCATGGTCCACGGCCATTACGTACAAGCAGACGAACGTCCTCCAAAGCCTCCGTGTTGATACGACCCAGCCACTGCGGCTTTTTCGCCTCAAACAGGAATAAGGAAACCCGCCCCCGCAGGCCGCAGTTCCCTCGTCCTCCCGAGCGGGGCGTCCGGTCTTCCCGGCACCAAATAGCGATGGGCACTTGCATCTGAGCGAAATTGTCGGACTTTGAGTAACAACCAGAGCGTGGCAACGGCGCTTAGATGTAAAGAGAACCTGATGCAACAACAATCACGTGGACAGGAAACAGGCTTTTGTTGAGATCCCCCGCTGTGGTAACCTGAGCGGATGACCGGCTTTCTAAGTCTCGTCAGACAAGTAATCTCAGGATTGCGGCTTCGGTTGCTCCTGATGATGCTGCTGGCCTGTGCGCCGCTGGTGGCCCTGATGCTGCACGGGGCGTGGGACGATCGTCGCCGAGCGCAGGACGCCTGGCGGTCGGAGGTGCGAAACATCTCGCAGATCGCCCGCAAAGAGGAGAAGGAAATTGTGGATACGACACGACAACTCCTCCTGGCGGTTTCCGAGCTTCAAGCCGTCAAGTCGCTCGACGCCGAAAACGCCGGTCAGTCCCTCGCCGGGATTCATCAGACCTCCGCCAGATATGCCAACCTGGGTTTGCTCACTATTAGCGGCGATGTGGTGGCGAGCGTGGCCCCGAGCTTGGAATCGAATCTGTCCGGTCACAATTTCTTTAAGCGGGTGCTCGAGCGGCGTACCTTCATCGTTGGCAGCGTCACGTTTTCTTCCCGCAGCGGTAATCCGCACCTTTATTTTGGCTTTCCGGTGCGCAGCAACTCGGAGCACATTATTGGGGTCGTTTATGCGGAGTTGGATCTGAACGCGTACTGCCGCGATTCCGAAATCCCACGCCATTTGCCCAAGGACACGACGTGGACGGAGGTTGACGAAAAGGGAAAGGTCATCGCCTTTTACAATCCGCCCCCTCAAATCGGCCAAGACAAGCAAAAGCCGTCACGTGCTTTTGTTTCGGAAAAGGTTGGGCGGAAGATAGCCGATCCCTGGCTCCTCACTAACGCCTGGGCCCATGTAACCGGCGTAATTGAAAGCCCTGACCGGTTGAGCGATCCGAAGATTTACGCGTTTGTGCCGATCAGAAACCGGTTTGCTCCCGGGGACGTAGTTGGGATTCTGGCGACACCGCGCAAATCCCTCTTCGCCGATACGGATCGGGCCCTGGCAAGAAATCTTACCGGCGTGGGGATCGCGGTTGGGGTCGCGCTGATGCTGGGCTGGATTGGTAGCAGCCTGTTGGTTCTCCGCCCGGTAAAGGCCCTCGTCCGATCGAGCGCCCAACTGGCCTATGGTGATCTGAGCGTGCGCACGGGGCTCAAGCCCAGCCACGACGAACTGGGCCAACTCACTCACGCCTTCGATCAAATGGCGCAGGCGTTGGAAGCCCGGGAACAAGAGCACCAGCGCGCCAGCCAGAAGCTTCAGGTGCTCTCGCATCGGTTGGTGGAAGTCCAGGAAGCCGAACGCCGTCACATCGCCCGCGAGCTGCACGACGAGATCGGTCAGAGCCTGACTGCGGCCGAAATGAACCTCCAGGCCGCTCTCCAGTCACCCCGCGCCGCCTCGCAGCAAAAACGGCTCGAGGAGAGCATCCAGGCAGTCGAACGCGTCCTCGAGCAGGTGCACGACCTTTCACTCAACCTTAGGCCGTCGATGTTGGACGACCTGGGCCTGGAACCCGCCCTGCGGTGGTACACCCATCGCCAGGCAGCGCTCATCGGCATGCGCGCGGAGTTCAAGGCCGAACCGATTGACGAACGCCTCGACCCGCTGATCGAAACGGCCTGCTTCCGCGTTGCGCAGGAGGCCCTGACCAATGTCGTCCGTCATGCCCGGGCGCATCTGGTTAAAGTCGAACTCCGCCGCAATAACGGCCACCTGCACCTCAGCGTCTGTGACGATGGTGTTGGGTTTGACGTCAACTCGCTGCACGATGAGGCCGTCCGCGGCGCCAGCCTGGGCCTCCTGAGCATGGAGGAGCGAACGTCACTCGCGGGAGGCGGCATCGATTTCACTTCCGTCGCCGGCGCCGGCACCGAGGTTCATGCCTGGTTCCCTTTGGTCACAAGAGATCTCCAATCCAGATCGCAATCGAATGAATAACACGAACCTTGAGAAACCTCTTCGCATAATACTGGCGGACGACCACCCGATTGTCCGGGCTGGTATCCGCTCCGAATTAGAGAAGATTGCGGGGATCACCATCATCGCCGAGGCCGCCGACGGCCGCGAGGCGTTTGATTTGGTGAAGGCCCATCAGCCCGAGGTCGTCTTCATGGATATTTCCATGAAAGGGCTCAATGGCCTCGAAGCGACCGCTCGAATACTCAGGGAGTTCCCCAAAACCCGCGTCATTATCCTGTCGGTTCACCAAAACGAAGAGTATTTCTGGCAGGCGCTTAAGGCCGGCGCGTCCGGCTATTTGCTCAAGAAGGCCGCCGTGGCCGAGCTCGGGGCCGCCCTGAAGAGGGTCCTGGCCGGGGAGATCTACCTGGCCCGTGACATCTCCAGCAAACTGGTGCAAAAGCTCCCGCTGCAACAGATCGCTCACCAGAAGAGCCCATTGGAGAAGCTGACCGATCGCCAGCGCGAAATCCTACAACTGATCGCGGAAGGGCAGACCACCAAGGCCATCGCCCTGATCCTGAAGGTGAGTCCCAAAACTGTCGAATACCACAGGTCCAAGCTGATGGAGCGACTCAGCATTTTCGACATTCCTGGGCTCGTTCGGTTCGCGCTCCAGACCGGGCTCATCTCGCAGGACTGACCCGCGCCCGTCGGGCCTGCATCGCCGCCCGGTCGCCCAAGACCATCGCGCGGCGACTCGTCCGTACGCAGAAAACCCGTTTGCTGGCGCCGCCCCTACGCGTGAGGCCGCTGAACGTTCTCGGCTTTGGGGCCCTTCTCGCTCGCCACCACTTCGAAGATCACCTCTTCGCCCTCACGCAGACTCTTAAAGCCCTCCCCGAGAATCGACGTGTAATGGACGAACACATCTTGCCCGCCTTCCTGAGCTATAAACCCCAATCCCTTTTTGTTGTCCCACCACTTCACTTTGCCTTTAGCCATACGCTGCTCTCCTGATGCACTGAGGGCATCTCGGCCCGAACAGAAAAAGTGCGTGCGACTTCATCATGTTTGGAACCGCTTCAGCCTCAGACTGGAGGCCATAATAAGAAAGTGCCGAGGAAACGTCAACGCATTATTAACGCCTTCATTTCCTCCCCTGGCAGGGACTTTTCCGCCTTGCGGAAGGTCTCCGCCCCCCCTTCGCCATCGGAGGGAGGACCGGGTCCCGTTCCATTTCCACAATCCGCCCGCTTTCCTGTGCCGTTCCTGGCGATCGCGTAACTTTGGACTTTAGGGAGTCGCCATCGTATCTTCCGAGCCTGGCGAACATGCAGTCCAAACCGCGAGTAGTCGTCGGGTTGAGCGGAGGAGTTGATTCCTCCGCCACCGCGGCCCTTTTGCTGGACCAGGGATACGAGGTAATCGGCATCACTCTCAAGCTGTGGCCCCAGGACTGCGTTTCGCGGGCTGAGGACAAATGCTGCGGCCCCCAGGCGGTAGCCGACGCGCGGGCTGTCTGCCACCGGCTTGGAATTCCGTATTACCTGATCGATGAAGCGGCGGAGTTTCATCGCCATGTTATCAAGTATTTCGCTGAGGAGTACAAGGCAGGCCGCACCCCCAACCCCTGCGTGATGTGCAACCAGAACCTCAAGTTCGGCCGGCTCATTCAGCGTGCCGACCAACTGGGCGCGCAGTATATCGCCACCGGACACTTTGCCCGGCTGGAAATAGATCCCACTGAACGCCGCATGCTGCTCAAGCGTGGCCGCGACTCGTGCAAGGACCAGAGTTATTTCCTGTTCTCGCTGCGGCAGGATCAGTTGGCGCGAGCTCTGTTTCCTTTGGGGGAGAAAACCAAGACCGCTACCAGGGACCTCGCCAGGCATTGTCGATTGAAGACGGCGGATAAGACGGAGAGCATGGAGATTTGCTTCGTTCCCGATAACGACTACGGCAAATTCCTTCGCGACGCCAAGCTCGTGGAATCACACCGAGGCGAAATTGTGGACGAACACGGAAAGGTTCTCGGTTATCACGAAGGCATCGAATTCTATACCGTCGGCCAGCGCAAAGGACTCGGCATCTCAGCCTCCAAACCACTCTATGTCCTTTCGCTGGATGCCGCCGCCAACCGCGTTGTGGTTGGCGCTGACCCCGCGACGCTTGATCGTGGCGAGTTTATCGTGGAGCGCTGCAACTGGATCCCGTTCGGCGCCCCGCCGGGGCAGTTTGAGGCCACCGTCAAAATTCGATATAATCACGCGGGCAC
>DATDCV010000155.1:0-3011 GCA_036524155.1 Verrucomicrobiia bacterium
AACCAGTCGGTCATGATCCAGCTCATGCGCACAATCTGGCCGAGTTCGCCCGCCTTGATGAGTTCTTGGATCTTCTGATAACGCGGTTCGGCGCGGAGTTGGAACATCCCGGCAAATACGAGCTTCTGGTTCCGCTGGTGCGCCGCGATCAACCGTTCGGCGTCGGCCTTGTGGGCGGAGATGGGCTTTTCGCACATGACATGCAGGCCGCGGCCGAGAGCGGCGATGCCCAGCGTCGTGTGCTGGTAATGCGGCGTGGCGATGATCACCGCATCCACCAACCCCGAGCGGAACAGTTCTTCGGGATCCGAAAATGTTTTCAGCGGCTTGTGCTTCTCCAGTTTTGCAGGCACCGCGTCACAAACCGCCACCAGTTCAGCGCGGCTGATTTTGCCGGCCGAAAGGTAGGTGGCATGGTGCTGTCCGATGTTCCCCAGACCGATTAGTCCCAAACGCACTTTGTTCATGAGGCGAGTTTAGCCGCGGACCCCCGGCTGGCCAGATGAAAAAAAATCGACGCAAAAAGGACGGTGGACGGACGGCCCACGGACTTTAGTTCGCAGCCATTCACGAGCGTCGCGTCGAGAACTATGATTTTGCTGTTCCCAGGGTCCAACCCGGGCCACCTTGAATCGCTATGAGGCTGCTTTTTATTGGCGGAACCGGCAACATCTCGTCGGAATGCGCTGACCTCGCGTATCGGCGCGGCCACGACATTTACGTGCTGAGCCGCGGCCGCTCCATGGTGCCGGCCCAATACAAGGCAGTCCAAGCCGACCGCAGGGACATCGCCGGGATGCGGGCGGCGCTCGAGGGGATCCAGCCGGATGTCGTGCTGAACTTTCTCGGTTACGACGTGGCGGAGGTGCAGATCGATTACCAGCTCTTCGTTGGCAAACTGCGGCAATATGTTTTCATCAGTTCCGCTTCCGTGTACGCCAAGCCTGCCTCATTGCCCATTACCGAAGAGAGTCCGCTGGGCAATGCGTGGTGGGATTACGCGCAAAAAAAACTCGTCTGTGAGCAGTGGTTACTGGAACGACACCGGGATGATGCGTTTCCGGTGACCATCGTGCGCCCCTCACATACTTACTCGAAACTGTGGGTGCCCAACCCGGCTTCCAGTGCGAGCTACACCTATGCCGCGCGCCTCGAACACCGAAAACCCGTTTACGTGCCCGACGATGGCCAGAATCCATGGACTCTGACCGCGGCCAGCGACTTTGCCGTCGGGCTTGTCGGCTTGCTCGGCCGAGCGGACACCATCGGGGAAGCCTTCCACATCACGAGCGACGAAGTGCTGACCTGGAGACAGATAGCCGCCGAAATCGCCGACGCAGTGGGGGCGGTCTCGCCGGACATCGTGAACATTCCCACCGACTTCATTTGCGAAGTGGCGCCGCACATGACCGGCACGCTCAAAGGAGACAAGGTGCACCCGGGGGTATTTGATAACGCAAAAATCAAACGCTTCGTGCCGGAGCTCACATGCCAAAAGCCGTTCCGCGTCGGCGTCCGCGAATCCGTTGCCTGGTTGCGCGCTCATCCGGACCGGCAAAACCTCAGCGCCATGGTGGATCACATGATTGACGAAGTCGTTGTGCGGTGGAGGGCGGTGAAGCGTTAACACGTTGAAGCGTTGGAGCGTTGAACCGTTGAAGTGGAGAAGCAGGGAGGTGGGGAGGTGGTGAAAAGTAGCCGAGCAGCGGAGCGGCTTGCATCCTTGTTTACTGTTCCCGCCTGCTTACGTCGCAACCACTTTCCCTCGTTTTGCTCCACTGCGTTGGACTTCCACCGTTTCAACGCCCCACCGTTTTAACGCTTCCACGTTTTAACGTTTTAACGATTTAACACTTCAACGCTTCCGTAGGGCCGAGCGCCTGAACCTGCCAATTACCAGCCCCGCTATTTCCTGCGCCGCGGGCACTTTCAACCAAAGCGCGACGGTCGAGTAAACCAGGCCGGCGATGGCAGTCGGCACCAGCACTGCTCCTGCTTTCAGCGCCAGGCTGTTGTGCCCCAGGCGCTGCTCCCAGAACCAGTTCGCTCCCCACGCCGCCAGGCCGGCCAGGACTGCGTCTGCTACCAGCGCCAGGATGTTGCGCCTGAGGTCGGCCATGTCGAGACGCGACAGCTTCTTCCGCAATGCGTAAAGCAGCAGGCCGGTGTTGAAGCCTGCCGTGGTGGTGTTGGCAATCCCCAGCCCCGCTTCGCGATACGACTGCACTAGTACCACCGAAAATACCAGGTTCAGCATCAGGCAAAACACGCTGATCTTCATCGGCGTGGTTGTGTCGTTCAGCGCGAAGAAAGCTCGTGCCAATATGTTGTTCATCGAGAACATCAGCAGCCCCGGCGACAGGCAGATGAGCGCAATCGCTACGCGGTGGGTTGCCACCGCGTCGAACTTGCCGCGCTCGAAAAGCATTCGCACGATTGGTTCCGCCAACGCCAGCGCCACCGCCGCCGCGATCAGGTTCGCGAACGCCAAATTCCCTAGCCCCTGCCGCAACGTCTCCCGGAACTCCGGGTACTTCTTTTCGGCCGCCAGCCCGGAGAGCGTCGGCAGCAGGTAGGTCGCCAACGAGATGCCGAACATGCCCTGTGGCAGTTCCATCAGCCGCACCGCGTAGTTGAACGTCGCCACCACGGTTGGCTCGAGCCAGAACGAAAAACACTGTGTCAGCAACACATTGATCTGAAAAGCCGCGACGCCGATCGATCCCGGCAGCATCTTGCGCACGACCTCGCGCACGATCGGCTCCCGCCAGGGCGACACCCAATGATAGCGATACCCCTCACGCGACAGACTCGGCAGTTGGAAAAGGGCTTGGGCTAGCCCTGCGACCAGCACCCCGATAGCCAGTCCGATGATCTGTTGTTCAAGCCCTTCGCCCATCCGGGGCGCCAAAAACAGCACGCTCGAGATCATCACCACGTTGAGAACCACCGCTCCCAGCGCCGGCACAAAAAAATGGCCGCGGGCATTGGCCATCCCGATGAGCACCCCC
>DATDCV010000156.1:0-4448 GCA_036524155.1 Verrucomicrobiia bacterium
GGCGGGGCAGGGTTGAGGGGTAAGGATGGGGCATAGCGGCATGGTCTTTCATGGCTGCGTTAAATTCATTCGGCGTCTCCGCCACCAGCAGCCTCTACGCCGTCGTCACCGTAGCAACTTGCGAGGCTGCGTGCTGCGCTGCCGCGCCATCGGGGCAGCGGCCGCGGGCCCGCCGGTAACCGTCCGCTCACCGAGCGAAGAGGCGCAACGCGAGCAAAGGTATTCGTGCAGCTCTCCTGTTGGCAGCACCAGGAGCAGACGCTCCCTGACCGGCTGCGCGGTCCTGCATTTGGGGCAGTAAAGCTCGCTCGCCGTGAACGTTCCGAATTGCTGCTGCATATGCTTCGAATGTGGTCCACTCTGCGGAGTCTTTCAAACGCCGCCGGCTTGACCGTCTGGCCAATCCGTAGGTTCCCGTCTACGAATCCTTGTGCTTCAGGCGGATCTCCTGAATCTCCTGGAACGGGACCAGCACTTCCTCGGTGGCGTGCCCCCGCTGGATTTGCAGATGGAGGTCGTTCGCTGCGATCCGGCTGATGCGTTGCGATGTGTATTCTCCCCGGCTGGATTTGACCACCAGCAGCAGATCTTTCTCCGCGTCACGCCGCACCACGCCAAAGAACCCGGCGAACCTGGTCTCAAAAAAGCGGCGATTGAACGTGTACTGGCCCCGTTGAAACACCACCGTCTCCGGCGTTGCGGATTTCGGTTTCTCAGGCTCCGAGGCGGCCAGCTTCAGCGCCGTCGGGTGGACCGCCCCGTTGGCATGCATCGGGTTGAGGTCTTCTTCTCCCGTCGCGCCCGCTGGAGGCGCTACCGGGGCGTCGGTCGGCACCTGCTCCGCCGCTTCGGTCGGTTTGACCTTGGTGGGCATCGACAAAAACGCGATGGTTGCCAGGAACCCCAGCCCGGGAATCGCCGCCAGCCCGCACACTAGCGCCGGCGGCTGCGCACGGAATATCGATACCTCGTAGGCCGCGTAGATATTCGCCGCGTAGACGAGAAGCAGCAGAGAAAAACCAAGGCTTGAAGAGAACATCGCTGCCAGCAAGGACCTGCGCGCGGGTTGAGCCAGCCGCGGCGGGTCTTTGAGGTCCACTTCTGTTCGCTTGATCTTCGCCTCCGGGTCGACCTCGATGAACGGCTGCACAAACGGCTCGATTTTCGCGTTTTTGGCGAAGTTTTTGAGGTCCTCCTGAGAGAAACTACCCCAGGCCACCTTTTGATATTGTCCTTCCCCCACCTTGATCTGGATTCCCTGGTCGTTGGCCGTCGGCAACACCGCCTCGCCGGTGAGCGTTTCTCCCGTGGTTAGTTTGAAATCCGCACCCGCGGCGGTTGCCAGCCAACCCCACATGAGTAGAACTACCGCTAATCGCACTGTTCGCACAGCCCAACTGCATAACAAATCGCTTCTCCGGAAGGAACTAAAAAGTTCAATGTTAACCGGACACTTGGCCGTCGGTGGGAGCGCCGATTTCCAATCGGCCTTGGCGAGCCGACGGCCGCCCCTAAGCCGAGTGCAACTCGGCGCTCCGACTCAAGATTGCGGGGGAGACTTTTGAACGCTTTTATACGTTGACAATCCCTGGCTGACGGCGAAGTATCGCGCAAACACTCTCCCACATTCATGAACACCGAGCGTAATAATCAGGCCAGCGCCATAAGCCGGAGGGATTTCATCGGCGGAACCGCCGTGGCTACTGCCGGACTCGTCGCCGGAGCGCACCCCTTGCACGGAGCGGAGTCGCCCGCCAAAGCCCTCAACTTCAACCCCGATATGGAGTACCGGCGCCTGGGCAAAACCGGCTTGCAGATCTCCGCCATTTGCCTGGGTGGACACTGGAAACGAGTCGATACTGTTGTGCCAACGGGCGGCGGGATCGACAACCCCGACTTCCAGAAGAACCGCGCGGATGTCGTCAGCCGCTGCATCGATCGGGGCATTAACTACATCGACGCCTGCACCGGCAGCGAAGTGATGGTCTACGGCCGCGCGCTCAAAGGTCGGCGCGAAAAAATGCACCTGGGCTTCTCCTGGTTTGAGGAAGAGATGCGCAACGGCGACTTTCGCACCACTCAGAAGTTGCTGGGAACACTCGAAAAAGGCATGAAGCAGGCCGGGCTCGATTACGTGGATCTCTGGCGCATCACGATGCACGAACAAAGCGGTCAACATACGCCTGCTGAAGTCGAGCAGATGATGGCGGCACTGCAAAAAGCCAAGGAACAGGGCAAGGCCCGCTTCACCGGGTTCTCTTCCCACGACCGGCCGCACATCAAGCAGATGATCGAGACCTACCCCAATGTCATCGACGTCGTGGTCACACCGTACACCGCCCGAACCAAGGTTTTGCCCACCGACAGTGTCTTCGAGGCGATCAAGAAGCACGACATCGGCGTGTTCGGGATAAAACCCTTTGCCAGCAATTCTCTGTTCAAGGGCAACAGTTCGACGGCCAGCCCGACCGCACAGGAGGACAGCCGCATCGCCCGTTTGGCGATTCGTAACATCCTCAGCAACCCCGCCATCACCGCCCCGATCCCTGGACTCATCAACCTGGAACAGGTCGACAATGCAACGCTGGCCGTCAAAGAGCGCCGGGAACTGGACAAGCAGGAACGGGCCGATCTTGAGCAGGCCGGCGCCGAAATGTGGGCCCGGCTGCCCGACCATTACTGTTGGCTCCGGGATTTTGAGTACGTCTGAGCCTGGCTCAGCCCGGACCACGCGGCTTCCAATTGTTCCAGGTTTTCTGTCACGCGACACGCTCTCGATGCGGCTGCGCCTGATTGCCATCGTCCTCCTGCTGGCGCCGTGCTGGCTCACAGAAGTGACTCGCGCCGCGGAGACCAACCTTACCGCCGCGCTCACGGTCGCAGGCCTGCCTGCGCCCGCGGCGGCGCCGGCGGACAACAGCCGCTGCTTTGTCTGTCACGCCAACTATGAAGAAGAAAAGCTCTCGGTCTCGCACGCTAAGGCCAACGTCGGCTGTGTCCGCTGCCACGGTAACTCCTCCCCCCACTCCACCGATGAGGACGGGCTGACCACGCCTGACCGGATGTATCCCAAAGCACACATACGGCTTAACTGCCTCATTTGCCATGACTGGATCAGGCTGATCGAGAGCGACAAAACAAACCGCACCCGGGTTGACCTGCAGGAGAAACCCGATCACCGCGCCGTTCTCGATGGCACCAACCGGGAAAAGCGATTCTGCACCGACTGTCACGGCGAGCACCGCATGTACTTTCGCACCAAAGGTTGGGACAAACGCTCCCGCGTGCTGCTCTTCAAAGACGGCACCCCGCGCATGGTGCCGCTGGCGCCCAAATGAACGGTTGGAATGTGCCCCTCCGGACTCGCTCCGAGATTGAGATTCGCCCGCCGCGCAGGCGCTTGTACTTCTCAGGCAACGTCCAGCCTCGCTTGTGCCGCGCCCGTTAAGGCACCAATGCAACCTGAACGGACTCGTGACATTCAGTGCAGGCTGATGGTTAGCTGCGTTTTCTGCCTCGCCTCTCATGAACATACTTCACAATTTGGACTGGGATGAGCAACCAGGCCAGCACAGCAACACCCACCAACGACGTGACAACGAGCGTATCTCGCCGCACGACCCCGTAACGCCAAACCGACAGCAAAACGAAGGAGAGGAAGAGCCAACACGCTGCCAGAAACCCAATAGACGCCCAAAGAGGTGCTTGGCGCTTCGGGTTGTTGGCAGCAGTTTGTCCGTCTGGCGGAAGATCCATGGCCTTCACGTTACTAACGCTGAACGCAGCCGCGCCGGACCAACAGCGCCCGGTTGCAGTAGAGACGCTCTCCCGGCGTTGGCTGGCCTGACTCGTTTAAGGCGAAACAACTCAATGATTCTTGATCTCATAGAGCTGTCCGTTCGTGACGCCGTAAGTGCGTTCATACCCGGCGGAGCTGTTACTGCGGTTATAAACGCAAACCCTGACCATGAACGCCAGGACACACAGAAGCCCAATAAACAGCATCAGCTTGCGTGGCCAGCCTGTAAAGCCAAGGTAGCCCAGCACGCGCCCAATAATCCCGAGTTCGAGAATGGCAAAGAACCGCAGAAAGACCTCGGCACCCAACCTGCCCGTGTCCCGCGGGTTCTCCCCGCTCATCATTCCCACCAGACCATTGACCACCCAAGCGATAAGAAATGCTGCCAACCCGAACGCTGCGATGAATGCCAGGTCGCTCACAGGCTTCAACAATGGATCAGCGATCCGCTGGTCCACTCATCATGGCGAGCCGTTCTCTGGTTCAGGCTCCTCATACCGAAACGCATATACGCCTCTTGTGTGTGTGTGGTCAACCCCGAACAAACGGCCCTCTCACCTGGGGCCTCGACTCGCTTCGGCTATGGCTCCTTCTTCGTTCTCTTGGCCAGACGGCTCCGGGAGGCAGGGATCGAGCGGGCTGAGTGGGA
>DATDCV010000157.1:0-9515 GCA_036524155.1 Verrucomicrobiia bacterium
CGCGTGCCCTCACGCGGCGCAAACATTCATGACGTCCAGTATAGCTGCCATGCCACACATTCACGAAAAAATCGATTTCGCGGTCGCCATCTTCGTCGTCCACGCCCACCGGGTCCTGCTGGTCCACCATCGCGCGCTAAACCATTGGCTGCCCGTCGGCGGTCATATCGAGCTGGACGAGGACCCGGAAACCGCGGCGTTGCGCGAAGTTAAGGAAGAGAGCGGGCTGGAAGTTGAACTCCTGGGCGAAAGACCGCCCACGACCGGACCCGGCACACGTGCGTTGCTCGCCCCACGATTCCTGGATCTCCATCGCATCACCGACACCCACCAGCACATCGGCATGATCTACTGGGCGAGGCCTACGAACGGCACTCTTACCCTCGCCGCTGCCGAGCACCATGACATCCGCTGGTGTTTGAGCGAAGAACTCGACGCATTGCGCCCTGCCATGTCCGACGCGGTGAAGTGGTATTGCCGCCGCGCGCTCGCCGAAATCGGCGGTGCCCCAGACCGTTAACATTATCCCCCGCAACGTCTTGCATCGCATTTCGCCTCTCTCCCCCGCCACCTCAACGTCCCCCGCTTCAACGCTTCAACGCTTCAACGTTTTAACGCTTTTAACGTTTTTAACGCTTCCGCGCCTCACCGCCCCAACGCCCCGCCAAGCCCGGAAAAATATCCTGCCCCACCTCTTTTCCCGCATTGACATTTGGCGCGGAAAAATGATAGTTATCTAACCGCGTTGCCATAGTCCCGGCGGCCCATGAAAAGCACTAAGCTAAGTATATGACAAAACTCAACTCTGGACCTGAACGCAGTTCCTCACCCAAAGTACCCCAGCGAGGCTTCACATTAATCGAACTACTCGTCGTCATCGCGATCATTGCAATTCTTGCGGCGATGCTCTTGCCCGCGCTCGCCCGCGCGCGGCAGAAAACGCAAGGCATCTATTGCATGAACGACACACATCAGTTGGCCCTCGCGACGCACATGTACGCGAGCGACAACGGCGACTTCTTCCCGCCCAACCGCGACGGCGGCAACGTGGGGAAGGCTGCCGGCGACGCGGCGTGGGTCGGTGGTTGGTTGGATTTCAGCGCCAGCACCGATAACACGAATATCGCCTTTCTCATCAACAAGGACCTCTATCCCTACGCGGCTTACCTCGGGACTTATGTGAAGAACCCGACCGCCTGGAAATGTCCCGCGGACAGGAGCCAGGTCATGATGGGAGGCCTTCGAATGAACCGCGTGCGCAGTATCTCGATGCAGAATTACATCGGTCCCATGAGCCGCCTGTGGACCGGCAGCAGCAAATGGAAAATGAATCCGAAGATGAGTTCGGTGAAACTGCCCACCATGACTTTCATCTTCCTGGATGAGCGCGAGGACAGCATCAACGATGGTTGGTTCGCGACCGATCCGGATACCCTGTTTCAAATCGTCGATTATCCGGCCAGCTATCATGGCAACGCGGCCGGCTTCGCATTTGTTGACGGCCACTCCGAGATTCACCGCTGGAGGAATGCCAAGATTATGCCGAACCTGGCCCAAGGCCAGTTGTTGCCGTTGAACGTCAACCTCTCCGGGTGTTTCGACGTTTATTGGCTTGCCCAACACGCCGCGGGGACAGGCGTTTACCCGTAGGACCTCTTTAGCTCCAGAGCTTTTCAAACTGAGAGCCGCTTCGGCGGCTCTCTTTTTTTACATTTCCATGACAAACCTTCGGCTTGTGCGCCGGTAGGTTGTCTGAGATCTAACAACAAATGGCCCAGCCCTCCTCCAGGCAAAACCCGACCTTCTTTTGGCAGGGCTTGCTTATCCTGCTGCCGCTCGGGTTGTTGGCCGCTCTCGGCTTCTTGTCGGTTCGCCAGGACAGACTGGTCGCCGAACACGAAGCGGTGCGACGGGCGCAGAATATCGCGGACGAGCTGCTGCCGCGGGTCTCCGCCGAACTGAGTGAAACAAATCACTCTCAGGCAACGTTTGAGACCGACGCCGCGGGCCGCTTGCTCCTCCCGCCTCCCTCGCCGTCAACCCTCGTGCCCGTAACGTTTGAACCCTCCTCGCTGAGCCCAAGCCAGCGACGTGTGTGGCTGGACGCGCGTAGCGCCGAAGTCTCGGGCCAGGATGCCGCTCCGGCTGCCCGGGCCTACCGCGATTTTCTCGCCGCCAACCCGCCCACAAATTTCGCCGCTCTCGCCCAATATTCTCTCGGCCTCTTGCTCGCCAAAGGCGGCGACACTGAAGCCGCGCGTGCCTGCTTTGACGGGGTTTGGAAGAACTTCCCGGAAGCGATCGGCGAAAGCGGCTTGGCGCTGGCGCCGTTGGCGGGGTTTAAGCGGCTCGAACTGGAGACCCGCGTCGGCCCGGCGACCGACTCGAGCCACGTCGAGGCGATCAAGCTGCTGGGTTCGAACCTCGTCTGGCAACCGACTCCTTTGTCTTCCGAGCTCCTCGCGCGGTCAAGCGAGCTGGCCTTGACCCCGGAGGCGAGGGCCGCGGCGGCGGACTGGGAGCGCACCTGGTCCGGGCACGAGCGTTCCCGCGATCTTTTTGCCGCGTGGACCTCGGCTTGCGCGAAGCGCGGTGATGATCGACCTCCGCCGCGCGCCTTGTGGTTCACAGCTTCGGAAACCCTGCCGACCCGACAACCTGAGCGGAAACCGGGCACCGCAACGTTGGACAACACCATTTCCCTCGACCGCCTAAAGAGGCGCTACGTCAGCGCGGCGTTCCCGGTCGCGTCGGCGGTTCCCGAGCAGGAACAGAGCTGGCTCGGGGTGTGGGGCGAGCGTACCCCGACAAATTACTGGTGCGTGTGTTGGCCGGAATCCGAGATCGGTGCGCGGCTCACCAGCGTTGTCGGCGAGGCACGGCAGATTCCGGAGTACTTCGGGGTGGGGATCGAGGTCGCCGGGAAACGGCTGACGTGGCCCGCGCCAGACCTAAGGATGTGGGAGTATGAAAACTACTTTGGCCGCGCGGGCGGCGGCCAAAAAAAGGTATTCCTGCCGGAATTGTCCACGAATGTGCTGGCCTCGGCCGCGTTGAACGGCAAGGCCGGGCTTGTCAAGGTAAGTGTCTATTTGACCAGCCGCGGCGCGCTCCTGGCGCGCGAACAGGCCCGGTCATTTTGGCTCGCGGCGCTGGTTGCTGCGGCCGCGTTCGCCGCCGGGGTGGGCTTTATCAAGGCGTATCGCGCCTTCGAGCGCCAACTGCGGCTCAGCGAGCTCAAAAGCAATTTCGTGTCGAGCGTGTCTCATGAACTGCGTGCGCCCATCGCGTCCGTGCGCCTGATGGCCGAGAGCCTCGAACGCGGCAAAGTGACCGAGCCCGAGCGGCGGCAGGAGTACTTCAAATTCATCGTCCAGGAGTGCCGGCGGCTGTCGTCGTTGGTGGAGAACGTCCTGGATTTTTCCCGCATCGAGCAGGGCCGCAAACAGTACGATTTCGAGCCGACAGACCTGTATGCTTTGGCCCAACAAACCGTCAAGCTCCTGGAACCCTATGCGGCAGAACGACAGGTCAATCTCGAACTCCGCACTGAGACCGCGCGATCTGGAATCGCGAACCTGCAACTGAATGCCGACGGCAAAGCGTTGCAGCAAGCCCTGGTGAACCTCGTCGACAATGCGATTAAACATTCGCCCAAAGGCCAGACAGTCACAGTCGGCCTGGAACGCAGGACCGGCGTCCTACCTGTCCATGATCTTCCCGGACCCGCCACCGCAGGGGGAAATGACTCACAGACAGCCGGGTCGGCTGTCCTGCTCTGGGTCGAGGACCACGGCGAAGGCATTCCGGGGAGCGAGCACGAGAAGATATTCGAGCGCTTTTACCGAAGAGGCTCTGAACTGCGCCGCGAGACCCAGGGTGTGGGCATCGGGCTGAGCATCGTGAAACACATTGTCGAGGCGCACGGCGGGCGGGTGGAGCTGAGCAGCGAGATAGGGAAGGGCAGCCGGTTTACGATTGTGCTTCCCATTTCATAAACCATGAACTCTGCGCGCATTTTAATCGTCGAAGACGAGCGCCCGATGCGGACCGCCCTCGAGGACGTGCTGACGGCAGAAGGCTATCGGGTGCTTTCCGCCGCCGATGGCAGCAGTGGTCTGGAGCGCGCCCTGGCGGAAAAACCCGACCTGCTCCTGCTCGACATCATGATGCCGAAGCTCGATGGCTACGCGGTGTGCGCCGAGCTGCGGCGGCTGGAAAACCCCGTCCCGATCCTGATGCTGACCGCCAAGGGGATGGTTGAGGACCGCGTTCAGGGCTTGGATGCCGGGGCGGATGATTACCTCGTCAAGCCGTTCAGCACGGAGGAATTGCTGGCGCGCGTGCGGGCGTTGCTGCGACGCAACCGCAGGCAAACCCAATCGCCGACGAAACTTAGGCTGGGTGATGTGGAAATCGATTTGGTGCGGCAAACCGCGGGCCGCGGCCGTAAGGAACTTCATCTGACCGCGAAGGAATTCGCCATGCTCCGTCTAATGGCCGAGACGCCGGGCGAACCGGTCTCGCGCGAACGGTTTCTGGATGTCGTTTGGGGGTACACGGCGTTTCCCACCACGCGAACGGTGGACAATCATATCGCCAACCTGCGCGGGCTAATCGAAGCGCACCCCGACGAGCCGCGCTGGATCAAAACGGTTCATGGCGTGGGCTACAAGTTGGATCTGCCGTCGATGTGAAGACGCGCCTGCTTATACGGGTTTACGCGAAGGAAATTACATAATGGTGACAAACACGGTCACGGAGACGCCTTAATTTAAGGACCATCAACTCGAGTCTAATTTATGAAAACCGGCAACCTCTCTCTGCGCTGCTTCCTTGGCGTGGCGCTGGCCTTGCTGCTGGCCGGCGCGCCAGCAGCGGCGGCCACGATCGATCTCACGACCACGCTTCAGAAAGCGCTGTTCGAAGAAGAAGCCAATCACAACCTGGACGCGGCCATTCAACTGTATCAATCGGTGGTCACCCAGTTCGACAAGGACCGGAAGCTGGCGGCGACGGCCGTGTTCCGCCTGGCCGAATGCTATCGTAAACAAGGCAACACCAACGACGCGACGGCGCAATATGAACGCGTCCTGCGCGAGTTCGCCGACCAGACCCAACTCACGGGTTTGAGCCGCCAGTGCCTGGCCACACTCGGTGCGACACCCCCGCCGTCGACACCCGGCACTCTTTCGAGTGCTGCCCGCCAGGAGCAGAAACGATTGCTCGAAGAAGAGGTCAAGCTGGTCGAAAAGAAGCTTTCCTCCCAGCAAAAGCAAATCGAGACGGGAGTGACGAGCCCGGACGAGCTTTTGCCCACGCAACGGGAACTGCTCCAGTTGAAACGGAAAATTGCCGCGTTGGACTCCGGCGGACCCGTGGGCGTAGCCGAATCCGATGGTGGAATCCAGGCAGCAATGGAAGCAAGGGCCGACGCCGCCGCTCTGGAAACAAAACTGCTCCTGCTCAACCAGATGAAGCCGCAAGACTTGCGAGTCGCCGTTCAGCAGGAATATCCCAATCCACTGCTGACTTCCCTCATGCAAAAACTCGCCGAATCCGAACAAAACCTGGCGGCCATGAGCAAGGAATTCGGGCCGAACCATAGCAAGGTGGTGGAGGAGACCACGCGGGCAAAAACGATCAACGAACAAATCGACGTCCAGGTGAAGGCGGTCCTGGCGGGACTGGCCGCGAGACGCAAGGAAGCGGAAGCCAGAGCGGCGGCGCTGGCGCTGGCACCAGCGGAGCTTGCATCTGAGACAAGAGGACCGCGGGCCGCTCAGCCCGGCACCACGGCCGAAGAGGAGGAAATTCGCCGCATCCAGGTGATGACCAAGGACAGCCCGGATCTGATCAACGCCAAGCCGGATAACGGGCTGGCGCCTTTGAACAGCGCGGCCTCCAAGGGCCATTTGGTGGTCGCGCAGTTCCTCTTGGAACATGGCGCCGATATCGAAGTAAAAAACCCGGGGGATGGCTGGCTGCCCATCCATTACGCCGCAAACTTCGGCCACAAGTCGATTGTCGAGTTGCTGCTGGGTCACAAAGCCCGGGTCGACGCAACGACCGGTGACGGCAAGACCCCGTTGCATCTGGCGGCGGAAAAAGGGTTTCGCAGCGTCGTCGAGGCGCTGCTGGAGCGCGGTGCCAACGTCAATGCCAAAGCCGCCGACGTCACTCCGCTCCACCTGGCGGTCGGCAACGGTTTCCGGGCAGTGGCGGAATCGTTGCTGGCAAAAGGCGCTGATCCGAACGTGAGCGCGCCTTACGTCCGTGTGGCGAGAGAAAACAAGTCAGGGACCCCGCTTCACCTGGCCGTGGGAAGGGGGGACCTGCCTATGGCGGAACTGCTCGTCACGCATGAGGCCAATCCGAATATTACCGACCGGAGCGGTGCGACGGCCCTCGATCTCGCTGCGAACGCCGGAAACAGCGCTATGGCTGAATTCTTACTTGCCCACGGCGCGAAGGTTGATGCGAAGAACGAGGATTCCAACGTCAATGGGTGGACGGCCCTTCACTACGCCGTAATGGCGGACCAAAACGCGGTCGTCAACGTGCTGCTCAAACACAAGGCCGATCCCAATGCACCGATTCAAACCGGATTTAGCGTCAACCGACCTCGGTGGAATGGCCCAGGTCAGCCGACACCGGCCGCTGGCTCCACACCGGTGATGCTCGCCGCCACCAAAGGCTATCTGAGCATTGTCGAGTCACTCCTTGCCGCGAAGGCTGACCCGAATGTGAAGAGCGCGAACGGAGACTCGGCGGTCGGCAACGTTATGACCTACATTCAACCGCCCGAGCGGGCGAAAATCCTTGCTTCTCTGCTCGAGCATGGCGCCGACCCCAACGCCAGAGACCCCTTGGGGAGAACCGCGCTGATGGTAGCCGCCGAGTCGAGGGATAAACAAAGCCTGGAGTTGCTTCTTTCGCATAAGGCCGACACCAATGCCAAAACTCCACAATCCGAAATGTCGGCGCTGCATTTCCTGGCGCTCTCTGCGACCTTTTCAGGAGCCACCGCGGATGTCCCCCCCATGGCTAGGGAGTTGATCGCCGCCGGCGCGGACCCAAACGTACAAGACGCAAACGGTCGGACCCCGCTGAAGTATCTGAGCCAGCACATCTCCTCTCCAGCGCCGGGGATTAGTGCCGTCGCCAGGGACGTCGCCGATTTGCTGCGCCAGGCCGGCGCGGCGGAGGATTTGGCGCGGATGGACGTCATCGAGGTCCGCCGCCCCTCAGCCAGTTATTCCGCCGCGGTCTTTTGGAAAGGGACCAATGATTACAACCAGTTCACGCTCTTCGAGCTGCTCGCTGCCCACTATGGGTTTGTTTCGGCCCGCTCAGGTCGCGAGACGGAGAACCCCCCTCAATTCGATTCCGCGAGCCATACCTTGAGTTCCAGCCTGAAATTCCCGGACCTGGCGAACGTCTCGATCCGCCGGCCGAAGCCGGATCGGACGGACTGGACTGCAAGGACTATAAACCTCTCGGCCATCCTGGGTTTGGCCTCAACCGCTCAGAGCTGCATTGGCGACGAGGGGCTCCAGTGGGGGGACGTGGTGGAGATTTCCGAGGTGGACCATCCGATCAGCGCCGTGTGGCAAGGGTTGCCTCGGGAACAGCTAGCCGTGCTGGAACGCTGCTTGTCTCGCGGGGTTAGCCTGACGGTCAAAGGCAGCACTACGAACCTCGTGCTGAGCCCGAAGGTTCTGCCCCTCGGCCTCCCGCCTCCCCGGTTCACGCTCGTGCCCGTGCTGTATCAGTCGGGCATGCTGCGTGCCTCCTCGGATCTCTCGCGCGTGAAGGTGACGCGACGCGATCCGACGAGCGGCCAAAGCTACACCATGTCGTTCGATTGCAGCCCGAGCCTCCCGTCTGACCGCCTGCCATACCTCTGGCTGCGGGATGGTGACAGCATTGAAGTCCCCGAAAAGCCGTAGAAGCCCGTTCCTAGTTCAACTCCGGCCGCGGCAACACCAATTTGCCGCGGTACATGTAGTCCCAGTCGCGGCCGGCGTCCTTGAGAAGCAGGTTGGGATCAATCTCGAGCCTGGCCTTCAGCAGATAGCAGCCCAGCGTCATCGAGTCCCAAATGACGAATGCCCGGGCCCCCTCAAACTCCAGGCTCAAATTGATAAACGAGGGTTGGCCATCCCTTACGGTCAGGCCCCGCAGTTTGTACTTCTTGACTTGCATGAGTCCCGGCGCACACGCGCCCAATAGTCACTTAGTATCTAAAATCCCGGGGCCGCTTTAGTCACGTGGAAAAAGTACGGAATCGCCCCCCCGGCAAATTCCTGATGGCTGTGAGCCTGACGATCGGCGCGCGGACTGAAGTCCGCGCGCCGAGGCAGGTTGACCATGCGGCTGATAGGAAGGACGTCATTTTCTTCCACAGCCGGGATCATCGGGAGGAGGCGCGTTCTGCGCGTTCTATGCAAAGAGAAAAGTCCGCCTGCCGGTCCTCACTCAGCCGTTTCGAGCTCCGCCAGCTTTTCGTAGTAAAACTCGTCGGTGAACATTCCCTCATCGAAGAGCCGCTTGATCTCCCGGGTCCGTGCCGCGACCTGTTGTCGGGTGAACCTGGGGGGGGTCGCCACCGCATTGGTTCCACTCACGGTGTTCGTTCCGTCGAGCGTGTTAGTGGAAACGGGAGCGTTGATCACGGGGAGGGTGGGCGGGCGGGCCCCCGCGATGCGTTTGGGGGGCGGCCGATACGAGGGGTCGAAGACGAGCGCTTTCAGGTCTCCTGCGGGCACGAGATGCCGCCAAAGGAAAGCTTGCATGCGGTCTTCGGCGGGCACCGCCTCCCGAAGCACGTCCTGCCCGCCAATTTTCGCGCTGCCCGCGACGGTAAGGACGACAGGTTCCGGCGTCGCGGTCAAAGTGGTTTTGATGCTAAGCTGCGCTACGTTTTGGGTGCCGCCAAGCGTGATGGTGGCGGCGGAGAATCCCGCGGGCGCGTCGTTCAGAGTCAGGGTGATCGGGCCGCTAAACCCGTCTTTGCGTTGGGCATAGACAGTGAGGGCGCCGGTGCCACGGGACCGCAGGCCCAGGCTCGAGGGTACGACCCGCAGGTCAAAATCCGGCTGCGGGGCGCTCAGACGCAGGCGGTAGGCGAATTCTTCGCCCCCGTGCCGCGCCGTGTCGCCGATGTGAACGTAATACTCACCGTCGGCCGGCAGCCGGGCCATGAGCCACGAATCCGCCTGGTGCGTGTTGAGCCCCGCGGCCAGGTCTTCATGATCGTCGTTAAACGCCACCAGGTTGCCGGCTGCGTCGGCAAGTTGGATCACTGAGTCAAGGGGGCTATCGAGCCGGCGTGCCTGAACTTCCGCAACGATAATCTCGTTGGCCTTGCCGGTGAATTTGGCAGTTGGTTCAACATAAGGCGAAGCAGGTTAGAACCTGAGCGCTGAGTTCCGATCATGAATATGGGCATCATGCGAAATATCTCCTCCAGTGTTCATGGTTTCGGCATCGGGCTGCCGGATGTTATACGC
>DATDCV010000158.1:0-9729 GCA_036524155.1 Verrucomicrobiia bacterium
GATTTTGTCCAATTCCGCCAGTTCTTTCTTGCCTCGGGGATGGGTCGCGGCGGCATTGGTTTGTTCAATCCCGCCAAACACACGGGACATGATGTCCTCGGGCTGGAGGCCGAGGTCCTTGAGCGTCTTTGCGGCGATCACGGCAGGGAGGAACCGGCTCATGGTCTGCTCGGTGCAACCGTACGGATAATCAATGAGGTACGGCAACGCATCGAGCATAGTAACAGCCATGCTGGGTGTTACCTGGACGGTGAGGGAGGTGGAGCCAGGCTTCCGTTCTTTGGGAAGGTCCAGCTTGATGGTGATGTCGTTGCCGCGCGCCTTGCCGGAACGGGCGATGAACTTCTCGATGCCGTGCTCATAGACCTGGTAGGATTTCTCCATCGCATCGGCGTATTTGCCGCCGCGGCCGGTGACGTTGAGCTTTACCTCGCCAGGCGCTCTCACTTCGGCGACCCAGTCAGCGCGGGCTTCGCCCCCGGCCGGGACATTCAGGGTGACGGTCTGTGGCTTGCCGTCTTGGAAGGCGAGCGATTTCGCCGAAGCAGGATCGGGCAGATCAAGGCTCGTGCGGACCTGCATGGGCTGGTCGGTGTTATTGTTGACCACCGCGGAAAGCGTAACGGTATCACCGACCAGGAAGAACCGCGGCGCCTGGAGCCGAACGATGAGCGGCTGTTTGGTGCGCGTGCCGGTAGTGGCGGTGCCGAACTGGTTAACCCGCGTCACCACGCGCGCGGTGGCTTTCCAAGCCGTAAGCGAGTCTGGATATTTCACCTTAATGGAGGCGGAACCGTTCTGGTCCGTGACGAGATCAGGCTGCCACAGGACGGTCGAGCGGAAATCGGAGCGGACCTGGACAGCGGGTTCCTGCCCCGGCTCGGCGGGACGCAGGGCGAGGTCAGCCCCCAACACCTCTTTATCCGCAAGCATGGGTGAAGCAGCAGGAGCACCGCCATAAGCGGCGCCACCCAATCCCACTGGAGCTTCAGCGCGGGCCGCCAGGCGCCGACTTACCATCGAGCCGTCGGCGCTCGCCGCCTGCTTCACTTTCGAGAGCCTGTCAGCAAAGGAATATTCCTTCATATAACTTGCCGGCGCGTTCTCGGCACCCTCGGCCATCTGGCGACGCCGCACTTCGAGTTCATCCATCAAATTGTCGCCCTCGCCGCGGACCAGTTTCGCGTAGCTCTTTTGGTTCATCGTGCTCTGCGTCTGAACGAGCTGCGGCCGCTTGGTGCCGAAATAGAACTGTCGGGGATCGCCCGCGTAATCGTGCTGAATGTAATAGACCGACTCATCGACGAGCCCGAAGGCGACCTCAGCCGGGACGGGTCTGCCGTTGTCATCGCGGGTTGTGACAATGAAAGAGCCTTCTTCGCGCGGCTCATATTGGGCACGGTCGGGCTTGATATCGACGGTGAGGAAATTCTTGGTCGGAGGAACCACGACCTGCTTCGAATCCTGGAAGACCTGGCGGTCGCTGGCCAGGATCGCGCCGAGGAAGATGTTGGGGACGTGCTTCTCCTCGATCGCCAGCTCGATCAGTTTGACGGTGCCGTCCACGTGAACTAGCTGGTAGCTGTAAAGTTCTTCGCCCTCGACCGTGAACAGAACGTAGCGATCGTTGGTCGGAACGACCAGCATCACAGGAGCTTTCTGGCCGACCCGGAAGGTGTCTTTATCCGCAATGATCTGCAGGCCGCCATGCCGATAACCGAGTTCCGTGGTAGCGCCGGTGGCAACCCACACGGTGGTTTCGGCGGTAATCGGAGTGACCGGCCCCGGCTTGCGCTCCGCATTGGCGAGCCGGTCTTCACTGGACCACGCCACGCGATAATAACCCTCACGATCGGGAGTGAACGTCAGCTCCGCAACGCCGTTGGTGTCCGTCTTAAGCGTGCGTGTCAGAATCTCGTCGTGCTCATAGCCGCGGAACTTAAGCGTCCAACCGGGGCGGCCGGGTTGCGGCGAGGGAGGGAACACCGGATGCAGTCCGCGAACGCGTTTAAGGTCCTCGCCCTTCACTTCCTTGCCGTCCGGGTCGATCCAGATTTCATACCAGTAATCGCGCGTGACTTTGACGACGCCTTCGGTTTGGACGGGCTGCTCGTTCGCGTCCAGCGCCTTGAAATCGACTTCTACCTTGTCCTGCGGCCGATACAGGTTGTGTTCCGCGTTCGCACACACGTAATAGCGCTGGCGCGTGACACGGACGTTGCCGGTGCCGATGATTTCACGACGGCTGGAATCGGTGACACGGGCCTCGATCCGGTACTGGAGGTCCTGGTTTTGCCCGCGTGGGGTCTCGAAGGTGAGCGAGGCTTTGCCGGCCGCGTCGGTTTTCAGGGTCTCGCGCTTGATGATCTGGCCCTGGCCGCCATACCAGCGGTTCCAGCGCGAGGCGCCGGCGTCAATATCTTCGTAAAACCACGGAAACTCGCGGGGCTGATGCCAATAGTGATAAAAGGGATTTTGATAAACGACCACTTCGACTGAGGCATTGGCAACCGGGCCGCCAAAATAGTAATCGGCCTGGACGTTGACCTCGACCTTCTCGCCGAGGCGGAAGGCCTTTTTGCGGCCTTGTTCCTCAGGCGTCTCGACCGTCACCTTGAATTCCGGAAGCTTGTATTCCTCGAGGCGGAACAGCGTGGCGTAGCCGATTGGATGGCTGCGGCCGTTATCCCAAAACGTGACGCGATATTCGCCCAGCGGCATTTGCTCGGTCAGCTCCAGCGCACCCCAGGCGCTGCCAAAAGCGTTGAGTTTTATCTTGTCCGCTTTCACTTTCGCGCCGCGCGGATCGTCGATCTGAAATTCGATGGTTTGGTCAACCGGAGTGGAATAGACCGACCCGTTGTATTGGCGGGCGATGAACTTCCATTGCGCGGTTTCCTTGGGGCGGTAGGCGGGACGATCCGTAAACGCGTAAATCTTCCAGGTCTCGTCCGGGCGATTGTAGCCGTAGCTGACCCCGGTGCAAAATGCCTGGCGGTCTTTCAGAATCGCGCTGGCAAAGAGCTCGACCCCGGGATGCTTGGCGTTCTGCACGAGATCGAAGCGGACCAGCCCGTCCTTATCGGCATTAGCCTCGGACTCGTGCACATGGGTTTGGTCGTTCTCGTGCCAGCGTTCCTGCAGTTTGATTCTGGCGCCGCCCAACGGCTCCCCGTCGAGCGCGTTGCAGAACCACGCAAGGGCTTGTCTGCCGGAGGACTTCAACACCAGAGTCGCATCCGTGACAAGGATCAGCTCGCGGGCGCTGTTGCCGCCGCCGCGCACCTCAAGGACATAGGCGCCGGGCTTGAGTTTCGCGTCCAGCCGCATCGTGGCGCTGCCCGGTGCGTAATCACCTTTGTCCTGGGTTTCTTTGGACCACGATTTCAGTTTCTCGAGGACGCTCGTGTCGATGGCGTGGTGCCAGTGGGTGTGGTCGCGCAATTTGACATCGCGATTCAGTTCGACGGGGTAGAGCGCCAGGTCGATTCGCTTCAAGTTGCGCCAATTGAGGAAATACTGAATCTCGGAATCGGGGAGGAAAACATTCGGCACACTGACACCGAGCTGAACGCCGGTGATGTTGCGGATTTGGTTTTGGGCATTCTCCCAATAGCGGGTTTCCCCCTTCTGGAATTCGGCGACCAGGCGGCGAAAGAGTTCCAAAGCCTTGGGGTAATCAGGTTCCTGCCGCCAGGAACCGTCGGCTGATTGCACCGCGCGGCCCTGCCCCGCCATCCATTCCCCGTAATTGTAGAGCGCGTCGTCATACCATTCCGTCTTCTTGCCGGACTTGAGAGCCGCGTCGAATTCCTCGGGGACCCGGGCGCGCTGGTCCCAGTCGCCGCCCTGGTTGCGCAGGGTCATAGCCAGCAGGTAATGGGCGTGGGCCTTGTCGTTCTCGGTTTGGGAAATCTTGAGCGTGTTTTCGATGATATCGAGTGGCAGGTAATTGCCCCAGGCGCCATAAGTATAATAGGGCTGTACCTCGGGCGGTCGGGCCGTGCGCCAGACCAAGGCGAGGTAACGCTGGCGGGCCAGGTCGAGTTCTGCCGATCCCGCCCACCAATCCAGCGCCTGCTGGTAGTAGGGCCAAGCTGCGCCCCAATTGTTGTTGTTGCGCCGCGTCCAATGAAAATCGGCGAGGGACTCCTCGACTTCGGCCCAGATCCGATCGTGCTGGTCCGGCCGTGTAAGGTCGCGCACCATGAACTCAAGTTGTTGGCGCGCCTGGTCAAGCCTGGTGGCGTCGGCCGTCTGCGTGGCAGCCTGCGCGCGCCATTGGGTGTCCGCTAACCGGAAGTCAACCCAGCGTTTTTCTTCAGGCGGGAGGTCCATTCCGCCGGTTTTTTTATACGCCTCGTGGGCAAGGCTGAAAGACCGCTCAGCGTAGAGTTTTTCGGCGTCGGCTTTGAGCTGCCCGTATTCCGGCGGCAGCGCGGCGCGAACCTGGAGAACGAGGCAAGCAAGAACTGCGGCGTAAATTCGCAATGTCATAATTTCCTTCTGTTGGACGGAGTTTAGGGCCGATTGCTCCGCGGGGAAGGGTAAAGAAGCCAGCGGACGGGTCCGGACCGGCGCTTTCGTTGTTTTCGAAATGTTTTGACTTCTCAGCAACCGCCGTCAGTTTGGTGGAACGAAGCTCAGCAGCAGCATCCTCTTGTCGTTGGTGTTCGCCGGTTCGCTGGTCTCCCCCGCCGCCGCCCAATACCGGAACGTTATGATCAGCAATTCCGGCGCGCCGGAAGAACCGACGATCGTCGTCAACCCAAACAACCCGCGTCACCTGGTGGCAGGGTCTAATCTCAATTTCTATTACTACTCGACCAACGGCGGTGTGAACTGGTTCTCGGGCAGGTTAAGCTCGCCTTACGGCGTATGGGGTGATCCCTGCGTCGTGGTCGACACGAACAACTGCTATTACTATTTCCACCTATCCAACCCGTCCGACGGTCACTGGATTGACCGGATCGTTTGCCAAAAACTGGACGCTCTAGGCGGAGCCTGGTCCCCGGGAACATACGCCGGCCTGAACGGCACTAAAGCCCAGGACAAAGAATGGGCGGTAGTCGACCCGGCCAACAACAAGATCCACGTTACCTGGACCCAGTTCGACCAATACGAAAGCCTGAATCCGGCCGATATCAGCATCGTCCTTTATTCCTCTTCGTCCGACGGCGGACAAAGCTGGACCGCGCCGGTGCGGCTTAACGAGGTTCCGGGCGACTGCGTGGACAGCGACAATACCGTTGAGGGCGCCGTGCCGGCAGTTGGGCCGGCAGGAGAGGTGTACGTCACGTGGGCCGGCCCTCGTGGGCTTCTTCTGGCCAAATCGGCAGATGGCGGCGCCACTTGGCCAGGCACGAATATTTTCGTCAGCGACATACCCGGGGGCTGGGATTTTGCCATTCCAGGCATCTACCGATGCAACGGCTTGCCGGTGACCGTATGTGATCTGAGCGCCGGGCCGTACCGGGGCACCGTGTATATAAACTGGTCGGACCAGCGTAACGGCTTGGATGACACGGACGTTTGGTTAGTGAAATCCTCCGACGGAGGAATGACCTGGAGCCCGCGCCGGCGAGTGAACGACGACCCTCCGGGACGGCATCAGTTTTTTACCTGGATGACGGTTGACCAGGCGGATGGCAGCCTTTACGTCGTCTTTTATGATCGCCGAGATTACAGCGACAACCGCACCGACGTGTATTTGGCGACCTCGATGGACGGCGGTGAGACCTTTGTGAACCGAAAGATCAGCCAGTCGCCTTTCACACCGAACGCGGCGACGTTCTTCGGCGACTACAACAACATTTCGGCCCACAACGGCATAGTGAGGCCCATCTGGACGCGGTTGGAGGGGGCGTCCCTGAGTATCTGGACTGCGATGATTAATCCCCCGCCCACGATCTCCGGGCTGGTCCTCACCAACAGCGTGGCGCACATGTGGCTCACCAACCTGACCGGCTATCTGACAAATTATGTCGAGAGAACTTACGACCTGACCAGTGGAGGAGCGTGGACGGATGTGGGCCTGATCACAGGTGTGGACGGGGCCGCCGAATGGACGGAACCCGTGGCGGGGACGAATGCGTTCTACCGAGTCAGGTGCTATTGAAAGCCGACCAACCTATTTCCCCGGTTGACTTCGATGTTGGAATGGGCGCATAGTCGATTCAACGGCTGATGGCTAGTTCTTCTCATTTTGGTAATTCGGTCGATCACAGGCGCCGCAAGTTGGCCCCGGGCCAGATCGAATTTCCCCTGCGCGTCCCGGTGTGCGCATGGTGTGAGCCAGTCGAGGGCGCGGCAGCGGTAAGCCCGCTATCACATGGGATTTGTCCGCGCCATTTTCGCAGCCTCCAGTGGCAACTCCAAGGCATCGCCGCGCCGCGCCGGGTTCGCCCGCAGAAACGCGACTGGGAAGCCGAAGCGCAGCTGCCGTTTTGAATTCTCTCCGCCGAATTCTGTTTTTGTTTGGAATCCTCCCTTTTGCCAACGCCGCGGGTGTAACCGATGTCATTGTCGTGTTCAAAACCCATTTTGACATCGGTTACACCGCGATGGCCTCCAACGTTGTCCAGCGCTACCGCACAAAGATGATCGATCGATGAGCCTGTTTCTCAGTGGCCGCTCCGGGTGACCGGTTGACGCCGCGACACCGTATCGAGGCAACCCTCTGAAGTCCTACCGTCGCTTGCCGAGCGTCAGCTCAATAAAATGGACCGGCAGCAGCGAATCAGTCCCATACCGCACACCGTAGGAAAAGGAATTCACTTGTGGCTCGGGGGTCCCGGTTCCGGTGCTTTCGCTTTCCGGAACTGGAAACGAGAGGTTGATTACCACGCCGCTATCCGTCCCCGGGCGCAAGGGCCTGAGCAGCCGGAGCGGAATACTTATCTCGAATGTCGTGCGCGCCCCCTCACGCCGGGAGAAGCTCCTTACGCCCGGAACGGTCACCAGGCGCTTGTGGTCCGGCGTTTCGTTTTTCGCCTCGCTGCCGCCATAGTTAAAGCCCAGGCGCAGAAAATCACCGCCAAAGGCGGACTCGTTCAGCCGCGGCGCGATGCCCAACTGCAGCTCGTCTGAAAATCCATCTCCCGTTTCGACCGGTTTGACCGTCGGAACCGTGATGGCGAAATAAAGGTTCTCACGGTCGTAACAGCTCCGCACGTCGGCGTGCGTTTTCACTCCGTCCCCCAGCGGCAAAGAAAGGGCCTCGCCCCAATCCGCGAGGTCCCCATCCAGGCGCGGGGCAGGGCGCCGGAACTGGCTGGCTAATTCCTCGATGAATCGGAGTTCCCGGTTGAACCGATGCCGCCGCTCGCCGGCGATCACGTCGAATTCAAGGTGGGGCACCGACGCGAGCACCACCAGGTCTTTCAAAGGCCGGATTGTGAACGTCTCAGACTCCGTCCCCCCGGCCGGCACCCGTAACGCCATTGTTGTTGGGGTGACGGAAAAGCTGCTGGTGTCGAACACCCAAGCCGCTCTTCCGGTCATGAACTCTTTATAGGGATTGTTCAACGAGATCGACACCGTCAGGCCCTCCGTGAGCAACTGTGAGCCCCGCCGGACACCGATCCTGGAACTGTTGCGGGCGGCGAACCGCAGACCCCCCATCACGTCGGCCTCAGTGTCCGTCAGTTCGCCGCGCTCGGTGACCACGCGCACGTCAAACCGCCCCTCCGCGACCCGCACCTTCATGAAATGGAATTCCCCGCCTGATTTCTTATATTCGGGGCGCAACTCGGCGCCACCGCCGCCAGTGATGAAGTAACGGATCCCGTCGAATTCGCGGGTGGGCCCGTAGCTGTGATAATGGCCACCGAAAACCGCGGCGACCCGGCTGCTCAAGAACAGAGGATGCAGGGATTGCCGCCAAAACTCGTAAGCCCGCGGCGTTACGCGCTCGGGTTCCCAGACCGGAAAATGCAGGAACACGAATACCTGGCGCGCGGCGCTGGCTTTGAGATCCGCCTTCAACCACTCGAGCTCGGCGGGTCCCAGGTAGCCCCATTTTCCCTCCTCAGTGTTGTCGAGCAGCACGAAGTGAACGCTCCGATAGTCGAAAGACTGGTAGAACTTTCCGAAACGGCGGGCGTAGACCTTGCGCGCGTCCTTCGAATACGTGTCGTGGTTGCCGGGCAGTTGATAGTAGGGGACGGTCAAACCCTGGACGGCTTGCTCGTATTTGTCCCACTGCTTTTCCTTCCGCAAAGTTCCGTACCCGTAGATGAGATCCCCCAGGTTGACTACCAGCGCTGGTTCAAGCGCGTTGATCCTCGGGATCAGGCGCTCGAAGTTCCGGAAGCTTTCGCTTTCGAAGGTCGGCCGGGTGTCGCCGATAACGACAAACTCAAAGTTATCGCCACATACACCCGGACGCGCTGTCGCAAGCAGGAGGAAGATCGCCCCAAGTTTCGCGAGGACCAGGGCCCTTCCGCCGGATGGAATCCTCAGTCTGTCACGCATACCGCGAGGTTACGTCATGGACGATTGGGCGCAAGCTCCGGCCGCAGGCGGGCTTGGCCCTGGCTCCGCAGTCACCCCAACGCCGACGAGGAACCTTCCAGTCGCGCGGCAGACCCAGCGTGCGTATTAAAGGTTATGAGTTGGGGCTACTGGAAAGGCGAGGTCCTCGGCCGGCTTCTTAATCCGACGCACATCAGGTCAGCGTTCACGGCCAGGACCCAGAGTGAGATACTGATCTGCTCTTCCCATTTCGAATCTCCGCTGCTGGTTGTTCCGCCCTTGGGGAGCCGGGGGGTTCCACCCGTCTCCGAAATCAAACAGCCCTCCGAACTCCCCAAGGATCCGGAACACTAACCCGGAGAAAAATGGCTTTCACACCGCCCTGAGAAGTGGTAAATTTCTCTAAACGAATACTGAAAGGGTTTAGGCGAACGCTGAGAATTGAAAGCGCTTATCGAGACAAACCGCCGGACCGAGCGAGTCTTTCTCGTCGGGGTTGAGCTTAAATCACGGAACGAGCGTATCGCCACCCAGGAATCCCTCGACGAACTTTCCCAACTGGCCAGCACCGCCGGCGGCGAAGTGGTGGCCGATGGCCTGCAAAAAATGGCGGCGCCCTGCGCGACGACTTTCATCGGCAAGGGCAAGGCGTCGGAGTTTGCCCAATACTGCCGGAACGCGGACGTTGATACGGTTATCTTCGACGACGAACTCTCGCCGGCCCAGAGCCGCAACCTGGAAAAAGTCTTCAATTGCAAGGTGCTGGACCGGACATCGCTGATTCTGGATATTTTTGCCCAACGCGCGCGGACGCGCGAAGGCAAACTGCAGATCGAATTGGCGCAACTGCAGCACTTGTTGCCGCGGTTGACCGGTTTTTGGGGCCACTTGTCGCGTCAGAAAGGCGGCATCGGCATGCGCGGCGGTGAAGGCGAAACGCAGTTGGAAACCGACCGGCGCCGGGTGCAAGATCGCATCGCCCGAATCCTGAAGGAGCTCGAGGTGGTCCGCCGGCAACGGTCAACCCAGCGGCAGGCGCGACAGCGCAACCATTGGGCGCTCGCGTCCATTGTCGGCTACACCAACGCTGGCAAATCCACTCTTCTGAACTCGCTCACCGGCGCTACCGTCCTGGCGGAAGACAAGCTGTTCGCGACGCTGGATCCCACCACGCGCCGGCTGCGGTTGCCGACGAATCAGAACGTGCTGCTCACGGACACCGTTGGTTTTATCCGCAAACTGCCTCACGGTTTG
>DATDCV010000159.1:0-9700 GCA_036524155.1 Verrucomicrobiia bacterium
TTGCCCGCTCCGTTCGGTCCCAAGAAACCCGCCATCTGCCCCGGCTCAACCTGCAGCGAGAGCCGATCCACGGCTGTAATATGTCCAAACCGCTTGGAGAGCTCCTCCAGGGCCAGTGCCGGTGCCGATTCGCTCGTCCTCATTTCGCTCGGTTATCCCTCTGTCCACGCTTTCCGGGTTGCGGTTGGGATAAGAAGATGAAAAGCGTGGGTTCATCCCAGGCCTGCACGACCAAATCCGCCAGCCCGTCGGCATTAAAGTCCCGGATCAGGAAATTCCCATCGTTGGGGACTTCCAGTGACAAAGCGGGCTTGGGCGCAAACCAGTCGCGGGCAGAACTCAAGATGACATTCCATTGCGTCGAGGACCGTCTGACCAACGCATCGGTCCGGCCGTCGCCGTTGAAGTCGCCGTCGATGAGCAGCAACTCCGACATCGCCAGCTCCACCGGGACCATGGTGGTCAAGGGGATGGAAGCATCCGGACTGCGGGAGAAGAAGCCCTGGTTGAAGGTCCGTATGGTGAGCGCAAATTCCACGCTCCCCGACAACACCATATCGGCCACACCACTGGCGGAGGAGACGGCGGTCTTCAACGTCGCCAGAACCAGTTCACACCGGCCGTCGCCCGCGAGCGCGCAAACGGGTGAGATTCGCTGCGATACCGGCCCGAGTTTCGGCCTGTGGCCCACCTCGACAGGAAAGCCGCGGCAATGCAGAACCTGGGTCGGTTGTTCCGGGAGCCGGTTATTGGAACCGCGCAGGAAAACAAGGATGTCGGTCTTGGCTTCCAAATCCCCGGCCAACCGCCAGAGCACCAGGTCCTCCCGGCCATCGCCGTCAATATCCACGTCGTTGACCCGTTCCGGGCTTTCATTTTCCACCAGGATCTTTTCCACCGCTTTTTCCTCGGCCTTTTTCTCCGGGTCTTCGACGGCGGGCACCAGGAAGGACCGACGGATCGCCAAGCTGCGGGAGTGAGCGGTGCCCACCAACCATCCGTCACGCTCGATGAACCACTGCGTTTGTTTCTCCTGCAGAGCCAGAGGCGGCCCGGGACTCCATCCACCGGCGCCGTCTCGCTGGTAAAGGACGGCGTGCGAGGCGGAGATCACGGGGAGCGAAGGGGTTGTTCCGTTGGCCTGGGTATCGAGCGACACCAGCCTGGGGGGAGTGTGGTTGGTGAAGATTTGCGTTACGTGAACGAGAGCCCGTGGTTGTGACTCGAAAACACCGCGACTCTGCCGCAGATAAGCCAGCCCCGTGGCGGTCGACAGCACCAGTTCGACGCCCGGGTGCGCCTCGACATCGCAAAGGGCGATCCAGGCCGTTTGCGCCGGCAGTTCGATTACCTGGTCCGGGCTGAGGGAAAAACCGGAGGCCTGTTGCCGATAGATCCAGAGCTTATTCTCCGCGGGGCCGACGGCCAGCAGATCGGCAAGTCCGTTGTTGTCGATATCCGCCAGACAGCTCATCTGCCAGCCCCGCCACGCGCCCGAAGCGGCTGGCACGTGGATCGTCTGGCGCTGGAATTCGAGCGCCGCGGCCCCTGCAGGCTCCGCCGCCACCAGACTGAAGGCGATCGCGATTTCAGGGCATTGCAGGAAGCGCATAACTCACCCGCCCTCGCTCAGAAAAACCCGGAACGTGTTCCGCTTTTGGAGTTGAATGATCAAATCGGTCGCGCCGTCGTTATTGAGGTCCTGCGTGTCCAGCCACTCAATCGGCTCAGGACAACTTAAGCGGAGCGCCGCTTCCCGGTCGACGCCCCGCTCGCGTGAGATAAAGAAATAAACCGACACCGCGTCGCTGTGATCTCTCACCAGCAAATCCCGTTTGCCGTCGCCGTTGAAATCGCCGTTGAAACTGACGAACCGCCCGAAAGATTCCCGGCGGTCCGAGCTCAAGAACAGGGCGTGCCGATCCAGGTGGATGAGAACATCGCGTTGGCAATCCGGCTCCTTGGGAAACCCAATCCCGCGGCGGAAAAAGTGGAACTTGAGGCTGAAATCGAGCTGCCTGGCGGTCATCATCTTCCGAGCGCCCTCGCGGCTGTCGAACAGGCTGTAACCTAGAACCAGGTCCGGGAAGCCATCGCCGTCAATGTCCAGCACCGGCACGGCTGGTGTCCAGTCGTTCTTGCGAAAGACCTGCTGGGGTTCGGGCGGGAGCCGGCCATGTTCGTCAGCCAGAAAGATACTCGCTACCACCTTGCCCGAGCGGACCCCAGGCACAAACCAGGGCTCGTTCAACCACGCGGTTTTAATGAGGTCCACGTTGCCGTCGCAGTTTAGGTCCACCCAACCGAGCCATGAGCGCCAATCGGGTTTAATGTCGTAGGTTAGAGTCGGCCGGGAGGAGAACGCGAAATCGGCGCCCTGAAGATAGACGGCAAAGGCTGCCATCCCGGCCGTATTGTGCCGACGGAGAATCAGATCTTCTCGCCCGTCGCCGTTGAGGTCGCCCACCCCCAGGCATAGCCCGAGCCAACTCATGTAACCGGGATTGTTGCCTATCGACGGCCCAACCCGGAGGTCCAGGGCGGGTTCAAGAGTTTGCGTCAAACGCCACTCCTGGCCCTCGCTGTGCCGCCAGACCTGGAGGCCAGCCTCGACAGGCACCAGCGCCAGCGGCCAACCGGTTCCAGTGTCGGCCGAGAGCGGGAAATGCATCGTCGGCACTGCCGGTCCGTCCAGCATCGGCGGGATCACCGTTCGCTGCCGGATGATCGACTGGAGCTCAGGGGGACTGGTCCGATTGGAGAAGGCCAGTGTGTCCACTCCTTCGCCCGTCATCAGCAGGAGACGATCGGCGCCGGGGCCAACGCGCGCCGCCCAGACCAGGGCAGGTTTCCGGCCCAAGTCATAGCGTTGCTCAGCCGGTTTGCCGAACCCGCGATTGGCGTCCTGGTAAATAACCGCGAGATTGGTACGATCGATCAACACCATGTCCTTGAGGCGGTCGCCGTCCAGGTCGCAGAAGAAGACCCCTGAGCCGCGAGCTTCGACTTTACTGGCACGGAACTTCGGCTCGGCAAACGCTTGAGAAGCAGCCGCCAGGAGAACCGTCAAGGCGACCGGCAGGAAGAAAGGCGCGTGAGCACCAAGCGGCAGTTGAGCAGATGAAGGGTGCGACAGCCTCCGACGCCCGCGGTTCCCGCAAGCTGCCGGGCGCAGTTTTTCCGCGAGACACACAGCCTTCTCGGAGCCCAAATTCATCGGAGCGCTGAATTCGCTTCGTATGCTTGGACAAGGCAACGCCCAAAAAGTGCCAGAGCGGTTCGGCGAGAGGTGAGGAGTCTTCGATTCTCTGTGGCAAGCGCTGCGCGGGGAGCCAGGATTGCCTCCTGGCACGGTTACGGCCGGACTAACTGCACGCCAGCGTTTACCTGCCAACGGTATTCTGTATTTTGGTCCACTGGCACCAGGGTGTACGGGACGCCCGAGGCAATCTTCTCCTGCTCGGAAACCGGCAAGCCGACGACAAAACCCTGGAACGCGCCCTTGCCGGAAGAACAGTTGCCTCGGAGATGCTGCCGGGCAATCCCGACGTCATCATGGCCCTCTGCTTTAAGCAGGAATCGGAACACCGCTTTTTCCTGGAACGCATCCAGTTGCCGGTGATCTTGTCCCGCCATCCACTCCTCGATGCTGATGATGAAGCTGTTTTTGTCACCGAACAGCTTACGGACCCCCTCGGGGATTCGCTCATCACCCTGCCAGTACAGGCCATTGATGTGCGCAGTTTTGATCTCCTTGAATTCGATGAAGGGGTACTCATGCGGCCGAATTTGGACAAAGGAACCGTTGGAGTTGGCGCGGAAAAAACTGACGACGTCGTCGATCATCTCCGGCTTGATCTCATGGCCGCAACCGTTGTAGGTGACGCATTGAGCCGGGACGCCGAGCTCCCGGTAAATCGACCGGCTGACCTCCCAGCGCCTGGGCATTTCGGCCCCAATAAGATCGCGAATCAGGTTGGCGTGCTGCTCGCTAAAGGCGTCGCGCGAGTCTGTCGTGTCGTTGCGGTCGAGGTAGCCCATGTAGATGTACTGGGAGACCTGCCGGTACGCCTGTTCATCGAAGCGGATTCCGGAGATGTCCTCGAGATCGGCAATGCCAACCGGGAAAGGCAGGCGGGTGCCGCGCCACTCGGCGATGGGCAGAATCGGTATTGCGTTTACGCCACCCGTGGCTACGGCACGGACAACCTGCGGATGCAGGACAGGAAACCGGTTCGCGAACACTCCCGAGGCGGAATAGCCGTGCATGAAGACCTTGTCGCCCACGTTGATGCGGTTGCGCCTGAGGAGGGCTTGTGCATCGCGGATCATTCGGAGCAGTTGGAGATCGATCCGCTTGAGGGGCCCCGAACGGATCAGCAGAGTATCCTCATCCAGTGAATGCGTGTAGGCTTGCCACTGCTCAGCAGGACGGGGAAAGACGGGCACGAGCAAGGGGGTGGCCAATTCCCGGGCGATGCGATTAGCGTAGGAACCTTGGACCAGGCGGGCCGCGGCGGCGTCGTGGACCTGAAAATTGTCGGAGCTGGTTCCGGTATTATTCGGTTCGACCAGCAAGTGCCTGTCGGTTGCGGGTTCGAGGCCTTTGGGGACAAAGAGGTAGTAGGGGAAGTAGAATTCTTTGTGCGCATTGGCGGGAACCTTGATCCAGGTGTCCTGGGACAAATCGAACACGACGTTGTTGGGATCGACGGTCTTGATGCCCGGGTCGCCGGTCGATACCGGCCGCCGTGGCAGGCTGTCGAGCCTCTGGGGGAGATCCGCGACTTTCCAGGTCTCGATGACTGCTTCCTGGCGATAGGCGTTTTTCCAGGCGTAGGTCCATCGGCTGCCCGGTTCCAGAGGCAGGTAGTCGTCGGTTTCGCCGGGGAGGTTGTAGCTCAACAACACAGCTTCAGTGATTTTGCCAGCCGAATGTTCATAGCGCATCCGAACCACACCTACCCCCTTTGCCAGCCACAGGTAGCGCGTCCCGTTGACGAAGGCAGCCCCGTCCTCGGAGTCGCATCGGGCACCGGTAATTACAGTTTTGAGCTTGAGGACATCGGAGAAAGTGCCACCCGGAGCCGTCACCGTCTCGGGGCTGTCGAGAGTGGTTCGCGCCAATACACTCCAGGTGCCTCTTTCCTCAATCAGTTGATCATCTCGCCTCCCGATCCATTTGCCCGTTTGGACCACCGGCGTGTTGAGAAGCAAAGGCGCCGGAGCGGCGACGTAGGAAATCAACATGTACATGGCCACCGGCTCATAGGACGATCCCGCGGTGGAAGGCGGAGCAGCTCGCCGCAGCTCCCCCCTGGTTGTGGCTACAGGGTAGGACCCCTGGGCCAATGGCGACCCATTTTCTGTGGTTGCGACGGCATTGATGTACACCTCGCTCGCATGGACTGCAATGACCACTCGAGTGAGCAACACGACCAAAGCAAGGCGGAACAGTGTGCTCTTCATTTAGGTCCCCTTCAGTTACGCAATTCAATTACCGCGCAAGAGGCGAGGTCAAGCGGAAAGCAACTATGCGGGCAAGAGCCTTCGGAATGAAGACGCTAATCTGACCCCGATTCGATTTTGTTTGGTACCTCGTCAACGTGGGGGAGCTGCGCGGTAAAAGCGCCCTGGCGGGTTAACCGCTTCCGTATCCAAGAACTGTGCTTCGCCCAGGGTGTTGGTTAGTTCCGCCAGGAAGTCCCACTGCACGAGATTTGTCGAAGCTTGAATTTGCCAAGCCGTCTGGGGATCGCTCACAAGGGTGAACCGAAACCCATCCGCTGACTTCCCTTCCAGACCCGGCCGATTCGCGCTCAGCCGCGGTCGAGCAGTGAAGGATGCCGTCACCAGTCTGCTTTGATTCATGGAAAGGGTCAGCAGATTCTGTGAGCCAGTGGCATCCCCCGTCCAGCCAAGGAAACTCTGACCGGTATCAGGACTCGCAGTGAGTACGATCGACTGCCCGAGCGAGTAGGTGTTGGCGCGAGGACTGACACTTACCCTTCCATCGCCGGTGATCATGATGGTCAGCGCCGCTTGTCCTGCCGGGGTTGCCCCGAAGATCGATGACACTGTAGGGCTGGGGGTGGTGACCGTGAAGTAAAGAGGGTTAATGTCTCCGCTGGCCGCATTCCCCCACGAGCCAAAGTAGTTGCCGGCTTGCGGCAGCGCGGTGAGCCGCACAGTTGACCCATAAGCATACAAACCGCCTGGCGGAGACAACAGCACCTGGCCGTTGCCCGCCACTGTGGTTGAAAGCGTGGTGCCAAATACAGCGCCGACGGTCTTGTCTCGTTCCATCGAAACGCTTGCAGTAGCACCGGTGCCCGAAGCATCACCGAGCCAATAAAGGAACGAGTAACCGTTGTCAGGCACCGCCGTTGCCGTGACCACATTGGTGGCGGGGTACTTTCCTCCCGGAGGGTTGAGACTTATACTGCCCCCGCCTGAAGGGCAAAGCGTTAACGTGTGCCGCACCTCCAGAATCACGTTGACCGGGTCGGCTTCCTCCCACTGGAAAAAATCGGCGCTGTAGCCGATGGCCCGCACGGTGGTACTTCGCGAGACCGCAAACGGCCCCGAGTACCGCAAGGAAGCGAAGCTCGGCGGCGAGCCATCAAGCGTATAAAAACTCGACCCGGCGGAAAATGCCGAGCGCACCGTCAAGGTCGGGGGAGAGGTGAAGGTGTAAGTTCCGTTCGTCAGAAGCTGGCTCCCAAGATACAGCTCGACCGATTTGACCCGCACGACAGCGGGCGCGCTGGTCACCGAGCCGGCCGAGTTGGTCACAATGACCCGATAAGCCCCCGCCTGCGGAGCCGTCAGCGAACTCAGACTTAAGCTGGCCGTAGTCGCATCGGGCAGGTTGGTGCTCTGCAGTTGCCACTGGTACCGGAGTGGCGGGGTCCCGGAGGCCAAGACCGAAAGCAGTAAACTGTCCCCAACAAACACAGTCGCCGATTGTGGGGCGGTGATGATTGCTGGAGTTTGCGGCGCAGAGTCGCCTCCGAGTCGGGCCACTGTCCCATCGGCAAACGAAGCAAATCGGTTGCCGGAGGCATCAATGGTGAGGGCCATGCACGGCTGGCCAAAGTAGTTGCTCCAGGTGAGAACGCCATCGGTGTCATACTGAGCGAGCAATCCGTTTTCCCCAGCCAAGTAGACATGACTCGCCGAATCGGAGGCCAGCGTCCACTGGGCGTCGGGTATAATCGGAACGCGCCACGCGTCGGCGGCGACAGCCATCTTGCGCAGAATAGGTACACCCGCTGGTATGGAGCCGCCTTGAGAAACCCCCGCTTGGAACACATTCCCCAACCGATCGGTTGTGACAGCCGCGTTCGAACTCCAGCTTGAGGTCGGATAAATAAGCGGGGGGATTGAACCCAAGTTGGCTCTATTCAGGGCTCGATCCAGTAGAACCGGGGCGGTCGCCCACATATTATCGCCCACTACCATCGAAACACAGTTTGAGGCCGTCGCGCCGCCTAGTTTGGCGATCCATACCCCAGGACCTGGCCATTCGTGGGTCCAGTTCGCGTCGCTCGCGCCTGTATCGCTCAGGTGCGCGACAGCGCCATTAAGGGCAAAATTAAAGGCGATGTAGAAACCACCGGCCGGGTCGAGCGCCAAGTCGGTAACAGTGTTGACTGCTCCCTGACTTCCGAAGCTCACTACCCATTGCAGGTTGGCATTGCTTCCGTACTTGGCCAGAAAACAGGTTGGATAGCCTGGGGTCCACATACCGGAGGACGGGAAGTTGATCCATCCTCCGACCAGTGTGATGCCTCCGAAATTCTGAGTGCCATCGAAGGTCCCAGCAAAGTAGAAATTGCCTATGGAGTCACGGCGCGCGATCCCTGGCAAAGGGCAGATCACGTTCGTCTGTAACGGCACCCCGGCACTGCTGAGCAGGAAGACCGTGCCACCCGTGTTCGCATACACGTTCGTCTGGGCATCAACAGCGAATGCAGCAGCTCCGATGTTCGTTCGCCAAAGCAGCCCCGGCGCCTGGGCCCAAGCACCCTGCGCTACTGCGCAGAGCGAGAACATCAGAATCCGATCCACAATCCGCCAACGGGCACGTCCAAAACCCCGTGAAGCGGAACTTTGGTTTGAGAAAAGTCGGATGCCCGGCAAAGTCGAAGAAGGGTTCACAGTTAAACCATTAGCATCAATTCTATTCCAATGTCAATAGAAAAGTGATCGAAAGGTATCAGTCCAACGGGTTTCCAGGTGCATTGTGATGTAGATGTTAAACACCTGGTTCAGACTGGAAGGGGCTGGGGTTTGGGTGCGGGGCGGCAGGAGCGTGCGGGACAAAGTGCAAGACAAAGTCCAAGACAAAGTGGAGGAGGAAGTGGATGGAGCTGGCGGTTGGTTAGAGTTTTGCCGCTGGAGTATGGACTTCTTGCTGGTCAGGGCCGGCCGGTCGGGTCGTTGTCCTCCCAGCCACGGCGGCTGTGGTATGCCCACCAGTCAAATTCCTTCGGGTTGCGCTTTTCGGGCGCGGCGTGGCAGTCGGCGAACACGAGGTTAAGACGCCAGTTATGAGGCGAGGCCGAGGCGGTCCAATACGGCATTTCCCACAGCAGCACGGCGCTGGAGGCGTTCACCACCTGGCTGGTCTTGCGTCCGCTGACGGGCCTCGAAGTCTCGTAGGTGGCGTTGTCCTTCTTTAGATAAATATGGTTCCACACGTACGTAACGTAATCGTTATCCTTAACCATCTGGGCGTAACCGGAGACGGCCGGGTCTTTGGCCCGGACGCCAACGGGGCAGATGAAAAGGCTGGGACCGGGCGGCAGGTTTCCCGGGGCGTTGGTGGGGGTGTTGCGCGCCGCTCCCGTGTTCTTGCCTACGAGCGGCTCGATCAGCTCGGGGAGGTACTTGGTGCCCAGCATGTGGTCGTCGCCCCAGGCTTTTCCCCAACTGCGGCACCACGGGAACAGTTCTTTGGAATCGGTGGCATACATCGTCACCCCGAGGGCGATCTGCTTGTGGTTATTGAGACACTGGGTAGCCTGCGCTTTGACTTTGGCGCGCGCCAAAGCCGGCAACAGCATCGCAGCCAGAATCGCGATGATCGCGATCACCACCAGCAGCTCGATGAGCGTGAATGCCCGGACCCGGCGGCAGCCGGTGTATGAGATTCCCGCTGGACCCGAGTCATTCTGAATTCCGTCGGCACCGAAGTAACGAACCAGGGAGACTTCTTGGCCACCAAATGACAAGTAGGTATCGACGATGGTGACGGTCTGGTTCACGGGTTGCTATGCCGGGAAATTAACTCGGTACGAGCGCAAACACAACACCTGCTCGGTCGCCTGTCCGGCAGGGGTGCGCCTCACTCTCGTCAAGTTGAGGAAAGTAATGAACGCTGATAGGGTATGCGGCAATGATAACGCAAGAGAACCATGTGGCGCTAAAACAGCAGAACCCCTTGCCGGGGGTTAAGCTGCCGGTGGAGCTGGACGATATCCTCGCAAACTGCCCGGGGTTCACGGTGGCAAGCAGCGCCGAACAACTGCTGGAGCTCGCCCTTCGGGACACGCAGGATGGCACGCATAAAGTGCAATATGAGGTCCCGGGCAAGGGACTGGTCACTGAAGCGGTGGTTTTCCGGGTGCGCAACGGATTAGCCGCGAATTACCCGGAGCCTTATATGCGCCGGCGCGATCCGGATTGCATGTTC
>DATDCV010000160.1:0-10441 GCA_036524155.1 Verrucomicrobiia bacterium
CCGCCAAACGGCGCCGCGGACACCTCGGGGCTGGCGGAGGGGCCGCCGGTCCAGCCCATGTCATTGCGGCTGCCGTCGAGGTCGTTGTAAATCGCTGCCGGATCCCCGGCATCGCGGCAGGGCGAGGCGGGCGCGAGTTGGTAATCGCCCGGCGAGGCAGCAGCGAAGAGCGGGTCGACGGAAACGCTGCCGGCGCCAATGTTGATGACGCCGGTCTGCTGAGCGGAATAATTGCCGAAGCCTTGGTTGTTCCAGACATCGTTGTAGGTCAGTACGGGTGTGGCATTATCGAAGGAAGCGCTGATGCCCGTTGTGTTGGCGGTGACGATGTTGTTCTTCACCATCGGGTTGGACCGGTAACACCACAGGCCGTCATTACGGTTGCTGACGACGGTATTATTTACGAACTGGGCACCGTCGGATTCATGCCAGCCGATGTAACAGCCGACCTCGTTGCCGGAAATCAGGTTGTTCGCGATCAGACTGGCCGAGTTGAGATTAATAATGCCGTAGTCAAGAAAGCCGTTGCTTGAACTGCCGTTGTTCTGGACGCGATTGCCGCTGACCACAGCCGTCGCTCCGCTAACGACCGAGATACCCCGGCTGGAGAACCCGGTGACGATATTGTTTTTCACCAGGGGACTGCCGCCGCTGACCTCAATGCCGGTGGTGGCGGTGGAACCCGCGGCCGGAGTGACCGTGAAGCCAGAAAACTCAGTGCCGACGCAATTGTTGATCAGCACGCCCGGGTTGGTCGGGGGCCGCAGCGTAACCAGGCCCGCGCTGTCGCCCTTCACGTTGATGCCCGAACGGAGTGTGATCGCTTCATTGTAGGTGCCGGCATGCACGACGACAGTCTCGCCAGGCACCGCGGCATCGATGGCGGGCTGAATGACCCCGCCGGAGTAGACCTGGAGCCGGGTGGGCGCCGCCGTGCCTTCGATCGCGGTCGAGTAAGTTAGCCCCCCACCATTGCGCGCGGTGATGGTCATGCGGCCGGCAAACCGATAGGCTGGGGCGTCGGTCGCGACAAAGCAGAACTTCGATGAACTCGGCGGGAAGAGTGTGGCGGACGGGTATAAGAAAGTCACCTCATCCCCGGTGAGGTCCCGCGAGGCATTGTTCGGGCCAAAATCGCCCGAGCCCGTGGACGACCATTCAACATCAATAGTGGTGTCGCCATAGCCGGTCACCTTGAGTTCGAGGATGTAGTAGCCCACTCCCAGCGCCGTCGCGGCTAAATCCCTCAGCCGTGGCTCGAAGCAAAAGTCGCCAGTGGTGTTCAGCTTGATTACCCGGTCCTGGACGTTGCCTGAAAGCAGCAATTGTCCCGAGCCATCGCGGATTTCAAAAGGAAGCAAGTTGTCGCTGACGACGCTCCCCCCCGGTCCCGGCGTCCCTGCGAGAGCCGTGGCCCCGCCCGGCAGCAGGGCAACGGCGGCGGATGGCAGCACCGTGGAGATTAATATCGCAACTGTGACGAGAGCAATACACAGCCAGCCGCGGCGGCTGGATTGGCCGATCAACGAAGTAGTGGAGGTAAGATACGATTTCATAACTGCAAGGCGCCTGGCCGGGTTGTTATCTGGGTTTGGACTCCAGGAGCGACAGGAAACGCATCTTCATCCTGGAGCCATCATGTTCATTAGCTGTTTCGACTGAACTGAACCTCCGGGACCGCAATCAAAAGGCACCCGCAAATCATCATCCTCTGCCATCCAGCGGTCGCCAAACCTGAGAGCATGGCAACAATGGAGCGTTGATCGCGAAGAAGCAACGGGGCTGTTTCCACTTAAAGTGTATTGGGCAGGCAGGGCCGGCTCGGGTATCACGGCTGATTTGGTTATGGCTTCCTCGCACGCGTGCTTTCGCTCCCTCCCTGGAATCGCCACGAGCCTCTTTCCGTCCAAATCCTAAACGCCTAACTCCACCTTCAGCGCCCTCAGCGACAATTGGATGTCCCGGATGAAGGCGCTCAGCGAAATTATCAGCGCCCCCAGGCACGCGACAAATAGCAGCGTAATCAGCAATGCCGCCTCCAGCTTCATTAACGCCGTCAGGAACAGCACAATGATCAGTACCGCTGCCAGCAGCACGCTCGTCGCCGCCGTAATAATCGAGAGTTTGATGATTCGCGCGCGCCGGTACAGCACCTCAACCTGCCCCGCCAGCCTTTTCTTTTCCTCCTCCCCGACCTCCCGCATCTCCCGCGCCAATAACCGCGACCGGTCCACCGCCCGCCCAAAACGGTTGCTCAGCGTCAGCAACAACAGCCCGACACCGGAAATCAGGATCACCGGCCCGATCGCCATTTGCAGCACCGGGATCAATTCACGAATTGGAATGCCACCCATACGCGGCGAGAACCTAACCACCTAACTCCCCGGATCAACATTATTAGTTTCCTGATCCCGTTCTCCCCCGCCCCGCTCATTCCCTCGGCTTACGGCCTCGCTAATTCACTAATTCACTGATTCACTGATTCACCGATTTACCTGTTGTTTTCCTCTTCCACCAGAAATATACCGGCACTCCCGCCAGCACGATCGCCAGCCCCGGCAATGAAGTCTTGGTCTTGTAGCACAGCAGCACCACCAGGATCGCCGTCGCGAGGACCATATACAATGCGGGCACGACCGGGTACCCAAACGCGCGGTACGGGCGCTCAGCTTCCGGACACTTCCGCCGCAGCACGAACAGCCCCGCGATCGTCAGCACATAAAAAATTAGAACCGCAAAAACCACGTAGTCCAGCAGCGTGCTGTACAAGTTCCCGTATTCTTGCGCGCCAGTCGCCGCATCCAGCTTCGGCGTGCCGTCCACATTCCAAAGCCGCGTCCGTGGCAGCACCAGCACGCAACTCCAAACACACTGCAGCAGCAGCGCCACCCCTGGCACTTTCCTCGAATTAAGCCGGCCAGCAGATTCGAAAAACAATTCGTCCCGGGCCATCGCGTAGTAAACCCGGGCGCCGGACAGGATGATGCCGTTGTCGCAGCCGAACGTAGATACCATGATCGCCACCGCCATTGTAATTGGCCCCGCACCTCTAAACACCGTCTCGATCGCCGCCGTCGCCACCCGGTCATCGGGTACGGTCTTGATCTGTTCCAAGGGCAGCAGGCACAAATAGGCGAGATTGGCCAGCAGGTACAGCGCCGTTACCAGGCCCGTCCCCAGCGCCAGCGACAGCGGCAAATTTCGCTTCGGATTCTTCACTTCCCCAGCGGTGAATGTGACGTTGTTCCAGGCATCCGAGGAGAAAAGTGACCCTACTTGAGCGACGCAAAATGCGACAAACAGACCGAAAGCGCCCCCGGTCGCCGCGACCGCAGGCAGAAACGAAACATCTGGCTTAATCGTCGAAACTGATTGTGGTGTCCATAGATGTGAAAAATTCGCCTGCAGGACTTCAGTGTTTCGGCAAATAATCAAGCCCACTGCGATTAATGCGAGGATCGATAAGGTTTTTGCCGATGTGAATATGTTCTGAATAACTTTCCCAAACATCAAGCCACGGGTATTTATTAGGGTCAGTACGGAGATAATCAATATGGCAATAAGTTGTTGAGTTGACAAGCTAATGGCATAGTTTGCAGAGACGTTTAGCGGCGGAACTATCCATAGCGTTGGTGAAACCCAACTGACCAAAACTCCCAAGTATCGCGAGAAAGCGACGGCGACGGCGGCGATGGTGCCGGTCTGGATTACGAGGAACAAAGTCCAGCCGTAGAGGAAACCCCACAGCGGGCTGTAGGCTTCGCGGAGGTAAACGTATTGGCCGCCGGCGCGAGGCATCATGGCGGCCAATTCGCCGTAGCTGAGGGCGGCAGCGATGGTGAGGGCGCCGGTGACGACCCAGGCCAGCAACAGCCATCCGGTAGAACCGACCTGCCGGGCGATATCAGCCGAGACGATGAAGACGCCCGAGCCGATCATGGAGCCGGCGACGAGCATGGTGGAGTCGACGAGGCCAAGGCCCCGGACGAAGCCGGTTTGGGAACGCGGAGTTTCGGATTCGGTGTGTGGCATGGTGAGGGGCGCCTGGTCAGCGTCCGAACAGGGCATCAATCTTCTTTCGGACGGCTTCATCCATCTTAATCAAAGGCGGCCAGGGACGGCCGAAGCCTTCGCCGGGGAGTTTACGGGTGGCATCGATGCCTAGCTTGGTGCCGACGGCGATTTCTGTGGTGGCGTGGTCCAGGACATCGGCGGGGCCCTTGGTGAAGATGGAGTCGCGCTGGGGATCGGTATTGGCGCAGAGGCGGAACAGAACCTCGCTTGTGTTATGAACATCGACGTCGTCATCAACGACGACGAGGTATTTAGTGAACATCATTTGGCCCATACCCCAGAGGCCGTGCATGATTTTGTAGGCCTGCAGAGGGTAGGTTTTGCGGATGCTGACAAAGACGAGGTTGTGAAAGACGCCTTCGGGCGGCAGCGCAAGGTCAACGAGCTCGGGGAAGTTCATTTTCAGGATGGGGAGGAAGAGTTTGACGGAGGCGCTGCCGATGTAGAAATCCTCCATGGGTGGCCGGCCGACGATCGTGGCCGGGTAAACGGCGTTTCGGCGGTGAGTAATGGCGGTAATGTGGAAGACCGGGTACGGCTGTGGGAGGGTATAGTAACCGGTGTGATCGCCAAAGGGGCCCTCGTCGCGAAGCGGTTCTTTGGGGTCGACGAAGCCCTCGATGACGATATCGGCGGCTGCGGGCACTTGGAGGTCGGAGGTCTGGCACTTGACGAGTTCGACGGATTGTTTGCGGAGATAGCCGGCGAGGAGGAACTCGTCGAGGCCGTCGGGCAAGGGAGCGGTGGCGCAGAAGGTGAAAACGGGATCGCCTCCGAGGAAGACAGCGACGGGCATTCGCGTGCCAGTTTCATAATACCGGCGGCCATGCCGGGCGCCGACCTTTTGGAGCTGCCAATGCATGCCGGTGGTGTGGTCGTCGTACACTTGCATGCGGTACATGCCGACGTTGCGTTCGCCGGTCTCGGGGTCCCTGGTGACGACACAAGGCAGCGTGATGAAACGGCCTGCATCCAGAGGCCAGCATTTTTGGATGGGGAGATTGAGCAGAGTGGGCAGCGTTTCCAATTGAGGGGAGGGAGAGTGAGATGGAGACGGGCCAGAGGCTTGGTCTACGATGACGTCTTTGCAGGGGCCGGTGTTGACGATTTTGGGCTTGGCGTGGCGGAGGTCGAAAGCCGTGCGGAGCAGAGCGAGCGCTTCACGGAAAGTGGCGGGTGGTTTGGCCTTGACCAGGGAGCCGAGTTCGTTGGCCGCTTCCTCGACGGACGCGGCGCCGAGGCTGAGGGCCATACGTGTCCAGGAGCCGAAGGTGTTGATGGCGAGCGGAAACGGCGAGACCCGGCCGCCGACCGTGGGCTGGTCGAAGAGCAGCGCCTTGCCGCCGCCGGGTTTTTTCATCTCGCGATCCGCCAGCTCAGTGATCTCGAGCTCGGTGGCGACGGGTTGCGGAATGCGCTGCAACTCGCCTGCGGTTTCCAGCCGCGTTAAGAAATCATGAAACGAGTGAAAAGCCATACTTGCGAATCAGCAGAACAGACCGGGTAGGCTGAGTCAATGGTTCTGGCACGCGGAAGGTAATTTGGAGGTTGAGGGTGCTGCGGCACATGGTGTGCATCTTTGATGGCATCGATGCAGTTTAGGCGCCGGCGCGCGGACCTCAGCCCGCAGCAAGGTCCGCGAACACAGTTCGTTGACGTATCTAACACATCAGCTCTTCGGGAGTTGCTGCGGACTGAAGTCCGCGCGCCGGCTCAGGTGCCCGCGCATTGAACTGGGGCAGGGGTGCTGGTAGTATTGGCGGATGCAATCGACAAAGGTCGTCGGCGGGAAAGCGCAGGGATCTTAGCGAGCATTTTGAGTTTTGAAAATTCTGATTGCCATCACGGGGGCGAGCGGCGCGATATACGCGCAGCGCCTGCTTGACAACCTCGATGCGGCCGAGCACCAGGTGGACCTGGTGCTGAGCAACTACGCGCACTCGGTATTGGCCGAAGAGGTGCCCGGGGGCCTGCGGGTGGGGAAGGGGGTTTCGACCTACGGTTTGAAGAGCATGAACGCGCCGTTTGCGAGCGGCTCGAACGCGCCGGATGCGATGGTGATCATCCCGTGCAGCATGGGGACCCTGGGGCGCATCGCGCACGGGTATAGCGAGGACGTGTTGTTACGGGCGGCCGATGTGGTGCTGAAAGAGAAGAAGAAACTGATACTGGTGCCGCGCGAGACGCCGTTGAACCTGGTGCACGTACGGAATTTCGAGCTGCTGATCACGGCGGGGGCGACCATCCTGCCCGCCAACCCGAGTTTCTACACCCATCCGCAGACGGTCGAGGAAGTGGCCGACACGGTGGTGGCGCGGGTGCTGGATCATTTGGGGATTGCGCACAAGCTGGTGGCGCGGTGGGGAGAGGAAAGGGAGTGAGGGACAGAGAGGAAGAGGAAGAGGAAGACAAAGTGAAGGACAAAGTGGAAGACAAAGTGGGGGAGCTGGGGAGGAGGAAAGGCGGGAAATGTGATTAGGCGGTGGCTGTCATTCGTGAAGTTTTCGCACACGGTGTTTGCGTTGCCGTTTGCGCTGGCGGCGATGGCGGTGGCGGCACGGGACGATCGTGGCTGGCCGGGCTGGCGGAAGAGCGGGCTGATTTTGGCGGCGATGGTGTGCGGGCGCACGTGCGCGATGGCGTTCAACCGGATCGCGGACAGGAAATTTGACGCGCTGAATCCGCGAACGGCCAACCGCCATTTGCCGACGGGGGAGGTACGCCTGGGAGAAGCGACGGTGTTATGCGTGCTGGCCGGGGCGGGGCTGGTGGTTGCCAGTTTCTTTCTCAACCGGGTTTGCTTTTACCTGTCGCCGGTGGCGTTGGGGGCGATCTGTTTCTATTCACTGACGAAGCGGTTCACGGACTACACGCATGCATTTCTGGGGATCGCGTTGGCGCTGGCGCCGGTTGGGGCGTGGCTGGCGGTGCGAGGCACAGAAGTGACGGGTTGGGAGATTGCGCAGATGCTGGTATTGGCGGCGGCGGTGGTGCTGTGGCTGGTAGGATTTGATATTATTTATGCGCTGCAGGACTACGAATTTGACCGCACGCACGGTTTGCATTCGCTGGTGGTGGCCTGGGGTCCCCGAAATGCACTCCAGGCGGCGATGCTGGCGCACATGGTGACGGCGGGCCTGCTGCTGGCGTTCGGCTTGCTTTGCCAATTCCGGGTTGCCTACGTGGTCGGCTGGTTCTTGATCGTGGGCTGCCTGTTCCTGGAGCATTGGATCGCGCGGCGCCGGAGCCTCGACTGGATCAACGTCGCTTTCTTCCGGCTCAACGCGGTGGTGAGTTTCGTGTTTTTGGCGATGGTGATTCTGGAAGTGGTCTTCCAAGGCGGGTTCAGGCTGGGATGACATTGGGGAACGGCGAGGCCGGCCCAAGGCCGGTCGAACCGCCAGACAACCGGGCGGCGCGGCTCGAGGGCCAATGACAAAGTCGCCATGAGTCCCTGTCGTGTAGCGCAGATTTGTAATCTGCCGTATCGTCGATTTTCAATCGGATGCAGCGCGCCGACGGTCGCATGTAAGCCGAGTGCAACTCGGCGCTCCGACCCAAGGCTGAGCGGATACCCGCGGCTGCTTTAAGGTCTTGATTTAGGGGTGGGGTTCAGCGCATTGTTAGTTCAGAAAATGCCTTTGCCAACCGAACCAGTGACGCTGAGCCCGGAAGAATTGGCCGAGTTGAGCCGGAAGCTCTCGGACATGCGGCACGACATCAACAATCACCTATCGCTGATCGTGGCGGCGATGGAATTGATCCGGTACAAGCCGGCGACGGCCGAACGGATGGTGGCGACGCTGGGCGAGCAGCCGGGCCGGATCTCCGAATCGCTAAAGAAGTTCTCGACCGAGTTTGAGAAAGCGTTTGGCATCACGAAGCCGTAAACAGCTCGGGAGAGCCGGGGTGAGGATCCGCCGGGGAACCAATCCGCCGTTTCTGCCATAGTGGGGTAAATGGAACGAACGGACGCAGAGCTGATCGCGGCAGTGTTGAAAGGCGACACCGCGAGCTTTGAGCCGTTGGTCGGAAAGTATTCGCCGCGTCTCTTTGCGACGGCGCGGCGGTATGCGCGGCGGGAAGACGAGGTGGGAGACATCGTGCAGGAGGTGTGGCTGAAGGCGTATCAAAAGCTGGCGAGTTTCCGGGGGGACGCGCCGTTTGAGCATTGGCTGATGCGGCTGGCGGTGCGCACGTGTTACGATTTTCTACGGCAGCACCAGCGGAATCGGGAGGCGTCATTTTCCGAATTGAGCCAGCCGGAGGTGGACTGGCTGGAGCGGTTCGCCAGCCAACCGGAGACGGCGAGCGAGGAGGCGGCGGCCGCGCGGCAGCTCATTCAACGGATTTTGGAGCAGCTTTCGCCGGCGGCTCGGCTGATTATCACGCTATTGGAGATAGAGGAACGCTCGGTGAAGGAGATCGCGCAGATGACGGGCTGGTCGGTGCCACTAGTGAAAGTACGGGCGTTTCGGGCCCGGGCGGAAATGAAAAAGATACTGGCCAAAACCGCGAAAGAAAAGTACCTGTAACCGCCTCTGTGAGGGCGGCGTCTCAACAATTGAAGACCGAATGAACCAGGCCGAGCTCGAGCGAAAACTATATGCGGCGGCGCGGGCGGACGCGCCGAGCGAGCGGGTGCCGTATGCCTTCGAGCAGCGGGTGATGGCGCATTTGCGGAGCCAGGGAATGATGGATGTGTGGGCTGTGTGGGGGCGGGCGTTGTGGCGCGCGGCGGCGCCGTGCCTCGCGATAACCCTGCTGCTGAGCGCCTGGTCGTGGCTGGCGCCGGGCAGCGCTCAAAATCAGGATTGGTCACAAGCCCTTGAGAATACTGTCCTGGCGGCCGCCGACCAGGACGCCACGGTCGAGACCCTTTGGTGAACTCCTGGAAAGCGATCCTGGCCGCGCTGGTGATCTTTGGCGCCGGTGGACTAACCGGAGGAGTATTGAGCTGGCGCATACGGGAAGCGAACGTGTTGCAGCGTCCCCACCGCGCATCCCAGCCGGGCTCGCCCGGGGGCTGGCGGCTCGAGTTTCTGCGGCGGGCGCAGCGGGAGCTGGATCTTTCGCCGGAACAGCGTGAACGGGTTGACAAGATCCTGAAGGAAAGTCAGGAGCGTTCGCGGATGATTATGGAGCCGATCTCACCCCAGATCCGGGCCGAAATGCAGCGGACAAAGGATGAGTTCCGGAGCGTGTTAACCCCCCAACAGCAGAAGCGGTTTGACGAACTGCTGAAGAAACCTTCGCACCCGCGCGACCAGCGCCGTTCGCAGAGCGCCAACGGCTCGAAGGCGCCGTGACAAGCGGGCACTCAGGGCCTGGTGAGCGCGGCCGGAGTGGTTGCCACCCAAACTTCCATTGGTGAGAGCCCGCGGTTGTTCCAAAGAGCGTAAGGGATGGCGGTGAGCTTTGCGGCAGTAGCCGGCAATTGGTCGCCGGCTGGTTTCCCGGCCCTTTGAGCGCCGGAAATTGAGAGCACGGTAATTCCCCCCATCAACGCTTTGTTCATCACCGGCTTGACCGAGGCTTTCTGCGGCAGCACACAGTCGGACACGCTACCGTTATTATCGACGCCTTCGAGGCAGTAGACGATCGGGCCGCGTTCGAGGGCGACGCGGTTGCGGGTAGCGGCAATTCTTGGGTGCCCGCTGACGCGGCGGACGAGCATGGGGAGGTCCAGGGTCACCACATCGCCGGCTTTCCACTCGCGAGCGATTGCGATGTAACCCCGCTCGACGTCGGGGGCAACCTTGCGGTTGTTGACGCGGACGGACCACGCGGCCGGCTTCGGGTTCTCGTAGGCATACAGGTCGCCGGGCAGCGGACGACCTTGCGCCCAGCCGGGGATGCGGACGCACAGCGTGAAGGCGGTGGTTTTTTCGGGCGAGACCGCCAGCTTGACCGTGCCATCCCACGGGTAACCGGTTTGCTGGGAGAGCTTAACGGCGGTGCCTTTGATGTTCGCGGTGGCGTCGCTTTGGGCATAGAGGTTGACGAAGAGACGGTCGTCGCGCACGGCATAGAAATAACCGGTGAGTGCGGCCATCGTGCGCAAGATGTTCGGCGGGCAGCAGGCGCAGCCGAACCACGGCGCGCGGCCGGCGTGGCCATGGTTGTTGACTGTCTTGCCGTCGTACTCGAGCGGGTTGGGGTAAAAGAAGTGGTCGCCCGTGAGGGACACGCCGCTGGGAAAACCGTTGTAGAGCGTGCGCTCGAACACGTCCATGTATTTGGCGTCGCCGCTCAGGAGGAACATGCGGTGGTTCCACATCAGGAACGCGATGGCGGCGCAGGTTTCGTTGTAGCAGTTGTTGGGCAGTTCGTAATCGTCTCCGTAGGCCTCGCCCGCGGCGCGGGC
>DATDCV010000161.1:0-4380 GCA_036524155.1 Verrucomicrobiia bacterium
AGATGTCAAAGAACGGTTCTGCGTTCCGAGGTCAGCAGACCTCGGGCACAGACATAAAGAGCAATACTTTTTGCCGACCACGGTACGAAACTCAGTTGGACAAAGCCTGTCCATGTGAAAAAAAGTTTTTCGTAGGTGACCTTGGGTGAGGGCCGCCGCAAAGAAGCGCAAAAGGCCAAAAGGGACTAACTGCGGAAGGCTCGAAAAGGGGAGCGTGGCGAGGCAGTGCTCGGATTAATGTTGATTCTCTTGGGGCATGCGGCCGGAATCGCGGCCCCCTCGGCGAGGCGGCCCCACCGGAGACCGAGGGGCGGGAGACGTGAGGCGCGCAAAAATCAGTGCAACCCACTGCAAATCACTCCAACCTGGTGCAACAAACCCTCCCCCCGGCTCGCCGGGCGCGAGCCGAGGGCCGGCCTGTCGTGGGGGGCCAAAGCCGGGCGCCGGACAGCGGACGACGGGCGTCTACAGTTGGAATGTCAAAGAACGATCCGCGCCAGCAGAGCCAAGCCGGCTTGACTGGCGCAAGGCGAGCCATTGGGCACGCTGAGGCAGGTTACACGCTGAGGAGGCGGAAAGCTGCTTTGTGGATCAACCTTTGTATTAAGAAAGTCGCGGTAAAACCGGAAGCGAAGGGAAAGAAGACCGGAACGGACAACGTCTTTCTGTTGGTCAGTGCCGTGACGGGCGATCCATGTCTGTTTCCGTCGCTCCGTGTGGCCTATATTACAATCTAATTAACTGACACCTTTTCGGGCAGGGGGTGGAGATGCAAAAGCGTAGCCAAAAACGTAGCAGATTGCGGAAGTGGCTGGTCATGGGCGGGTTGTGACATGCAAAAGTGTAGCAGCAAAAGTGTAGCACCTGCAAAAACGTAGCAGCTCCGAAATCCGATTGAAATGTTTTTCTCGGAGGGGGGCTGCGATCCGTTAAGAGTTAAGCGTTAAGGGTTAAGAGTTAAGAGTTAAGAGTTAAGAGCTAAGATTGGCGTCGGTTTTCAGTGCCGGCTGCCGGGCGGCGTCCCGTTCCCAGGGAGGGCGGAACGCCGCGCGCGCGGCAGGGGCGTCTGCCAGTTCGCGCCGGCCGGCGCCGCCGGGTGGCGGCGGCGCTTTTTGAAGATGTCAAAGAACGGTTCTGCGTTCCGAGGTCAGCAGACCTCGGGCACAGACATAAAGAGCAATACTTTTTGCCGACCACGTTACGAAACTCAGTTGGACAAAGGCTGTCCATGTGAAAAAAAGTTTTTCGTAGGTGACCTTGGCTGAGGGCCGCCGCAAAGAAGCGCAAAAGGCACACGAGGGACTAACCGCGGAAGACACGGAGGACGCGAAGAAGCGAGCGTCGCGAGGCAGTGCTCGGGTTAATGTTGATTCTTTCGGGCATGTGGCCGGAACCGCGGCCCCCTCGGCGAGGCGGCCCTACCGGAGACCAAGGGAATACCCCTCCCTCCAGTATTGACTGCTACCTTCAAAGTCCTAGTAGCTACTAATAACTACTAGAAAGTGGGCGAGGTCCGGGGGCTGAGGGGCGGGGGACGCGAGGCGCGCAAAAATCAGTGCAACCCACTGCAATTCACTGCAACCTGGTGCAACAGACCCTCCCCCCCGGCTCGCCGGGCGCGAGCCGGGGGCCGGCCTGTCGTGGGGGCCCAATGCCGAGCGCCGGTCAGCGGACGACGGGGGGCTATGGTCAAAATGTCAAAGAACGATCCGCGCCAGCGGACCGAAGCCGGCTTGGCTGGCGCGAGGCGGGCCATTGGGCACGCTGAGGCAGATTACGCGCTGAGGAGGAGGAAAGCTTCTTAGTGGATCGACCTTTGTATTAAGAAAGTCGCGGTAAAGCCGGAAGCGCAGATAAAAAACCGGGACGTACAACGTTTTTTTCTTGATCAGGCCTTTCTAAGTGACCCCCGGCACGGGGCTGGTCAACTTCCGCCAGGTGTTCGCGAATCTGAAAAAAGGCGGATTCACGCACGGACCGCTCGTCGTCGAATGCCTCAACCGGGCTGGCCAGCCGGGCCAGATTACCCCCGAAGCCACGAAAGGCCTGAAATTCCTGAACGAACTCGTGGCGTGACGCTGCCCGTTCCAGCTCTGACGACTTCGGCTCGCTATGTCAGCAGAAATGCGAAAAATAGAGGCTTGACCCGTTTCCGTTTCTTCGATGCGGGCGCCGGTCCGGCCGCATCCTGCCAAATCGCTGAACGAGTAAAAGTACGCTCCCAGGGTGGTGAACGTCGAGCCCGTCTTTTTGTTGATGCTGACGCCGGCCAGCCAGTTGGCCTTGGTGTATGCGTACAGGTTGGTCACGTCGAGGGGAACGTAACGCGGTCCGTACGATGCCCTTATGCTCATGCAGCGGGCGGCTTCACGACCTTTACGTTTCGAGGGCCAAAGCGGTTGCTGAGTTCCTTCTGCAGTGAGTTGAATACCCTCTGCGTGGGCGGTGTGAAGTGCCCTGTCCTGTTGCCTAGTTCCGCGAAGGCGATTCCCAACCGCCGGTCTTCTAGGTAGACGTCCGGCTCGCAGGCAACGCTCGTTCCGTTGGTGTCGTATTTTGCGTAGCTGGTAACAAACCCCGGAGCGTTCCCACCCACTCGATTCGTGTTGGGGCCATACCCATCGGCGACCAAGACGGCATCAACGAGCCGCAAAGCTTCCTGCACTGGAACGTCGTTCGTGGAAACACTTCCTCTGCTCCCCTCTGTTGGCGCAAAGTTCAGCACAATAGCGCGCACCTGCCTAGCACGTTCTTGTAGGAGGAAGCAGCCGGTGCAAAGAAACGCAGCAGCACAGGCAAGCCCAATTACTTTGTTCATCGTGTTCACTTGAGAAACGGGAGTATTTTTTCGTAAGTGGCAAGCGCCGGCGTGGGGCGGGGTATCGTGGGTGACGAAGAATTGCCGTTGCGCAGATAAAAGTAATCTTCTGTCATCTGCGCCTGCTGTTCGATCCCATAGTCACTAAACACGGTCTTTCCAAAGTTCGGGCCAGCATAGTTGTAGTTCCGATAGAGTCCTCTCAACACAACGTTGTCCCCGTGCTGGTACTGCCATACGTGGCATAGTTCGTGAATCAAGATCCCCTTCTGGAACAAAACGGAGGCGGCTGGCCAACCGGGCTTCGCTGCCGGCACGGTGTAGTCGCTGATCGTTTCACCTCCGGTGTGAATAATGCCGTCTGGCGTCATCTCACGGCCTTTGGTCTGGAAGAACTTCCACTTTCCGTAGTCCACCCCGGTCTTGGTGTAGTCGATATTACCCTTATAGATTGTTCTGGCCAAACCAATTTCAGCCGTAGTCAACGCTCTTGACGCACCCCATGCAACACTGTAAATCGATGCCTTTGTTGTTGTCGGCGCACGCTGAGAGAACAGAGTGGTGCTGACGCTCATGACCGTTAATAACCCCTCTATTTCCTCGCCAGACGGGTCAACATTGTCAAGGGGGTCGTCCTCGGCGTAGGTGTAATGGTGAAGAGACTTCGGTTGGTCGCGATAGCCTTCCCTCTTATCCATGGTCCAAAACCGCCCCGTTTGTGAGCTATAGTATCTGGCGCGGAGGTAGTGGAGACCGAGCTCCACGTCAAATTGCTCTCCGCAATAGAGATAATAGCTGCCGGTTGCCGGGAGGGGTGGTGATGCCGAGATCAGGATTCCGAAGGAATCGTAGTCGTAGGTTTGCGTAATATCCCCGCTCGTGTTGAGGAGAAGGCGCACATTTCCATGCCCGTCGTGTCCGTAGTATTGGGTCGTACCGCTGGCTTTCTGGCTGATCAGCTTTAGGCCATAGGTGTAGGTCTTCAGCAGGACGGGGTTTGCGCCAATTGCGCTGAGTTCCTCAACAACCTGAGGGTAACCGGTTGGGTTCTGCTCGTCCACGAGATAATAGGTGACGCTGGAGCCGACGGTCTTTTTCACGCGGTTCCCGTCATGATCATAGGCAAAGCTCAGAGCGGGGGTGCCGTTCCTGGAGACCAGCCGGTTCTCGAAATCATATCCGTAGCTAAATCCTCCGGAGGTGATCGTATTCCCATTGCTGTCGTAAGTGGTGCCTGTTGTAGTCAGCCGGTCGTTATTGTTGTAGGTGTAGCTTGCAGTGGGAACTCCGTTTACGCCCGACTGGCGGTGGAGGCGATTGCCCACCATGTCCATGCTGTCGTAGGCAATCGTGCCGTTCGGGGTTCCGGCCCCGATCTGCTCCGTCCTTAGCCGGAATAGCCGATCGTAGCTATAGTTAACCAGCCGGGCGCCGTTATTGTCGTTTTCCCCGATGCGGGCGCCGGTCCGGCCGCATCCTGCCAAATCGCTGAACGAGTAAAAGTACGCTCCCAGGGTGGTGAACGTCGAGCCCGTCTTTTTGTTGATGCTGACGCCGGCCAG
>DATDCV010000162.1:0-3923 GCA_036524155.1 Verrucomicrobiia bacterium
TATCTGAACGGAGGCGAGCTGAATGGCACCCGCATCCTGAGCCGCACCACGGTTGAAACCGTCCTTGCCAACCAAACCGGGGAACTCATGAGCGGCAAAAACGGCGATCAGTGCTTCGGGCTCGCCTTCGCCCTGCTAACGGCGGAGGGCCAGGCCAAGGGCGGCAAAGGCAGCGCCGGCACCTTCAGTTGGGGCGGCTATTTCAACACCCAATACTTCGCGGATCCCAAAGAAAAGGTCATCGGCGTGCTGATGAAGCAGACGCAGGGCCCCACCCCGGACAACACTGGCGACATGTTCCGACAGTTGGTGATGCAGGCGATCGACGATTGAAGCCGTTCGTCAAAGCTGGTCAACCGCAAAGGGCCTTTCCCGACTATAGCTGGACGAGCTCGATGCCTTTGCCTGTCCCCAGGTTTCGCGAGTACTTCTTGTCGCGCGCATTGTTCCAGTGCTCGTGGACGCCGAGGCAGGCGAGGCGGCTCGCGGGAGCCGCGTGGTCCGGGTCGTAAAAGGTGCCCGAGGGCGGTTGGTGGGACTGGGCGGCTTCGTGCAGGTAATCATCGACCCCTGGCTTTCGTGGGAGGTCGTCGTACTCGGCCCACAGGAAATCGTAAGCCACCGAATCGATAGCGACAGGGTCTTGTGAGGCAAACAGGCTCTTGGGCCAGTCACCGTTGAAGGGGGCGATACTCATTTTCCGAGGGGCTGGATCGATCGGATGCTTTCCCGAGAAGAGCCCATCGACCAGGTAAAGCACGGTTTTGCCGCCGAGGTGCGCGTGTCCCATCAGGTCGACCTGGTCGCGGTAGGCTTTCGGCTCTTTGGAAAAGGAGTGCTGGTGCAAGTCGTGATAACCCTCTTCGACCGGCCAGCGAACGAGAGAACCGAAATGATTCTTGCCGCAAAGGGTGACGCCGGTTGCCACGTGCGCCTTGAAGGTGGCAAAGTTGACCAGGTAACTGGCTTCGGTAATGCAGGTGGGCAGAAAATCGGGTTTCTTGCCCACGGGTCGGCAGCTCCAGAAAAACGGCACGGTGGACGCCTTGACTTTTTCGCGCCCGAACTTGCCGGCATAGTCGGTGTAATGAACGCCTGGAAACGCCTGATGGAGAATCTCGTAGTACTCGTTGACCAGGTAAGCCAGCGTGTCGGACACGGTGATATCTTCCTGCTTTATTGCGGCGGCCTGGGTCAGTTGCCGGAGCAGGCTGATGATCATCTGGGGAGAAGTGTTCATGTAGTCCTGGCGCTTAATCAGAGTGTACGTCTCAGGATCTACCGCCCCTTCCCGCCAAATCATGCCCACCCAATTCGGCTTAATGAGAATCTTCTCGCCGGGTCGGTAGCCAGTCTGTTCTTTCCCCCTGCCGCGGTTGTAGTGCCGGAAAAGCCTCTCCCAGGCTTTCGGCACCGACGTTTCGCCCGTTAGGTTCATCACTGCCTTGGCCATCATTTGGTCGACGCGTTCCTGGCCGGTGCGTCCATTCTGGTACCAGTGTCCGTTGCCAGGCCCGGCCCAGTTGAGCACCTGGGGGTCGTGAACCCAGACGACCCGTCCAGGGTGAACGCCTTTGGCCTCGCCGACAGGCTGGAGCGGCTCCGGAGTAACGACAGGCGGGGGCTCGGCACCACGGAGGAGGACCGGGGCCTGACTTAAGGCAACGCCGCTGACCGCGGAGGCCCGGAGGAACCGACGACGGCTGATGGATCTCATGCGCCGAGAATGCCAACCAGGAGTGGCGCAGGCAAGGTAACTCGGACAGTCCGATGGTTTCCGGGTAGTGGGGGGCGGGAACTCAGTGATTGTGGGCAACCACGAATACCACCGCGGCGGCAGCCAATACGGCGAGCACCGCCAAAGTGATCTTGATCCAGCTCTTCGGGTATTTCCCGGCAATGGCGCCCGTGTAGCCGTTGATCACGACCTGGAAGGCACGAGCGCCATAATTGTACGTGAGCAGCCAAATGGGCACGAGAATGTGCTTGAAGGTCTGGCCGGAGTAATCGGTATCGACCTGAAGGTTCCGGTGGGTGTCACCCGGCACACGGCTCGCGCACATCCGCGTCATCTCCTGGTCCATTTCCTCGCGAGCGGCTTTGGCAGCGGTGATCAGGTCGATCTGGTAGCGCTCGACGACCCAGCCGGACAGAAAACCTGAATTGTACGGAACCAGCTCCTTCGTGGGGAAAGGCTCGATGCGCCTGAGCATCTCCGGCTGGACGCCGCGAGAGGCCGGCACGAGCTCATCATCGAAAAAGTGATCGAGCGAACCACTGCTTGGCACCCACCGAATTTTTTGCACCTGGCGAGTCTTCGTTTGCCCCTGTGCATCCTGGTAGGTCTCCGTGACGTAGTAATAATAGCCGCTCTCGGCGGTCCAGTCCGCGTGGACCTGCGCATCAAAGGTCCAATAGGGAATGTAAAGGCCTTTGACGATATCGGTCAAAGCCAGGCGCTTGAGTTTGTTGGGGGCAAACCACCGGCTGCGGTACCACCGGCGGATCGAGTCGCGGATCTGGTTCTCGCTCACCTTCATCGGCAGCAGGCTCTCCGGCCGGAAGGCTTCCTTGATTTCCTCGTACGGCACAAGGGCACTCGACCCGCAAAAATCACATCGCTGCCCTACGCGGCTGGGATCGAACACCGAGATCGCCTGGCAGCTCTGGCAGCGGACGGATACCTTCGGCACCTGCCAGCCCCGCCGCGCATCCGGGACGCCGCGCAACGCCGCGACCAGATCGTGCTCGACAATAATCTCCTCACCTGTCGCCGTCAGTTCGGCTTGTGCCGGCGAAACGGTCCCGCAAAACGGGCAGACCAAGGCCTTCTTGGCCGGATTCCATTGGGCCTCACCGCCGCAGGAGGGGCAGGCGTATTTCTTTTGGGCGACGGCCTCGGGCATCAGCTCTTGAGAAACTCATCCAGGGCCGCGCGGGTGATGCGCCAGGTCGCGCCGATCTTCTTGCCCTTCAAGGAACCGTCGGCGAGCGCGGTCATGACGTCGTTTTCGGCGACGCCGAGCGCCCTGGCGGCATCCGCAGGGCTCAGCAAATCCGGCAGGGCCGCGGCGGCGGGAGGAGGCGCCGGGATAGGACTCACGGCCCCGCCCTGACCCGCTCCGAACGCTTGCGCCATTTGCTGGCCCATCGCCAGACCGGCCCCGAGCTGGGCAGCCGAACTTGCCATTCCCCCGCCCTCACCTTTGCCCATCCCTTCCGCCATCTGAAACTTCACGTAATCATTGAGATTCCCAACGGCCGCCATACTCGACCGTTTGTCGATCGCCTGCTCGACTTCAGGCGGCACGGAGACATTTTCGAGAATGAAACTCGAAATCTCCAAGCCATACTTACCCGTCACCGCGGGGTTGATTAACGGCAACAATGCCTCCCCCAATTCCTGATACCGGGACGCGACATCCAGCACCGGGACCTTCGCCGAAGCAAGGGCGTCCGTAAACACGCTTACGATCCGGGACCGCATCGTGTCCGCGAACTCGTCCAGGCGGAAATGGTCGTCGGTCCCAGCCACCTCCTGCAGAAACTTCTTCGGATCGACCACGTGGAAGTCGTAGGTCCCATAGGCGCGTACCCGCACGATGCCGAAATCGGGATCGCGCACCATGATCGGGTTCGCGGTGCCCCATTTGTTGCCAGTGAACAGGCGGGTGGTGACAAAATAGATGTCGGCCTTGAACGGCGACTCGAAGCCGTATTTCCAGCCTTTGAGGGTCGAAAGGATGGGGATGTTATCCGTCGTCAACGACCATTTGCCCGGACCGAACGTGTCCCCGAACTGCCCCAGGTAAAGGAATTGAGCGACTTGCGATTCGCGCACGATGAGCTGCGCGCCCCGTTTGATCTCCTTATCCATATCCGGATAACGGAACGAGAGCGTATCACGTGAGTCGTCCTCCCAC
>DATDCV010000163.1:0-9219 GCA_036524155.1 Verrucomicrobiia bacterium
ACCACTCTCTATATGGTCCCCCGGCTCGTGCGCCCCAGCTCCGGCCACATCCGCATTTTTGGAGTCGACATCTGGCAAAACTACAAGCAAGCGATCCGGTCGGTGGGCATCATGGTCGAGGCCCCGGCCTTTTATGAATACCTCTCCGGCCGGATGAACCTCGAGCTGGCGGCGCGCGTGCTGGGCGGGATCTCAGCCCATGACATCGAACGGCTCCTGGAGCGCATCGGCCTGGCCGACCGGCAAAATGACCGCGTGCGTACCTACTCGACCGGCATGAAGCAGCGTCTCGGCATCGGCCGCGCTCTCCTGGGCCGGCCCGGGCTGCTGGTGCTCGATGAACCCACCAACGGGATGGACCCGGAAGGCACCCAGGAGATTCTGTCGTTCTTGCGCGAGCAGGTCACTCAGGAGGGCCTCACGCTCTTTGTTTCCAGCCACTTGATGTCGGAAATCGAGGAGTTTTGCGACACGGTATTCGTCATCAATCACGGCCGCCTGGTGGCGTCCGGCAAAGTCAGAGAGATCCTACGGTCGCACGAACTGATCGTGTATGTCACCTTTCAGGGGGCTGTTCCGGATCTTGCGCTCCTCCAGGGGGACGGGCGGATTCGGCGAGTGGAACCGGCCAGGCCTGATACGCTGCAAATCACGTTGGCCGGTGACGACTCGGCCTGGCTCAACCATTGGCTGCAACTGGCGGGCTTCAGGGTTTCGGCCATCGTGCCCAGGCAGCAGTCCCTGAAGGAGTTCTTTCTTTCCATTACCGGGAATAACGGCCATGCATAACCAATTCCTGCCTCTGTTGGGAAACGAGATTACCAAGGCCGTGCGCCGCAAGTTGCCCTACTTCGGCATATTCGTCATTGGGGTGCTTTCTGTCCTTATTTATGTCGTCGCCGACGAACTGAGCACCGCCGCCGGCGCCAATGCCTGGGGCTACGCGGCCTTTTCGATGCAACTGATCTTTAACGACCTGGGGTTGATCTGCATCATAGTATTTGCGGCGATGTTGCTGGCGGAAGAAACCGGCAGCGGGGCGATCCGGGCCGCACTCGCGGCGCCGGTACATCGCTGGGAGTTGTACCTGGCCAAAGCGTTCGCCGGCTTGTTGTACATGCTGGTTCTGTCGGTTGCCGCGTTGCTGCTTTCACTGCTGTTGGCCCGTATCAACTACCGTTTCGGCGCCGTCAGCGACGCCTACGGTGTGGTTTATGGCCCAGGCAGGGTTGTGCGGGTGTTTCTCTTGGCTTACCTGCTGAGTTGGGCCCCGCTGGCAGCACTGGTCATGTACGGTTTGTTTGTCTCCACGGTTGTTCGCAGCCCGGGCGCCGCCGTCGCCGTAGGCATCAGCACGATTTACCTGGTCGATTTCACCAAACACCTCGTCGGGCTGGACCCCTACATTTTCACGAAATACATCGCTTACCCTTGGCTTGTCCTTCAACAGGTGGCCCAAGGCCTGGACTATCAGTGGCAACCCGGCCTGTGGCCGATGTTGGGTTTATCCGCGGCTTACGCTATCGTTGGATTTGGCGCGGGGCTGCTCATTTTTGCCCGGCAGGATCTCAATCACTGACCGCCGCCCTGAAGGAATCCCCTTTTGGCTGTTGACAGTCACCGGAGTGCGTGACGAGGTTATGCCCGTTTTATGTCTCCTCATCATTCGAGTATTCCGTTGCTCGTGCTGGTACTCGCGTTGCCGGCGATCGCGCAGACGAATTGGCCCTCTTTCCGCGGGACCCATGCCAATGGCATCGCCAAAGGCGCCGAGACGGCCACTGCCTGGAACATGGAAAAGTCCGAAAACGTCCTGTGGAAAACGGTGATTCCGGGTTTGGGCCACTCCAGCCCGATTATCTGGGGCGACCAATTGTTCATCACCACCGCGATCAACCAGAGCAAGAGCGCGCCACTCAAGGTGGGCCTGTACGGTGATCCGGAATCGGCGACGGACAATGACGTTCAGCAGTGGAAGATTTTCTGCCTGAACAAGAGAACGGGAAAAGTTCTCTGGGAGAAGACGGCGCGTGAAGGCGTGCCGAAACAGAAACGTCATCCCAAGGCTACTCACGCCAACTGCACCATGGCCACCGACGGCACCCACTTGGTCGCGTTTTTTGGTTCCGAGGGGTTGTATTGCTACGACATGGAGGGACATCAACGCTGGCAAAAAGACTGGGGAACTCTGCGCATCAGCCCGGTAATATATAACGATGCGCCTTTTCCTAGCGGCGCGGATCTGGAATGGGGTTTTGCCAGTTCCCCGATCATTTATGAGAACCTTGTCTTTGTCCAATGCGACGTGCTGACGAATGGATTCGTCGCGGCTCTCGACCTTGCCCGCGGCAAAGAGGTCTGGCGGACGCGCCGGGACGACACCGCGACCTGGAGCACGCCAAATGTCGCTACCGAGGGAGCCCGCCCCCAACTGATCGTCAATGGCTGGAAGCACATGGGCGGCTACGACCTGCGGACGGGCCAAGAGATTTGGCGCATGTCCGGCGGCGGCGATTGCCCAGTGCCAACTCCCCTGGTCTGGAACGGCCTGATCTTCCTGATGAGCGCGCACGGACCGCGTCGGCCGGTTTATGCCCTGCGAACGGATGCAGTGGGAGACGTGTCGTTGCGCGATGGAGCGACCACGAACCAATATGTGGCCTGGAGTGCGCTGCGCGGAGGCTCCTACATGCAGACGCCTCTGGTCTACGGCGACTATCTCTATAGTTGTCACGTGGACGGCGTTCTTTCCTGCTACGAAGCCATGACGGGCAGACAAATCTACAAGGAACGCCTGGGCACAGGCGGCGACGGCTTCACCGCCTCCCCCGTCGCGTCGGAGGGAAAGCTCTATTTCACCAGCGAGCGAGGGAATGTATTCGTGGTGAAGCCGGGCGCGGATTTTGCCGTGCTGGCGACCAACCGAATGGGCGAGGTGTGCATGGCCACGCCCGCTATCTCGGATGGAACGATCTTCTTCCGCACCCAAGCTCAGGTCGTGGCGGTCGGTGCCCGGTAGTGCTAATGGGGGCTCAGTTGTGGGCGGGCCGAGCATCCGGCGCGCGGACTTCAGTCCGCAGCAATCCCCGACCGACTCTCGGGTCTGGAATTCAGATGCCCCCCTGCTGACGGAAGTTGCTGCGGACTGAAGTCCGCGCGCCGACCACGCCGCAACGGCCGCGTACCGCAATAGCTGGATACCCCTGACACGGTTTTTCTCTTTCTTTCTGCACCAGTCCCTGCTTAGTTTTGCGCCGGGCTATTAACACCCTGTGTCTATGAAAGAGCCGGTGCGAGTTTTACTTCTCCTAACCCTGGGCCTCGCAGTCGTCCTCACCGTCCCTGGCTGCGGCGGACCACCGGCCACCACCTGCGTGCTTGCGCCGACTGGTCCCAGCGAGTTGGGACCGGCCACCGGCTTATCCACGCCGCCGCCGGACACGGTGGTGTTCGACCTCAAGTACGTCGCTCAGACTGGCGGGCCGGGCGACCTTCAATATCGCTCCTTTTGGGGTTATGGAGGTTCGGACGCCGAAGCGAAAACCGACCCTTTCCTCGAGAGTGTGCGCCAGAAGGCTTCCGGGCTCTATTACGTGCAGCACCCGTCGTTCAGTGGCCGCAAGTGGGCCGCAGTTGAACACCATCGCCGCCAGGCGACCGCCTTTTATTTCGATGTCAATGCGAACGGCAAACTCGACGAGAACGAGCGCATCCCGCCCACCCGCAAAACGCCGCAGGGTGTCGAGTTCATCACGCCGGACTTCCTGACCGGCGCGGAATCGAGCGGCGCGCGTGGTTTGTGCCGGGTGCTGCTCCAGGTGAATTTCTGGCGCGGGAACTCCGAGCCCAACTGCATGTGGAGCCCGGCTGCGCTGCTCGAGGGCACAGCCAAACTCAACGGCCAATCCGCCCGTCTGCTGCTTTTCGCGAACGGCCCGGGCGGCCAGTTCGATCAGTTCGGTTCCTCCGACTATTCGCTCTTGTTAGGCGACCAGCCGACGCCCAACCCCGCCCAGTACATCCCGCGGGAAAACCTCAGCAGCTTGATCGCCAATGAAGGCCAGTTCTACCGGCTGACAATCGAAGGCCGGCGTTCGAACGGCCTGCCCGCCAGAGTGCTGCTCGCAAAGGACACCTCACCCACAGGATCGTTGGCCGTCCGGTTTGCGGGGTCCAATTCTCTCCAGGCAAGTCTCACCTCGCTGTATCTGAGCGGTGTCAACGACAAAACAGTTTTCTTTCGGATCGGCGGGTCCAGGGACAAAGTCTCGCTGCCCGTCGGCACGTACGCGCTCGACCGTGGGGACGCCTCCTATGGCTCTTCGCAGACCCGGGATTGGGAAGTCTCATTCACCAAGGGGCCGTGGGCCACCATCAAGGACGGCGAGGTGTTCGAAGTGGCGCTTGGTCAACCTGCGCTTAAGGTGCGTGCGATCGAGGAAAAAGACCGGTACAACTCGCAGGCAGTCGAGTGCGCCACCTTCAAAAGAGGAACACGGATCTACCTCGAGCCCCGGATCGCGGGAAAAAACCTGGAAGTCTTCAGCCGTTTCCGGCAGCCCGAGGGGGCTGGAGGCCGGACTGTCGATCGTCCGCCCAAAATCACCATTACCGACTCGAGCGGCAAGCAACTGCTCTCCACTACGATGGAGTATGGCTGAGGCGGCACCTGCGGGGTCTCATGGGGAGGCCCAAAAGCGTCGGCCGGGCGTTATACCGTGCTGATGACGCAGGAAACCGGTCCATTGGCCGGTCAGTTGACTGGCAAACTGGAGCTGCAAATCGAGTAACTCGACACCCCTCTCCTTACATCGTCGCCGGGAATCACCCGTTTGCACTTCGGACAGGTCGGGGTCACCATCGACGATAATTAATCATGCCGCGCACCGTTCGGGCTACAAGCCGAAAAGGAACTGTTGCCGGATCAGAAAAACAGGTTTTGTTCCTGGACAGTTGCTCTAGACTCCCGCCGCAAGATGAAAGCGAAAGACATTTTTGGTTTGGCGGTGCGGATCATCGGCTTGGCGTTCTTGTACCAGGGGCTCACGGCCGTCCCCAATGCGATTACGAGTTTGTTCCCGGGTTTCTCGCATTTCTATTGGCGCAACCTGTTCCCCAGCGCACTGATTGTCGGCTGGCCATTGCTGATCGGCTACTGGCTGGTCCGCGGCGCGCCCCGCTTGATGGAGCTGGCCTATAGCGGGGCCCGGGAGCCAGGGGAGAACACGGAAACCCGGTCATTTTCTTAGCCGATGGAACTGGTTTGCTCCGGCCGCAGGCAAAACCACGCTGAACCCATCGGTGGCGGTCAGCACCGGATTGGTCACCATGGTCCACCCGGTCGTGGTTGAGAGGCTGCCAGCAGCTTCCAGATTGAACCCGTCAGCGGAACCCGGCCACGAGATGATCACATTTTCATTCGTTCGGGAAATGGAGAGACGCGGGGGCGGGTTGGTCCAGCGGTACTCGCTTGCGCCATTGAGCGGCAAGCGCCACCGGCTTCCGGCCTGAACCGGTGTAATTTCGGCCGCGGCGCCACCGGTGCAAAACACCTTATCGGGCGGTGCAAATCGCGGAGGTTTAAACTCAAGCGTGAAGCTGCGCTCGCGCGGCCATGTGTTTAGCACCCAAAGATCGCCTTCACGATGCAGCCGGGTGCTGCCATCGGTGCGTAGGTCTCCAAAATCGACGACTATGTTCGAGTTATTCAAGTGCTGGCCGTACCAGGCCGCAGGATCAAAGCTCGGGGTATTGGTCTCGACGAGGAAACTAAGCACGGTGCCCGCGCTGGTCAGGTGGAGCACCCCCAGGCGGATACGCAGGGTGCCGTCATCGACGCCCTGGAGCGGCACGCGGCTGCCGTCGCCGGCGGCGTCGAACAGGCCAATGAGCCAGTCGTAGTCGCCGTCCGGAAGATTGGAAGGCAGCGTCACGTTCCACGAGCCGTCGCTGATCGCCTGACCTGGTTGCCACTGTGATGTAGGCGGAGAGACAGTGTGATCCTGCTGCGCTCGAATTACACCGTTCGTGCAGAAATGGACGAAGGCCCGGTAATCCTTCGCCAGGCGATCCTGCACCTCCCACCGGTAAGTTACCCGGAAAGCTCGCGTGCCGGTTTGCTGAAAGGTCGCAACCCTCGGGTGCACACGGTGATAGCTCGATAGGTTCCAATCGACCGCAGCGCGGGCATTCACAAATAGTGTGTTCCCTGTGTCGGCAAAGTCAGTGACAACCCCGTCGCGCAGAGTAGTGCCTGCGGTGAGCCCGGCCGCTTCGGCGACCCAGCTAAATTCCGGCAACAGCGACGAGCCGCTAGCAAGCGCGTTTGAACTGCCGTTGGCCGTTACGACAAGCCCATTTTCGTACCGCGCGCGAACCCGGTTCCAGATGCTGTTGTCGCCTGCCTTGGCGGCGGCAGTGGCATCGAGCCACGCGCCGTTTGTCTCATACAGGATCTCCAGCGGGCGATTCGTCGCATAGCGCGCCATAACCGGAGAGAGTAAGTGATGTTCCAGCCAGGCCAGCGGCACGTTCGCATATACCGATCCATCCAGAAAACCCGCATGCCCGAATGCCACTTCCTGCATTCGGTAGCGGTCCAGCACCACCATCGGCACCGGCCCAGCCCAGTTGGTCTGGTAAGACTCGGTGGGCCACCAGCGGCTGTAATAGCCCATGCCATGATTAAACTGCAGTGGATGGATCTTGAGCAGGTCAAAATCCACCGTCAGCGGCGCGGTAAACCCGCCGTTGCCGGGCCAGCCGCTGCCAAACTGCGCTTCCACGCCATCAAGGCACCCGCTCCAATACCAGTGATTGTTGCCTTCCCCGAACACGGGCCCCGCATGCGTCTCGCGTTCATAGGCCCAGAGTTGCCGGTGAAAGTCCCAAACCCGAAAGAACTGCCCGGCGCCGCCTTCTCCCGCCCGTTGGTCCACATGGAACCAGGGCGGCACAGCGCTGTGCACGTCGAGGTAATTGGCCGCCGTGTTGTAGCGGCGGTGGATCTCGGGTGATTGGGTGGCCGCCAACCGGAGGATGGCGTTCGGTTTGACGGCGAACGATTGGATTTTTGTGCCCGGATTATACCAGGCGAGCTGCAGGTTGCCCGCCGAGTCGAGCGCGATGTCGTTCGTGTTGTAGAAATCGTAATTGGGATAGTAGTCCATATAATTCTCGTGGAGCGCGCAACGCACGCCCAGGCGCGAACCGGTAGCAACCAGGTTGCTCATGCCGATGTCGCCGCCGTAACTGGCGTTGGCCGGGTAGTGCATCGGGAGCGCGTTATCGTAACCGCTGCGCTGCCAGTCATGAATCAGTGCGACGCAGTTGGTGACATCGTAATCAGCCAGCCGGGCCAGGTTCGCAGCGATGCTGGCAAACGTGCCGCCCCAGATATCAAGCACGATCTTGTTCGCCAGGAAAACGCGCCAGGGCGAGGCCGGGTTCGGCGGGTTCGGCATCGTCTCGGCCAGGTGCCAGGCCGCCGTGAAAATCGCTCGTTCCCGCAGCGGGACCCGGCTGCCGTCCGTCAGTGGGTTGTAGCTGCCTTTCGTCCCGTTGTGCGACGAAGCCGCTGACACCGTCCAATCCAGCAATCCGCCGACAAACAGGTTCTCCTGCAGAAGATAAAACACCGAGCCGGTGTAGTAAGGGATTGCGACTTGCCGGCGGCGCATCACGGGACCCCAGGCGCCCATGTCAAAAGCTGTAACCTTCGGGGCATTGCAGGTCACCAGCAGCGTCAGGCTTTTTCCAACCATCTGGCCGGTGACCCGCACCTGGACGCTGGTGGACCCCACGGTGAACGTCCGCCAGAGAGTGTAGCCCATATTGGTCTGGATCCAGCCGCTGCTGCCGGCGGTCGCCGCTTCGCTCCAGGAAATCGCCGCCGAGTTCCCCAGCGGCACCGTGACGGGAGCGCCGCCCGTCATTTGCGCATTGAGCGTGAGCGTGCCGAACAGGCCGTCGGTCGCCGATTGCGGGGCGCGCCACTGGTATTCGAGCATGCCGTCGGGCCCGCTGTATCGAAACAGCGCGACCCCGTTCGACAGGCTCACGCTTGTCGTGCCGGGAAAACCGCTCGGGGGTGTCACCTCGACACTCTGGCCGGACCACACATTCGACAGCGCCAGCGGCAATGGTGTTGGCTGTGTAATCACCGGTGGCGTGTAGCCCTCCAGCACCAGCTCGCGTTCGCCCCAAAGCGAGTAGTCAAACGAGGGGTTATTGTTCGGACCCGGGTCCACCTCAAAACGGACCGTCAGGTTTGACCCGCGCAGTGCGGTGAAATCGTATTCAAACGATCGCCAGACATCGTTCGTCTGGTGATAGTCAAACAGCTTGACGCCATTCGCATAAAGTCGAAACGTGACGCCGTCCGAGTTCGTCACATTTTCGGAACGCATCGCCGTCGCGCCGCGCAGCAGCACGCGCGTCGCTTGCGCTGGGATGTTGAACACAAATCGCTGGAACGAGATCCCAGTGCCATTTCGCCACGGGCAGTGCAGGAGAAAAGCTCGCTTCCCATTCTGCGTGCCGAACGGTTCGCACGCGACTCCGGTCCGGTCCTCGAAAAAGCCCGACCAGCCCAGCGGGAATTGGTGCTCCGGTTGGCCTCGATAAGCGTAGCCCACCGTATAGACGCCCAACTCGTCGAGGTTCATCACCGCCATGTCGGGCGTGATCGCCGGCTGCGCTGCCGCTGACCTCGCGACGCCAACGAACGCACACGCCAGGAGTGCCACCGAAAATAACTTCATTCGATTAGGTCGCAGGCTATGCGAGCGCGCCCAGCAGGGCAAGAGCCTCGGAGCAACCGCGCACGCAGCCCGATAGTTGCGCGTAGCGCCAGTCTCCCAACCTCTTTATCTCCCACTTCGTCGCGCACTTTGTCCCCCACTTTGTCCCTCACGTAACGCCAGCGGGCAAGGCCGGTCCGCCACGCCCGACAGCGCCAGGTTTCGGCTATAAGAACGGGCGAAAACAACAGGCGGACGACCTGATCTCGGCACCCTCCTGCCGTGAATAAGTTTTATTGCATTTCTTAAACGACGTGCTATCAGTATTAGAAGTTCCCTGTGGGGTCCAAATCCCCGCGGTCGATCACGAGGCGCATGCGGGCCGCAACTTTTCGTGGTTGGGCGCCAACTCGAACCGGATTCAAGCTTCTCCAGCTCCCGACCCGACCAGTCTACCCCGCGCCTGCCTGTCTCCCTC
>DATDCV010000164.1:0-14240 GCA_036524155.1 Verrucomicrobiia bacterium
CTCATCCATAAAGACGGCCAATGGGCGCCCAATCACTTCCTCGTCCAAAAACAGGATGGCGCCTTCAACTACGCCACCACCGACCTCGCCACCCTCGCCTTCCGCGTTTCCACCTGGCACGCCGACGCCATCGTTTATGTCACCGACGGCCGCCAGCAGCTCCACTTCCGCCAGCTCTTCGCCACCTTCCGCCGTTGGCAGCCCCAAGCCAAAACCTCCCTCGATCACGTCTGGTTCGGCTCCATCCTCGGCGAAGACGGCAAGCCTTTCAGGACCCGCGCCGGTGACACCGTGCGCCTCTCCGAACTGCTGGATGAGGCCGAGGAACGCGCTCTCAATGTCGTTTCCGAAAAAAGCCCCGCGTTGCCCGAAGCCGATCGCCGCCAAATCGCCCGCCTCGTCGGCATCGGCGCCGTCAAATACGCCGACCTGCTCCCCAACCGCCAAACCGATTACGTCTTTAGCTGGGACAAAATGCTCGCCCTCAACGGCAACACCGCGCCGTACCTCCTATACGCCTACGCCAGGATCCAGAGCATCTTCCGCAAAGGCAACCTCGCACCCCTCGCTTCAGACATCCCCGCCGGCTCCAGCCCAACGCTCGAACTGGACGCCCCGCAGGAACTCAACCTCGCCAAACACCTCCTCAACCTCAACCTGGTCCTCGAAGCGGTCGCCGCTGAGTTCCGCCCGAATTTCCTCTGCAATTATCTCTACGAGCTCGCCGGCCTTTTCACCAGCTTCTATGAAAACTGCCCGGTGCTCAAAGCCGAGCCCGCCCGCCGCCAAAGCCGCTTGCGCCTGTGCGACCTCACCGCCCGCGCCCTCAAACTCGGCCTCGGCCTCCTCGGCATCGAGGTGGTCGACCAAATGTGACCCCCGCAGGCAGCTTCGAGTTAGGAAACTGCACCCATCTTGCGCGCGATCCAGGAATGACGAAGGGTGGTCTGCCGAGCTCCCTCTCCTCGGGGAAAGGGTCGGGGTGAGGGGGAATGGGCGGGTGCCTTGCCAGCGGTCGGAGTTCTGCAACTGTCTCTCGGACTTCGGGCTTCCTTCGGATTTCGGATTTCGGCCTTCGGGTTTTTCCCAGCGCCCTCAGCCCTTTTGCCCCCGCCAAACCGGCAGCCGTACTCGCACAATCGTCCCGCCGCCCGCGCCCGACAGAATCTTGACGCGCCCATGATGTGCCTCGACGATCCGTGCTACGATGGCCAAACCCAAACCCGCGCCTTTCGGTTTGGTGGTGTGGAGGGGGGAGGTGAAGGCCTGCCGCTGTTGTTCTCGGTTCATCCCCGGCCCGGTATCCTGGAATTCAACCACCACCTGCGTCGGCCCGCCACGGCCGCGCGGCGCCGACCACCCGTAGCTGCGGAGCGTCAGCCTCCCCCCCCGCGGCATCGCCTCCACCGCGTTCAACACCAGGTTCAAAAAGGCCTGCTCCAACTGGCCGGGGTCGCCCATCGCCGCCGGCAATTCCGGATCGAGTTCCCGCGCCAACTCGACTTGCTGGTGCTTCAGCTTGTGCCGCACCAGCAGGTTCAGCTCGTCCAGCACTCCGTTGACGCTCACCGGCTCGAATTGCGTCTCGGCGTGGCGCGACAACGCCAGGATCTGGTCTACGAACCGGTTCAGGTGATCGATCTTCTCCGAGATAATCCGCGCATCCTTCGCCCTCGGGTCGCCGGTTGGAAATTTCAGGTCCAGCGAGTGATACAGCATCTTCATCACCGTCAGCGGATTCCGAATCTCGTGGGCGACCTCCGCGGAAACCAAACCCAGCGCCGCCAGCTTCTCATTCTCCCGCAGCGTCTCCTCCGCGTCCACCACCCGCTCATACAGCCGCGCCTTCTCGATCGCCGTCGCTGACAAGTCGGCCAGCGCCGACAAAATCCGGATCTCTTCGTTTGAAAAACTGTACGGCCGGCCCGTGTACACGCTGAGCGAACCGATCGCCTGCCCGCCAAACAACAGCGGCACGCTCAGCAGCGACACCAGACCTTCCTGCCGCGCCACCTCCACATTCTGATACCGGCTCGAAGTTTGAACATTCTCGACCTGCAAGGGTTTCTTCCGCCGCACCACGACGCCCACCAGGCTCTCCTCGACGCTCAAACGCGGTTTCCGCACGTAAACCTCGCCCGCCCCGTGGCTCGCCTTAAGATCCAGCCACTGCCGCGTCTCATCCAGCAGCATCAACGAGGACATTCTTGCCTGCATCAGTTGGCACGCCTCGCGCGTGATCGCGCTGAGCGCCTCCTCCAGGTTCAGGGTGGAATTAATTGTTTGGCTGACGCTGATCAGCGACTCGAACAGCCGGGCTTTCAGCCGGAGCTGTTCATAGAGCCAGGTGTGCCGGATCGCCGCGGCCGCCTCCACGGCCAGCGCCTCCAGCAGCTCCTGGTCCTCGCTGCTGAACGCCTCGCCGCGGTCCGAGTCCACGTTCAGAACTCCGCGCACTTCCCCATTCACTTCCAGCGGCACCGCCATCTCGGACCGCACCGCCGCCCGCGCCATGACATACCGTGCGTCCGCCGCCACGTTCCCCACCCGAGTCGGCCGCCCCGTGCGCGCCACCCACCCCGTGATGCCCTCCCCGACCCGCAACCTCAGCTCGGTCGCCTCGGCCGGCAGACCCGCCGCGGCGTGGATCTCCAAAAAACCGCTCGTTGGGTTGATCAACACCACCGAGCCGCTCGAGGCCTTCGTCAGCCGAACCGCCTCTTTGAGGATCAATTGCAGCGCCTGCTCCGGCTCGAGCGTCGAGTGCAAGATGTTGCCCGCCTCGTGCAACAATTTCAGCCGGTCGTGCCGAGCCTGCAATTCCGTCAGCTCGTCGCTCATCGCACCCTGGACATCATGTACGCGCCTGCCAGCCCGAACGCGAGGTTCGGAAGCCATCCCGCCACCCACGCGGGCAGCGTCCCGCCAGGCCCCAGCGCCAGGCACGATTGCTGCAAAATGAAATATAGAAAAAAAATCACCACGCTGCCCGCTACCCCGACAAACACATTGCGCCGGCCCGACGGCGCGCCGAACGGAATCGCAATCAACACCACCACCAGGCACGTCCACGGTGTCGCCAGCCGCCCGTGGAGTTTGGTGTAGATCGCCGCCGCCTGCGGCGGGTTCGGATGCAGCCGCAGGTAGTTCGCTATCTCCACAATCGGCAGGTCCGCCTTCTTCGTGCTGCGCATCGAAAACCGCCCCAGCGCCGCGCTGATTTTGATCTCGCTGCGGATTTCCTCCGGTGTTTCGCTGAACAACGGCTCCCGCAGCACGTTGGTTTTCAACAGCGGCATATCCAGCTCCCCTTCCTTGTATTCCCGCGCATTATAGAACGTCCAGACCCCGCCAACCCGCGCCGCCCGATCCGCGTTCAGCAACCGCCGCGAGCCGTCCCCCGCGCCAAAGCTCACTACCGGCTCTATCATCTCCCCCGTCCGCACGTCGTAAACCCCAATCCGCCACACCCGCCCGTCTCGCGAGTTCGTGAAGCACAGGTTGACGATCTTGTTCCGTCCCGGCGTCCCGGCCGGCGGCGGCAGCCTCCGCGTGCGGATCTGCTCCGCCGCGTCCGCGCTGTCCGGCACGAACAACTCGTTCACGCCCAGGCATACCATGCTCGCCAGCGCCCCCACCGCGAAATACGGCACACACAGCCGCCACAGGCTCACCCCCGACGCTCGAATCGCCGTCAGCTCGTGATGCCGCGCGTGGTCGCTCAACGCGTACAGCAGCGACAACAGCAGCGCCATCGGCAGTATCAGCACCAGGAACTCCGGCGTCTTGACCAGGTAATACTCCGCAATGTCTCCCGCCAGCAGCTTCCGCCGTTGCAGGCTGCTCAGTTCCGTAATCAGGTCCTGCGCCACCCACAACAGCAAAAAACCGCTGAGACAATACCCCAGCGGCACCAGCAGTTGGCGCAGTAAATATCGGTCCAGCAGCCGCATCCCGCCGAAGCTAACGGTCCCCCGCCACCAAAGCAAGCGGCGCCCAAACCGCGCTCACCTCACGGCGAGAGTTCTTTCGTATGTTTTGCGCCCGCGAGGGAATTCCGCGGCTTGGATTTATCTCAAGGTTCGGATTTCCGCCTTCGGATTTCTTTCGGATTTCGGATTTCGGGTTTCGGGTTTTCTTCACCCCTTCCCGCCGCTCATTCCCAGTTGCTCCGCCACCCCCTGCATCGCGGTCACCACGTTCTGAATATGCTGATCGAGCGGCAGCGTGAGCATCCCCGCTCCCGCCTCGATATCCTCCCGCCGCACCGCCGCCGCGAACGCCTTTTGTTTCATCTTCTTGCGGACGCTGCTCGGCGCCAGCCCGGTCAGCCGGTCCGGTCGCACGTACGCAACCGCCGTGATAAATCCGCAAAGTTCATCCACCGCCGCCAGCGTCTTGCGCAGCGGCCGGTCCAGCGGGTACTGGTCCCGGTTCCACTCCGCGTGCGACAACACCGCCCCGACGATCTCTTCGTCCACTCCCCGCTCCCTCAGAATCCGCGCCCCTTCCCGCGTATGCTCCGGCGGATTGGGCCACCGCTCGTAATCAAAATCGTGAATCAGCCCCGCCTGGCCCCACAGCTCCACATTCTCATGAAAGAGTGCCGCGTAATACCGCATCGCTGCTTCCACCGCCAGCGCGTGTTTGATCAAGGATTCCGACTTGGTGTACTCCGTCAGCAAGCCATAAAAATCATCGCGTGTCATAAAGCCTCGTGCAGACTTAACGTTAGAACCGCAAAGAAATCAAGCGCGGCGGTTGCCTGGCTGGCACGCAACCGGCCCTTCGCGCGGCGCCGCCCCGGGGTACAACTAAGGTACTATAGGCGAGCTACTGAAAATGGAGTAATGTTTTAGAAAGCGTTGGGATTCTACCGGACCATGCGAAAGTTTTTGCACGTCGCCAGACTCCTGATCCTCCTCGCCCTGGGGTGCTCGATCGGTTTGCATTGGTTTGTGCTCCAATCGGTCGCCTGGTCCGCCATGCTGACCCGCAACCTCCGCACCCACTCTCTCGCCGAGTCTATCCGCCAGACTTTTGACGGCCAGCATCCCTGCGCCCTTTGTCTCGCGATTGCCAAAGGCAAACACGAACAGCAAAAGGAAGAGTTCCCCTCCCCGATACAGAAACTCGAATTCCTGAGCCAGAACGTTTCCTTCGCTTTCTTCCCGCCGACCCGATTCACTCTGCTGCCGAGGGTCACCACCGACCCCTGGTCCCTGGCGTTCCCTCCCCCCAAGCCGCCCCCCAGAGCCTGAACGCGCCCGCTGGAGGCGCGCACTTCGCCGTCACGCCTCCAGCTCGCGCGCTCACCTTCGCCCGTTGCCGCAGCTCCTTCCAGTTGCCGCGGTTGTCTTTGCCGGAAAAATAAAATGGTCGGGGTCTAACCCTGGCCGCGACTGAATTACAAAAACTAAAAAACCACTTTGATCCTATGAAAACCAATTTTTATCACTTGAAGACTATGGTCGGCGCTGTCTCGCTGGCCTTCACGCTGGCTTCCGCTGGCGCCGTCACCCTCACCAATGTCCCCATGCAAGGCGGCATGCTGATGCCCGCTGTCTCCTACAACGCCGCCAGCAGTGTTCTCTCTGTCAACCTGCCTGCCGAAACGCCCCAGCTCACCCCGCTCCTGGCAAGTAATCTCGGCGACTGTTTCGATCCCGCCGACCCCTGGTACAATTGCCTGGACCCCAGCCGCCAGGGGCTCGCCTTTAGCCGCCGTTACGGCTTCAACATGGCCACCGGCAGCGACCCGCTTCCTGCGGGCACCGCGATCTGGATTCGCAAGCTCTCCGGTTCTCCGGGGTTGGAGTTCTACCGGTACCGCAGCATGGCGCCCAAAGCCTGGGAACCCATCTTCGGCACCGCCGGCACCACCAATGCCCTCCAATGGAACCAGGTCATGTTCCACCCCGGGGTCACCGCTCCTCCGGGCACTAACACCTACACCGCCACCTTCGAGCTGTTCCTCCTCGATACGGCCACCGGAACCCCGATCGCCGGCTCCAGTTCCGGACTGCTCGTCTTTAACTGGTCCACTGTTCCCGATGGCCGGCCCGCCCTGGCCGTTGCTCCCATGATCGCCATCGCCTGGCCCTCCGCCACCTCCTCCAACTGGGTCCTCGAAGCCGCCGACTCCCTGTCCGGCTCACCCTGGACTCTCGTCACCAACACCGCCGTCCTGTTGGACGGCCAACCTGCGGTCCTGCTCGAGCCCCAGGAAGCTCTGCGGGTCTTCCGCATGCGACTCGTGCCATGAGCTCTTTTCAGTCCCCGGGTTCCGCTGTGAATCGGCCGGCTGCACCCGCCTCCCCGGCGCTGCAGCCGGCCGGTATTCCTCGTTTCCATCGCGCCTTCACGCTCATCGAGTTACTCGTCGTGATCGCCATCATCGCGCTCCTGGCCAGCATGCTGCTCCCGGCCCTGGCGCGCGCCAAAGATTCCGCCCGCGGCTCTCAGTGCCTCAGTCAAATGCGCCAGCTCGGCCTCGCCGTCCGTCTCTATGCCGACGAGCACTCGGACGAGTTCCCCCGCAGCCAGCATTCGGCCTTTGCCTTCTCCCAACTCCCCTGGGGCCGCGCCATCGCTCCTCAACTCGGCGCCAGCGAAAACCGCTGGACCAACCTCCTCGCCGGCGTCTATCACTGCCCCGCCGACCAGCGCCCCGCCGCCTGGAGCTACGGCCAAAACGTCTACTTCGAGCTCACCCCCGACACCGACGATTACACCGGCAGCCCCCGGACCTGGCGGCGTACGGCCTCCGTCCCGAAGCCCGTCGCCACCATCCTGCAGGCCGAGAACTTAAGTGGTGCGGATCACATCATGCCTCACTTCTGGCTCAGCCTGCAGGACGCTTCCGACGTCGCTTCCCGTCGCCACAAGAACCGCTCGAACTATAACTTCGCTGACGGCCACGCTGCCGCCGTCAGACTCCTCACCACCTATAATCCCACCAACTGCGTTGATCTGTGGAATCCAAGCCTCGCCCAATGACCATGCCCGCTGTGCTTCTTTTTGTCGCTCGGGCGGACCATGAGCCTGGTGGGCGGCGCTCGGACTCCAGTCCGCAGCGCTTCCCCGGGGTAGCCGGTGTAACACTAAAGTGTAATATGAAACGGGCTCTGCCTCGGTTAGTCTGATCTTACATAATGCAGCAGTTGTGCTGTTGGCGTACGCGAAAAGTCTCCGCAAATGACTGAGACCCAAACATCTCAACCGGCCGGATGCCCGCCCCCACGGATCGCCGTGGTCGACGACGATGTGTCGTTCGTCCGCTCCGTCGGGCGCCTCCTCCGCTCGGCGGGTTACCCCGTCGAGACCTTTGCTTCCGGCGACGATTTTCTCGCCGCGCTGCCCGCCGCCGCACCCGAGTGCCTGGTCGTGGACGTTCATATGCCGCAAATGGACGGCCTCGAGCTGCACGACAAATTGCTGGCTCAGGGCATCGCCTTCCCGATCGTGTTCATGACCGCCCAGGAAACGCCCCAAATCCTCCACCATGTCCAGGAAGCGCACAGCGAACTGCTCCTGAAGCCGTTTGATAGGCAGGCACTCGTGCACGCCATCGCCAGGGCGGTCCCCCCTTCCCTCCACCATTAAGATGGTGTTACGGCACGAGCTGCACCTTGAAGAAAAGCTGCCTCCAGTTATCAACATCCCAGCACTGCGGATAGCTCATCGTGGGGGCAGTAGCGGTGAACGGCGCCCCCTGGTTGGTCCAGTTGTTCGGGTTGTCTGTTCATTTCGGAAGAGTGGCCGTGGATCGATTCAGGAAGTCCACCAGCGGTATGTAAATCGCCACTAACGTCGGCAGCAGCACCACAACCAGCGCAGACATCGTCGTCGCCAGAAATCCTATCCAGGACGCCGGGCGCTCTGCCTTGCGCACCCACACATAAAGGCAGTAACCCAGCGCCAGAACAACAAGCGCCGCCAGCAGCACCGGTCCTGCGCCCATGCAAAGACGGGTGAAGGCTGGCAGGACGGCTTGCCCCGGCGACACTGAAGGCAATCTCGCGGTCGCCGGCTGAACCATCAAAGGCAGCTTCGAAATCAACGACAGAAACCAACACGCCCCGCCGAACACTACGAAAACGACTGCATGCATCATCTTGTTCATATTCTTTGCCTTTTGCTTTGACCGCTCCGCAGCCCGATTCTCACGGGCGATCCACTGAGTCCCCGGCGGCACGGTCAGTTTTGTTTCGGTAAGAGGACCTCCAACTTCCGCTCCATAGCATCCAATCTGCCCTGTTGGTTCGATAAATGGCGCGATACTTCAACAACTCTCCTGCAAGGTTCTTGGCCATTTGGTCATACGGAGGCTGCTGGGGGTCTTTATACGCGATCTCGGCCAAGGCAAAACAGAACTTCTCCATTTGGCGAGTGCCACCCGCAATATCACCTGCCCAAAGAGATCGGTGAAGCTTCACGGGGCCTTGATTCCAAATCCGGGGGGCGCAAACTATGTCGCGCTCCTTTCGCTTTCCAGTACCGACTGCACCTACATCTTGTGCATCACCCTGCCGCGGTGCACTTTGGTGGTTTGTTCGCCTGCGCGCAACTCGGCGGCGATCGGTTTGGCGATGGGGTCACGTAGAAAAGTCTGCCTTTCCCGTTGACGAACCGGGGTGCTCCGCCCGGATCTCGAACCGTGCCGCGCAAGCTTCGACTGCGGTTCACCTGCGCAGCGCCAGTACATGCGGGCGCGCAAAAAGCAATTTCCGATCAGTGCTTTAATTGAGGTACCACCAACCCCGGATTTGCGAAGCCCGGATGGTCGGGCCCACCGCCCCTTTGCCCCAATAATAGTCGCCGTAGTCCCAGACTCCGCCCGGGCCAATGGGCCCCAACGCGGCCGGGGTGCCGGTTCCATGCGAATTGGCGGCGCTGAACCACGCGTTGACGATGGAATTCGGTGGAAAGAGAAAGAAGCCGAGCATGTTAAAAGCAAAGCTGCCTGGGAAGCCGGTTTCGGCCCCGGCGCTGGTGCTGAATCCCAACAGGATGTGAAGCCCGTCGAAGTTAGGTCCCCAGCGGTCCCAAACCTCGCCGGCCGGATCAGAGAACTGCAACACACTGCAGGATAGGAAGCCCATCCATTCCTGGTCCCGGCTGCCCCAGGCCTTTGGAGCATCCGGGTAATAGAGGTTGTCAGTGCCGGTGAAGGTGATGACCTCTGGGTTGCCATGGCCGATATAAAGCACGATGTCTGCGTTGTCCACTTCGTAATCATCTATCCCGTTCGGTTCTTCAATAAAGTCCCACCTCCAAGCCATATTGCCCGTCCACAAAAAACGCTGCACGCCACCGCCAAACGCAGTCATCGCGGACGTCCAGCTTACCCGGTCGTTGACGCCCAGCCCGGGGTCATACGGGCTTTCGGTGCCCCAGTCCACCACCCCCGCAATTTTAGGACTTGCCTGCCCTCTGGGGCCGACGCCAGACATTTGGAGCATCGGTTGGACCTGCAAGGTTTGGCTGGCCTCCGCCTGCACTCCGTTGGCGTCGGTAACTGTGACCATTACCATTTCCGCGATGGTCTGGCGGCTGTAGAGCAAGCGGAAGAACATCGGTTGCGCGACATCCAGTGCGATGAGCACACTTCTCATCCCATTGTCCGTTTGCACTGGATTCGTCATCGGCATCCAGTTGGGTCTCTCCAGACCAGGGGTGGATTCGAGCATGAACGCGCCTGTTGGATCCATCCAGGAGATCATGATTTCTCGTAGTGAAACCCGGGAGATTCGCAGGGTTGGAGGCTCAGTGCGCACGACCGCCGTATAGCTGATTTCGCTGCCAGTATTGGACGATATGCTCGGAGAAGATCCGCTCCACAAATAAGTGTAAGGCCGCATACCCCCGGTCACCCGAACACTCGCCACGACCTGTGTACCTCCCACGACGTTCGCCGAGAGAGTCGCCGAGGGAACATGGGCCGGATCGTCGGTGGCGGGGATCAACGGCGTTGTCAGATTGAGCATGGTTGGCCTCTGAGTAGCCGGGTTGGTCACTGTGGCTGTCCCCGTCCAGGCGTAATAAGGGATTAAGTTGGAAACCGTACCCAATGAAAGAGGAGGAGCATAATAGACCAGTTGCGGTGTCAACTGGGCGTTAAAGCCAGGAAATAAGCGGGCGACACGGTTGCTGGCAGTGCTGGGAGAAATAATGGCCACCATCTGCCCCTCCGAGTAGCGGCGCGTGGCGTAGTGCAGGCGGGTTACCGCGCCGGTGCTTCCATAGGTCACCTGGACCTGCGCGCCCGGCCCGATGATCGGGTAGCCAGGCGCCACGGTACCTGGAGTAGAAAAGTGATACTTCACGGACGTATCCAGAAACACGCCATTCGAGATCACCACATCCGCCTGGTTGCTCCAGTAGGCGGAGAGCATGCTGTGGGCGATTGAGGGCATGCCAAACTGCGGGAGCAGGTTCGACGAATCGAAAGCGCGGGTGACCATGCTCAAGGCTGCATTCGAGCCGACTACCTGCATCCGGCCCAGCGTATCGAACTCAATCTTCTCAAACCGAAGGGGGATATTCGGATAATCATTCTTCGTCCCGGCAGTCAAGTTGCTGATAATGGTAGGGTCGGTAACCTGCACCGCAGGCACCGCCATGAAATTCGAACCGTCGAGGAAGAAGGCCTCCCCATTGCTGAGCGAAAGCGCCCCGGAGGGAATGCTTAGGTTTCTGGCCAGGCTTTCCGCCTGCGCCGCGGTGGCGCCCGATTGAATCACTTGATAAACGGGCAGGCTGAGCTGTGCCCACACCGCTGGGATGCCACCCGGCAGGGCTATCGCGGAGATTACTGCAGTGGCGATCATTCTATTCCGCAGCCACCGCAACATGGACTGACATCGTTGGGTCTTCATTGCACACACCTTTCTCTGGCGAAGGTTCATGCCCCTAAGCCGGCTCGGCTCCAAGAACAATGCAACACCGTGGTCAAGATAGTTGGGTTCTTATCGGAGTTTACCACATGATCGTTGCGGCGCTAGCGCCCAGGTCTCGGTCAAGCCCAATCGTCCCTGTAAAAACCCAGGTCAGGGCTCGCACGTAACTGATCCACCGCGAGGTTACTGTCGAAAGGGCCGGTTCCCAGCCTTCCGGCGAAATGCCTCCCAATCGGCTGAGCGAGCCCAGACCTCGATCATCATGTCAGTCGCCCAAACGACCATTCCCTCTCTCGCGCCGGTATCACAGACGATGGAGCCGCGAGGATCGACGACGCGACTGCGGCCAAGCGTCGGGACGTGCCCGGTAAGGACTCACGGCCGTTGTCACCGTCTGCCAGATGCCAGTTGGAGTGAGTGCTTTCTGCAGCTTTCCGTCCGCAGCGTCCCAGCTGAGGCGCAGGCGTCCCTGGTCCAGAACAGCGTGAACGGTTTCATTGCTCACTGTCTGTGCCCTCGCCTGCTGGGCTGGCGCCGCGGCGATGAGGCACAGAGCGATAGACAGCGGGACGAGCTTGGAGGATACGGCTTTAATAATTGAGCGGCCGCTTCCTTTGGTGTTCTTGTTTGGCCGCCCGGCGGGCCGGTGCGCCTTTCGCGGGTGGAGCAACCGGCCTCCACTTGGCCTTTGGTTTAGTAGGAAATGATCCCCTCGGCCTTTTGCGACCAGCTTTCGACCAGGGTATTCGATTCAGGATCGTAGGTGATGACATGATCCGATTCCGACGCTGTATTCTGCCCGCCGGTGGCGTTTTCGAACCTTCCCGTGCCGCCAGTGAATTCGAGGAACCATGAACTGCCCGGGATGACCCAGAAAAGCTGGTCGCCATTCGCGGCGGTTGAGACCCCGCGCATCCGGCCGTCCTCACCGACAACGGCCGATGACGTGTAGCTCGTGAATGCGCCAAGGTGCGTGCCTTCCCCCGCTCCCTGGAATTCCCAAGTGCCGTCGTTCAGATGCAGAGTGAACCTGACGTTACCCTGGGCCTTGTGCGGGCGCGGGACCGGGTTCTTGGCGCTGCCCAGTGTCGCCACAGCAAGGACGCAAACCGCGCAGGCCACTACTGTCTTCATTGAGTTTTTCATATGGAACCTTTTGTCTTTGTTGTTTCTTCTTTACCGCCACCCGTTTTGAGTGGCGAAATCTCTCGACAACAGGCAACACTCCGTGCATTGGGGCCGGCCGCCCCTCTTCAAGTGGGTGAATACGCTCAGCGCAGCCGGCAAAGGCGGAACGCCTCAGCCGGAAATCCGAATTCTAATCCTCACAGGTTGCGCACATGGAATTTACTCCGCCGTGATCGCGACGAGGAACGGATGGCAGGCGGTCATCGTCGATATAAAATCGATGCTTTCAACCGGCACCTCCGGTCGCGGGTTTTCCCAAACGGACTTGTAGAGGCGCAGCGAGAGGCCGTTCTCGGCTGTCAGCGCATTGGTCCCGGCCCAGGCGCGCACGGCGTCTTGGTGCTCCAGGAGATCGCTCGGGGTCAGCCAGATGAAGTTCCGGAGGTCGTTGCTGTACCGGACGGGTCGTTCGCGACGCTGGCCATCCTCATAGTGGATGACGTACTTGGCAATCTCCTTCCCCTCTGACTCGACCCACCCGGTGCCGTGGAGGAAATGCAAGTACCGGCAGGGGCGTGCGATTTTGATACCGGTGATGCGTTCCCGCGCGGCGGATTGACCGGTTTCCGTGTAACTGCCCAACAATCGAACCAGGCCGCGCAAATCAAACTTCACCCCGGCGAGCGTTTGAACACCGCGAGCCAAGCTGGAGAAATTGTAGGTTTCCACTGGCCAGTCAGTGTGGGGCGCCTCGGCGAGCGGCCGGGTGTAATAGTCAGAAAGGTCGATTAGGTTCTCCGGAGTCCCCACCGCGCGCGGCGGGATGCGCGAGCGGGCCTCGGCAAAGTGGTCCGAGACCGCCCATTCGTCGGACGGGGACTCCTCTGGACTGGCCGTCAGCCTGACGCGCAACCCGCGCAGGAAGTCGTCACCTGGGGCCAACTCAAGCAGACGATCCACATGGAATCGTGTCGCAAACCGATCTTGCTGCTGGAGAGCCTTGGTGAGCGCACGCCGATGCCATGCCCGAACCGCCGTGGGCGCGTCCGCCAATTGTTCATCAGGCTTGGTTTGGAGTGTCTGCCAAGCCTGCTTGACCTCGAGCGGCACCACTCGGCTTTTGGCCTCGGCCGCCTGCCCGGACAACAGTTTCGTGATTAATTCCAGCTCGAGCAGGGCGCGCTCCTCCCTGGCCAGATTCCAGACGTAGGCCGCGGAACCGCTCGCCGCGACCAGCTTTTGGCGATCGGCGCTCAGCCACGCGTCCCGCACCCCTTCGCCCAACAGGATCGGCGGCGTGATCGGGTCACCTGTGGTTGCGTTCCACAGGCGCACGGTCTGGTCCGAACTCGCCGTCACCACCCAGAATCCGTCGCTGGAGAAAGTGGCCTGCGCCACGCGGTCACCATGGCGCAGCGGCGGGGTGATAGCCTGCCCTGTGTGCGCATCCCACACTCGGGCCGTGTGATCGTAGCTGGCGGTGACAATCCGGTTCCCATCCGAGTTGAAAGCAGCGGCACCAACAATCCCGCCGTGCCCGAGGAGCACGCGTGGTTTGCCGCTGACGGCGTCCCAAAGCCGGGCGGTCTTGTCCGTACTGGCAGTCAAGATTTGCCTGCCGTCCGGACTGAAGACAGCCTGCAGAACCCAGTCTGTATGTCCCTGCAGCCGGAGCAACTCTTTGCCGGTGGTCGCGTCCCACACGCGGGCGGTCCGATCACGACACGCAGTGACAAGACGTTGCCCGTCGGGACGGAACGCGACCGATTGCACCTCTCGATCGTGAGCCAAGGTCGCGATCCGCTGACCCGTAGCGGCATCCCAGACCGCGGCGGTCTTGTCCGTGCTGGCGGTTGCGACCAGACGGCCGTCCGGACTAAACGCAACATGAGCCACGCCCTCGCGGTGTAGCAGCGGAGGCGTTACAGGTTTTCCAGTGTCCGCCTCCCAGACGCGGGCAGTCCGGTCGAAACTGGCGGTCAGCACGCGCCGGCCGTCTGGGCTGAACGCCACCGCGCTTACAGCCCGGAGGTGCTCGATGGGAGGGCCGACCCGCTCACCGGTCCGTAGACTCCATAGTTGTGCCGTCCCATCCGCGCTCGCCGTAAGCACACGGTGCTGGTCTGGGCTCAGGGCGAGGCGCGTGACCGCCAACCCGTGGTTGAGTTGCAGGAAAGGCCCGCCGACCGCCAGACCTCGTCGTCGGCCTTG
>DATDCV010000165.1:0-12422 GCA_036524155.1 Verrucomicrobiia bacterium
AAGCGACGCAAGCGCTCCTGCCCACGCGCGCTGCGGCAACCTGTGAGTAGTTGGCCACGCTTGCGCAGAAACACCTATCATAATGGCCCCGTCGAATACTCCGTCGGAGAGATCTATGCCTGAATTCCTAAAAGGCATTGGTCTTAAGGCAATACCCTAACCCGGTAGAATACCTTGTTGTTTGTACCAACGTCAGTCTTCGAAGCGGTGGTTCCTGCTGCGGTTACATCGCCGGGCAGGTCGGTCCAGTCAGGTGCGCTCAAATCGGTTTTGTACTGGACACGGTAGGTCACGTTACTGACCGCGCTCCAGGTAATCACCAGGTCGGCGCCGGAAAAGGTGAGTGGGAGCATCACGGGGCTGGTCGCCGGTGCAGTGATGGTGAGTGCGCCCGGAAGGAAGGTGATAGCGTAGTTGGCATTCGTCGGGCCGCTGGGAGTAATTGCGTAGCTTCCGACCGCCTCACCCGGCTCACGGGTCAGGGAAATCGTGCCGCTCAAAACATTGGTGGTCTCCCCATTAACGAAGCCGGCATAGGTGGCGGTGAAGGGCGGATCCGCCGCGCCGACTACCTTGGTCTTATCATCGGCGCTTACCACCAATGTCGCCGGCGTGATACTCGCCGTGGTCGTGGCGACCGAGCCGAGGACGTAGTTTACCGCGGCGCTGCCGGTGAGCGTTGCTTCGGCAAGCGCCACGGTTATTCCCACAGCCACGTTGGCGTTGCTGAAGCTGGCCGTGCCGCCGGTCAGGCTCACGTTGCCGGCGTCCGCCGCCAGCACACCGCCAAGCATGCGCGTGAGCACTGTCGCACTGGTGCTGCCGTCGTAAACTTTGTCCGCCGCCGTGAAGCCGCCGGTAACAGAGGCCGGATTGACCATGATCGTGAAGGTGTTCGTGGCGGACAGATTGGGGGTTCCGTTGTCGATGGCGACCACCGCTACGGGGAAGGCCCCCACCTGAGTCGGGGCGCCTGAGAACGTCCGCGTAGCACCAACAAAAGTAATGCCGGCTGGCATCCCCGACGCCATGTACGTCAGTGGGTCGTTATCCGGGTCGCTAAACGCGGTGTCGGGAAATTGGTAGTTGAACGCCGCTCCGTACGTCGCGGCGGGACTGAAGAGCGGATTAGCGACTTGGGGCGCGTGGTTCACCGGCGTCACCGTGAGCGAGATGGTGGCGGGAGAGGAGGCTAAAACGCCGTCGTTGGCCGTGAAAGCGAAACTGTCCGGGCCATGGTAGTTGCCGGCGGGAGTGTAGGTCAGGGTTGGAGCCGTTCCATTCAAGGTCCCATGCGACGGCCCGGTGGCTACGGCGAAAGTGAGCGCATCGCCATCGATATCTGTGCCGGCCAGCGTGATGGCCACCGCGGTGTTTTCGAGAGTCGCCACGGTCTGAGCGATGGCCACTGGAGGGTGATTCACGGGGGCTACCGGCCCGGAACGGAACTCCGCCCCCAAAACGTTCATACCCACCAATTCGGGATAGTAATGGCCGCCCAGGTATTCGCCGGTTCGCGAGTAATTTTGGAGGCTCCCGAGCAAGTCCAGGTAACTCACCCAGAGCGTGCCGTCGGCCGGATCCAAGGCCAATGATCGGTTGCGCACGTGGGGGGTGATGAAGAAACCGAGCAGCGTCCCGTCGAGGGAGCGGTTCTCGATGAAGCCGGTGCCCACGTTGTTGCTATAGCCGGCCAGCCAAAAGGAATTGTTGGAGGGGTCATAGGTGATGCCGGCCCGTTGGGCGCCCGTCACGCTCGGGGCGCCCAGCGAAAACAATTTGGCCGGATTCGCCCAGTTCAAATCAAATTGCCAGGCCTCATTATTATTGAAGTCCCAAGCGTAGTTGTGCGCGCCATCAGTCGCGCCATCGAGAAATTGCATGGGGATGCTGGAATTAACGGGAAAAGAATAATCGGTTCCGGTATAAACGCCCGCCAGGGTGTACTCGGCGGCCTTGTCTCCCGGGGCCGGCAGATTAAGCATTCCAACCATGCGAACTGTGTCGTTGACCGCCAGCGCCAGTTCGCTGCCGTGTTCGGTGAGCCAGCTCCGATGGTCCGCGGGGCCTTGGAGCACATCGATTTGGGTCTTGCCCCCTCCTCGCTCGCTCTTGGAGGCCACAAACAGCTCGCTCCGTGGCCCCGCGGGCGGCACCACTTCCACTTGAAAATGGTCCACTACCTGAGCCCCGGCGCCGGCGTTATGGGCTTCGACCCCGGCGAAAGCGATGCCTGAGGCGGAAAAGGTGAGAAAAGGGGGAAACGCGACGCCGTTTACCGCGCCGCTGACCATACCGGTGGCGGGGTCATAGGCCAATCGCAGGGCATTGAACCCGGTAAGCGTCGTTGTGCCGGACACCCGGACGGAGTTGGTGTTGGCGAACACATCGTAACTCAAAACCTCATAGCGCCCATGACCGTCGAGCCGCATCCAGATTCGGCCCAAGGAAACAAAATTGTCGCTGACGGCACCCGAGGAAGTAAAGCCCAGTGCTACCCAATCGCTGCTCTCCGCGACAGGCGTTACATCGGCCGAAATGCGAAAACTCCCTGGCGGCGGGGCGAAGGGGAGGAGCGCCGCGGCGTGGCCCTGGCCTTGGATGCTGCCGTTGGTCGGCCCCTCGGGCGGTTCGTTCGGATCCAGCGGCGCGGTCGCGAAGGTCCAGGTGGGAATCTGTTGACCGGTGGGGGCAACCCAGCGCGCGCTGCTCAGGTTGGGGGCGGTGGCCCAGCAGTCATTCAGGCTGCTGTCAACGATCACCGTTTGGGTGGCGCCGCTGCTGCCCATCGGACGCGGACCTAGCGCAAACGTGTCCTGCAGAAGTACTTGTGCGCTCAGCCCGCAGTAAGACAGGAGAAGTGCGGAAATAGCGGCCGCAACTGGAAGCGAGAAGCGACCGGGCGCGTGCTGGCCAGGCGTGGGCAACGTTTGACTTCCAACGCACCTTTCGAATGGAACGGACTTTTTCATGCGGGGGCCTCGATGACTCGGCATTTGATGTTCGTATCTTTCTTTGCTCTCCCGCCCGCACGAGGCCGTGATTGGCGGCTCCCGTGCGGACGGTTATTTCGCCGCTGGTTGATGGCAGCTATCAGTTACGGCGCGATGAAAACCGAAGTGCTGTCCAGACCGAACCTGCTGGATTGCACCGTCACGGTGGCCGGCGGAACGATGAGCACAGGGGATATCCACGTGCCGGAGCCGGTAGTCCGATCCATGGTGAGCGTTCCGCCATAGGCGGGAATGCTCAGGCTCAACGCGGGATCAAAGCCATCGCTGGAGTAGGCTGTGACCTTTAGCATTTGGGCGCCGATAGAATATGTGGCATCGGTGACCCAAACGAAATCCACGACGCTATTGGTAACGGATGTCAGAGTAAACCCGGCGGCAGTGGCGTCCACCGCGACGTTCATGGCCGCGCTGGGCGCGTGCAGATAATATTTGCCGGTGCCATCGGTGGTCATTGAGCCCAGCGGCACACCCGCCCCGCCGGCTGTCAGGTCGCGAACATTGAGCGTCGCAGTGGTCGGATTCGCAGTGGCAAACACGTCGATATACTCGATTCCAGCGATCCAATTGCAGGTGGCCCGGGCCAACTTCAGGGCCACGGGAATAGTGGGGTTCTGGGCGACGTGGCCGGAGACCGTGAATTGGTCTGTCACGACGAAGTTGTTACCTTTGCCGTCCATGTCAACTCCTGCGGGTCCGACGATCTTTACCTGGTTGAAGCCGATCGGGCTGCCGGTCACTTTCGTCGTGGTCGCCCCGTCGCCGTACCACACGGCCGGATCCACACCCGGTGCCAGGGTGACAGCTTTCAGAAAAGGCCCCACGGTGCCGTTAAGAGCGTCGGTGAACCCCCCCGGGACGAGCCCGATATCCTCGGTATAAAAGATCCCCTTGCCGGCTTGAATGTCGGCGGAGCTGACCTGGATCGTTGCTGAGCCCCAGGGATGGAGGAACTGATATTGCCCCGCCACCTTGGCCGGGCATTTCAGCCGGATCCGGCTAAAACACATTTGGTTTCCGGGTATCGCCACCCCGGTCGTAAAGCCGGCCTCCAAACCGAAGGTGGCCGTGGCCTTGCCGTTCCTGGTGTTCAGGATGGCCCTGCCCATCCAATAAAAGGCTTCCGATTCCCAACCAATCGCCTGCGAGAAGGCGCTCGCCGACGGAGGGAAATAGATCATGGTAGGCGCATTGACGCCGTCGCCAACGGGTGGCACCGGCAAATCCAGCATGATCCCGTTCCCGTCCCGGTACCACATGGGGAAGCCGCTCACTGAATTGACAGGGCCCACCTGTGCCAGGACCGCGCGCGCCGGCGGTGCGGCGGCGAAGGTTAGGCAGGCCGCGATTAGGCAACCCGCCGCAATCTTATTCACCGGGTGACTGGGCATCCGTTTTATGAGGGATTCCCGACCGTATGATGAAGTCTTCATTTCGTTGTGCTCCTTATTGTTTATCCTGTTCATATTTCTTTCCGTGTTGTGCCCCGTGCGTTGGCTTGTCTGACGGCAGCAGTCGACCCGTGAGGTTCCGGGGCTTGCAAACCCGGCGTCGGCTTTCTGCGTTCACCGAGTCATTCCATCACGTCTCTCGGCATTGTTTTCTGTCGCGCTCATCAAAGTTTCCCTTATCCTCATAACCACTCTCTGTTTCGCTGCTCGCCCAGTCCGAGACCTGGCCAACAACTGCTAGTAGGTTGAATCATTGTTATAATTAGGGGTAGTCAGGGAAGGATGCATCCTTGTCAGGGAATTCCTGACAGAGCGGAGCGGGTGCGGGACGTGAAATCTGGTTTGCGAATCCCGCGCAAATGCCGAACCGGGTGACTTTAAGGACGCGTTGGACAGCGACGCCGGCCGCCGCAGTCAGCCCGCCAACGAGTCGACGCGTCCGCCGGCTCAACCCGATCGAAATCCACTTCTTGATTCCTCAAAAGAAGGTGCACACTCCGAATGACTCCTGCTCTCAAACCCGTGCTACATTGGCGGCATGAACGAGAACGGCGGGGGAGCTCCGCGTCCGCATATTTTGGTAGTGGGAGCCGGCTTCGGCGGGTTGACCTTCTGCCAGCGGTTTGCCTGCGCGGAGGCCAGGGTGACGCTGGTCGACCGGCAGAACCACCACCTGTTTCAGCCGCTGCTTTACCAGGTGGCCACCGCGGGGTTGTCGGCGCCGGAGATTGCCCAACCGATTCGCTCGATCCTGCGCAACAAGCCCAATGTGACGGTGCTGTTGCGCGAGGTGAAGGGCTTCGACCTGGACCGGCGCGAAGCGTGGCTGGGCGACAAGGTTCTGGGCTACGATTACCTGGTGCTGGCGTTAGGGGGTGTCACCAGTTACTACAACCACCCGGAGTGGGAAGCGTATGCTCCGGGGCTGAAGAGCCTCGAGGACGCGCTTCGAATCCGGCGCCAGGTTCTGCTTGCTTTCGAGCGCGCCGAGAACAGCGATGATCCCGCCGAGCGGCGGCGCCTGATGACCCTGGTCGTGGTTGGAGGCGGGCCGACGGGCATCGAGTTGGCCGGCGCGTTTGCCGAGCTTGCCCGCTATGTCCTAAGACGCGATTTCCGGCGGATTGACCCACGGCAGGCCCGGGTGGTGCTGTTGGAAGCGGCGCCGAGGCTTTTGGGACAATTCTCCGAACGGCTGGCGGCCAAAGCCACGGCGCGCCTGGCCAAACTCGGCGTCGATGTGCGCACCAACGTCCGCGTCGAGGTGATTGGCGACGGATTCCTGCGCCTGGCGGAGGGGACGCGCCTGGAGAGCGCCACCATCATCTGGGCCGCCGGGGTGGCCGCACATCCCCTGAGCCGCACGCTGGGAACGGAGCTGGATCGCGCGGGCAGGGTGCGGGTCAATCCCGACCTGAGCGTGCCGGGGCACCCGGAGGTTTTTGTCATTGGCGACCTGGCGCTGGTGCGGGATGAACGCGGGCAGGCCGTGCCGGGTGTTTCCCCGGCCGCCATGCAGATGGCCCGCCATGTGGCCCGGATCATCGAGCGCGAACTGCGCTCGGGTGGCCGTGCACCCGCGCGCCCGGCGTTCAAGTATTGGAACAAAGGCACGATGGCCACGATCGGCCGTTCCGCCGCGGTGGCGCAACTCGGGAAACTCGAATTCGACGGCTGGCCCGCGTGGGTAGCCTGGCTACTGGTCCACCTGGTCTTCCTGATTGGATTCCGCAACAAGGCCGCCGTGCTGCTGCAATGGACCTATTCCTATTTCACCTATCGGCGCGGCTCCCGGATTGTCACCGGAGCCGAAGATTTCGCGGCGCAGCGCCCGGCCGCCACCCGCGTCCGGGACGCCGCTTGATGGCGCGATTGTAGGAGACGACGTCAGAAGTCTCTATATAAGCGCTGGGCGCGTGGGCCCGGCCTGCTGCCGGAGGGGAGAAGGACAAGGAGAGATCAGAGACTCGTTACCTCGTCTCCTACATTGAACAAGAAAGACGCGACAGCGTGAGCGCACAAGTGATAGCATCGCCGGGCCGCGACAGGCGGCGGCAGCACCTTGAAACTTACACGCTCTTACAGACCGAAGCCGGTGCCGGTCCCGGAACAGCGCGCAGCCGCGAGTCGACTGTTCGGCGCCATCTTCTTCCTGGGCTTCGTCGCGGCTTCGGTTTCCGCGGAGGACATAGACCCTCGACTGCTGAGCTCCGTTCCCATCGGTCAAGTCGCGATTGAAGACGAGTTCTGGTCGCCCAAGCTCAAGGTGTGGCGCGAAGTCACCATTCCCGATTGCCTGGCGAAGTTCGAGAAAGACGGCGCCTTGACGAACTTCGACAGGATTCGCGACAGCATCGGCGGCAAGCACGCCGGCCCGCCCTGGTATGACGGTCTGGTCTACGAGATGATTCGCGGGTGCGCGGATTTCCTCGCGGCGCGGCGGGACGCGAAGCTGGAGCGTCGGCTGGACGGCTACATCGAGCGCATCACCGCGGCCCAGGCGAAAGAGCCCGACGGTTACCTGAACACTTACACCCAGCTCGAGCGCCCGACGCAGCGCTGGGGCTTGAACGGCGGTGACGACAACTGGCAGCACGATGTCTACAACGCGGGCGCTATGGTCGAAGCGGCGGTTCACTACTACCGCGCGACGGGCAAGACGCAGCTCTTGCAGGCCGCCACCCGGCTGGCCAATCACATGGCCGACCTGATGGGGCTTCCGCCGAAGAAGAACGTGGTGCCGGGGCATTCGCTCGGCGAAGAGGCGCTGGTGAAGCTGTACCTGCTGTTCCGCGAACAGCCCGGCCTGAAGGCGCAGATGCCGGTGCCGGTGGACGAAGATCGTTACCTGCGGCTGGCCGAGTTCTGGATTGAGAACCGCGGCAACCACGAAGGCCGGAAGAGCTACGGCAGCTACGGCCAGGACCATCAGCCTCTGTTGCAGCAGCAGACCATCGAGGGGCACGCCGTCCGGGCGACGCTGCTCTGCGCCGGGCTGGTCGCCGCCGCCAATGTGAACGGCCGCGAGGATTATCTCGCCGCCGCCGTGCGCCTTTGGGACAACATGGTTCACCGCCGCATGTATGTCATCGGCGGCCTGGGCGCGGTCGCCGGGCACGAGGGATTCGGAGCCGACTACGAGCTGCCGAACAACGGCTACCTGGAGACCTGCGCGGCGATTGGGGCCGGCTTTTTCCATCACAACCTGAACCTGGCTCTGGCCGACGCGCGCTACGCGGACGAGCTGGAGCGCGTGCTCTACAACGCGGTGCTTCCCGGCGTTTCGCTCAAGGGCGACACCTACTTCTACGAAAACCCGCTCGCGGCCGGCCCGAACCGCGCCCGCTGGGCGTGGCACGGCTGCCCGTGCTGTCCGCCGATGTTCCTCAAAATCATGGGCGCGCTGCCCGGCTACCTCTATGCCCAGGGCCCAGGCGAGGTTTACGCGAACCTGTTCGCCGGCAGCCGCGCCACCCTCACGGTGAAGCGGAGTGAGGTTCGGCTGCGGCAGACGACCCGTTATCCGTGGGAGGGGGAGGTGAAGTTCGCGGTCGACCCCGAGCGGGAAGTGGAATTTGGCCTCAACGTGCGCTTGCCCGCCTGGTGCGCCGAACCGAAGCTGACGGTGAACGGCCAACCGCCGGCCGCTCTCGAGAAAGTCCGCGGCTACGCGCGGCTCCAGCGCAAATGGCGGCGCGGCGACATCGTCGAGCTGTCGCTCCCCATGCCCGCGCGGCGCCTCAAAGCCGATCCGAGAGTCGAGGCCGACCTCGGGCGCGTGGCGCTTCAGCGCGGGCCGCTGGTCTACTGCCTGGAGGCGGCGGACAACGCCGGGCACGTCCGCAACCTGGTCATCCCGCCCGAAGCGGCGCTGACCGCACAGCGAGTGGACGGCTTGCTCGGCGGCGTCACCGTCGTCAAAGGGCCGGCCCTGGCACTGCAGGCGGCAGCCTCGCCCGGGCAGCTCTCCCCGTCGTCCGCCGGCGTCCCGGGGGTCACCAGCACCGGGTTCACGGCCATTCCTTATTTCGCCAACGCCAACCGGCGGCTCGGCGAAATGGAGGTGTGGGTTGCCGAGAGCGCGGAGCGGGCCGAGCCGCTGCCGTCGCCCGCCACTATCACCGTTCGCGCCAATCAAACGACTGAACGCGTTTCGCGTTACCTGACCGGCGCGTGCATCGAGGACGTGAACCACGAAATCTACGGCGGCATCGACAGCCAGATGATCTTCGGGGAGAGCTTTGCCGAGCCGGCGAAGCCGCCGCCGCTCCGCGGTTTCACGGCCTACGGCGGCCGCTGGGTGCCGAAGGAGAGCGAACTCGACGCCGCCGCGGGCGACGGCCCCAAGCTGCTCTGCGATGCCCCGGCATTTGCCGACGGGGAAGCCAGTGTCGAGGTGTGGTTCCCGGATCAGCGGGGCGGCAACGCCGGCCTGATTGTCAAAGTCAGCCAGGCTGGCCCGGGTGCGGACCGCTTCACCGGCTACGAAGTGGCGTTGGAAACCGCCGGTCGGCTGGTGCTGGGCCGGCATCGGCAGAATTGGGAGCCGATTCGCAACGTGGAGTGCGAGGTTCCCGTCAGGCAATGGATCCGGCTGGCAGTGCGCCTCTCGGGCAAGTCGCTCGAAGTACTCGTCAACGGCCGGAGCATCACGCGCTACGAAGACACGGAACACCCGCTGGAATCGGGCGTAGTCGGGCTGCGCACGTGGCAGCGCGAGGCGCGCTTCCGCAACCTGGCCACGGTCGCCGCCGGCGAGACCCGGAAGCACGAGTTCGCCTATGGCGGGCAAGGCGCCTGGGGCGGGGGCGTCAGCGGCATGTGGCGCGCCCTGCGCCGCGGCCGCGCCGACGGCCAGTTCGGCCTCGAGGAGCAAAACGCCTATTCCGGGCGGCAGAGCCAGCGCCTCACTTTCACCGGCGGAGAAGGCGAAATCGGCGTCGAGAACCAGGGCCTCAATCGCTGGGGCATGAACCTCGCGCGCGGCAAAACCTATGAAGGTTTCCTCTGCGTGCGCGCCGACCGGCCGGCCGAGATCTTCGTCGCGCTGGAGAGCCGCGACGGCGCGAACGTCTATGCCGAGAAACGCCTGAAAGTCCCGGGCGGCGATTGGCGGCGCCTCGATTTCAAATTGAAACCGGATGCCAACGACCAGTCCGGCCGCTTTGCGGTCAAACTCAAACGGCCCGGTTCGGTGACAGTGGGCTATGCGTTTCTGCAGCCCGGTCCGTGGGGACGCTTCAAGGGGCTGCCCACGCGCAAAGATGTGGCCGAAGGCTTGATTGGGCAGGGCATCACCGTGTTGCGCCAGGGCGGCTGCATGGTCAATGCCGCAGAGTACCGCTGGAAAAAGATGATCGGCCCGCGCGAGAGACGTCCGCCTTACGCCGGCTGGTGGTATCCCTACTCCTCCAACGGCTGGGGCATTTTCGATTTCCTGAACTTCTGCGAGGCCGCCGGGTTTCTGGGCATTCCCGACGTGAACATGGACGAAACGCCGCAGGACATGGCCGACTTCATCGAATACGCGAACGGCCCGGCCGGCAGCGAGTGGGGCCGCAGGCGCGCCGCCGACGGGCACCCCGCGCCCTACCGGCTGAAGTATCTCGAGCTGGGCAACGAGGAGCGCGTGAACGAGGAGTATTGGCAAAAGTTCGAGCCGCTCGCTGAAGCCATCTGGGCGAAGGACCCGGAGATCATCCTCGTGGTCGGCGACTTCGCCTACTCGCACAAGATCGAAGACCCGTTCAACTTCACGGGCGCGGCCGGGCGGATCACCAGCCTCGCCGCGCAGCAGAAGATCCTGCAACTCGCCCGCCGAAACAACCGCGAAGTCTGGTTCGACGTGCACATCGGCACGGAGGGCCCGCGCCCGGATTTCGGCGGCACGATGAGCTACATCGACGCGCTGGAGCGCATAGCGGAGGGCGCCAGGCACCGCGTGGTGATCTTCGAGTTCAACGCCGGCAACCATTCCCAGCGCCGGGCGCTGGCCAACGCGGCGGCGATCGGCACGGTCCAGCGTGACGGGCGCATCCCGATTGCCACCTCGGCCAACTGCCTCCAGCCCGACGGCCAGAACGACAACGATTGGAACCAGGGCTTGCTTTTCCTCAACCCCTCGCAGGTCTGGCTCCAGCCGCCGGGCTTTGTCACCCGGATGATCTCGCGCGCCTACCAGCCTTGGCTCGCGCCGGTGGACGTGGAGCAGCCAAAAGGCGGACTGGACGTCGCCGCCATGCGAAGCCAGGACGGCCGGACGCTGACGCTGCAGGTGGTGAATGCCGGCGAGCAGGAGGTCGCTGCGGTGATCCGGCTTGAAGGCTTCAAGCCTTCCGGACCCGTCGCCGCAGTCGAGGAACTGGCGGGCCCGCTGGACGCCCGGAACACCGCCGGGAGTCCGACCCGCATCATCCCCCGCTCGGAACAATGGCGCCTCAGCGGCACCGGCGACCCGTTGAGACGTGTCTTCCCCCCTCGCTCGTTCACCGTGCTCATTGTAGGCGACGACGCCAGGAGTCGGTGAGGTGCGGCGCCGCGCCGAGGGACAGTGAATTCCTCAAACGGTCAGGTGGCGCGCGGTGAGAATCTCCATCTATCCAACGACGGTTGGCCTGGCGACAGTAGCCGGGCCGCGCGAGAAAAAAGCATGGGCTCGATCTCGCAGGTCCTGAAGCGATGCGGCTCGCGCGAGGTCGGCGTTGAATTGGTGGCCGAACTTAAAATTCGCCGCGAAATACTTGGTAAACATCTGCAGCCGGCGCAGAGCCAGGCTCGGCGGGAAGTCCTCGGCAATGTAGTGATACATCTTGTCCCAGACCGCCGCCAGGTCAACTTTCGCGGGCCGATCCCAGGTGGCAAAGATCCAGGGGCACGCCACCGCGATGCGGCCCAGCATTATGGCGCTGACCGATTTGAAATCGTCGCCTCTCTGCCGTATCGCGTCCGGATCGGTTAAGTCGCCGTTGGCGATGAGCGGCAATCGGGTCAACGAGGCAGCCCAGGGGAAGAGTTCGTGGCGGGCGCGGCGTCTAAATCTCTCCTCAACAAAGCGGGCATGCAGAATCACTGCATCCACTCCTGCCTCCTCCAGCAACCTCAGCCGCGTCACAAAGCGAGGCTGCCAATCCGGGCCTTCATGGCCGAGCCGGATTTTGGCGGTGAGCAGATGCGGCCAGTATTTGCGGACCTTGTGAATTGCCAGGCTCAGTGCACCCAAATCCGCGAACAAGGCGCTGCCAGCCAGGCAGGAGCGAGCCGTTCTGGAGTTACACGCCAGGTTCAAGTCCAAGGCGTTTGCCCCGGCTTCTTCCAATCGGCCAAGGACTCGTTCGATCGGATCCTCCGCGCTCACCATAAGCTGATAGAATAAGCAGCTTTCCTGTGGGTGACGACGGAGCCAGGGCGATTTCCTGAAGTTCTCGCTCAGGATCTGAGGGGCGGCCAGCATCTCGGTCCAAGAGGCGCCGCAGCCTCCCAGTTCCGCCAGCAAGCGCCGAAAGGCGCTATGCGTGTAGCCGACGAGCGGCGCACAAAAACGCGCAGGGGCAAATCGCCGGCCTCGGATGATACACCCATCGAACATGTTGCTTAGCTTATGGAATAGGGCCCCGGGGGTTCAATCAGCGATGCGCCCGATCGGCACGCGCACCAGTCCATTCGGGGCATCCATCGGGCAAGTGGAGCGGGGTGGTCGTTCCGCCTGATAACCTGCGAAATCACCCCCCGGATTCACTCAGTGCGGTTTCCAACCTGATCATAAGATTGCAGGTTGTGCGATCTTGTGTTGAGTCCGGTGAAGACCAGATTTTGCCTTCAGCAAGGGGGGCAGAACCTTCCTGGTCGGATTGCCACCCACTCCGATCGCGGGATCGCGCGGTTGACATCGTCAGCGGATTGAAATAGAACGCCTGCACAGAAACCCAGGATGAAAACGGCCCAGCGGGAATCATACCGTGGG
>DATDCV010000166.1:0-7931 GCA_036524155.1 Verrucomicrobiia bacterium
CCTGGGCGGTGGCGGCGTTATGACGCGCCTCCGAATCTCCGCCGGTTCCTCCAGCCGCGCTTCCAGGAAGATCCGGGTTCGGGTTAAGGCTCCAAACCGCCCCGTTGCACCAGGGCGTGTCCTGGAATAGAAGCGCCGGCTGCCCTGACTCATCCCACATCGCGGCGGTTTGGCTCACGCGGGCCATGCGCGCCTCGTTCCCTTTCCTGCTGCGGACCATCTCGTCGCGGATGCGCAAGGTCTCATCTGCAGTCCGCGGCAGGTTCTTTTCCATCCGCATCCACCAGGTCATCGGCTCGGTGTACCGGAAGCTCAAAACACCGTGCTCGTCGTCCCACACCACATTGTTATTGCCTTCGTGGTATCTGAATCCGAAGTCTTGCCACCCCTGCACCGTGCTCACATCCGTGAACGGCATCCAGATCCCTTGGTCACGCGACCGGACCCGGAAATACTCAGGAAAGATCCGCGTGTACTTCTGGAACGCGGCTCGAAATCCCCATTCCGGGTCAAACCTGAAGATCACGAAGCGAAAATCCGCGGCGCCCGGGAAGCGCCGAGTGTCCGGCACCAGGCCGAAATCGAAGGCGATGAAGAATTGTTTGGTGCCCGGGTGATACGCCAATCGATATTGCGCGGCCTTCGCCATGTCGAGGCCCAGCGCCAGGCCTTCCGTCTGCCCATAAACCGCGGCGACCGGATAGAGCGACATGGTTCCGGTCGAACCGCAACCAACGGCCACAGCGTTGGCCATTTCCGTTCGGCCGGTGATTCCCCTGTTCCGCCGGATGTCATCTCCCCAGCGCCAACTCTCAGCGTCGATTGGCAACGCGAAAAGCAGGGTCACCGCCCGGTCTTTTCCGGTAGTGTCGGCGATGCGCCCTTCCACCGAAATATGATCTGCCTCACCCTTAAACTCAGCCCGCAAATTCAAACCCAACTCGGAGCATTCTCGGCCGCCGCTGAGGCCAAAAAAGTCTGATCCGGCCGCGACATCACGAGCCAGAAAACCCGAGGGCGCAGCCCCCGCGATGTCCTTTCCTCCGGATTTCAGCGAACGCACCAGGCCATTCTCCAGATTTAGTTCCAAGCCGTCGCGGGTCACCGCTCGCACCGCGGTTTTCTCCTTCTCCTCGCTCCGAACCGAGGCTTGTTGAGTAGGGGCCTTTCCCTTAGGCCCTGGCGCAATCGGCACCCCTTCAAACACTACCGCGTCGCCGTCGGCCTTGACTTCCTCCAGCCTCACGTCGTCAAACCAGGCCCTGCCTGAATGCCCGCGCAGAATACAATGCAGCGTCAGGCTCTTTACCGGCTCCTCCGGCAGGATAAGCAACTCGCGCTCCTGCCAGTCATGCGTTCCCGTGCGGAAATTTGCCGTCTGCCCCCACAACGGCGTGCCATCCTGATAAATGATATCCACGTAAAGCGAATAGCCGCCGTCCGGACTCCCGCTCACCGCTTCGGCCTTGCTCCAGCCGCGCACGATCACCGGGTTCACATTGCTCTGATTCAGCAACAACGTCTGGCTCGCGCCAGCCCATTCGTTCGCGTTCGTATTCTCACAAACCAACGCCCGGGAACCCCTGCGACCGAGCTTCGCGGCCACGCCATATGCTTTTGGCGCGCCTGCCCAATCGGTTAGCTTCCCGTCCAGGCCCTGCTCAAAATCTCCGTTCCGCAGCAGCGATGGCGCCGCCCGCGCCGCTTTGACGAGACGCATCGCCGGCGGCGCGCTCGCGGCAATGAAAGGCGATACGACCGCGAACACCAGCGCCACTGCAAAGGCATGCACTCTCATAAAACCCATTTTGGCCACTTGTCTGCACAAAACAACGCTTTTGGGATTTGGCATCGTCGAACGCTCTGCTTTAATGCCGTCCATGGAAGTCATCGTGCAGCCAAATCGAGAAGCGGCGGCGTCGCTGGTGGCTCGGATTATCGCCCGGGAGCTGCGGACGAACCCGCACCTGGTATTGGGATTGGCAACCGGCAAGACGATGGAACGTGTGTACCGCAACCTGGTCCGAATGCACCAGGAGGAGAAGCTCGACTTCTCGCTTTGCACCACGTTCAACCTGGACGAATACGTCGGTTTGTTCCCTTCTGACCAGAACTCCTACCGGCACTACATGGATCAGCACCTGTTCCGTCACGTCAATATCGACCCCCGGAACACGCATTTGCCGAACGGCATGGCTGGCGACCTCGACGCCGAGTGCCGCCGGTACGAAGCCCTCATCCACCGGTTTGGCGGGATCGACCTGCAATTACTCGGCATCGGCAAGGCGGGACACATCGGCTTTAATGAACCGCTTTCCGCTCTGCGTTCACGAACGCGCGTGAAGGCTCTCACACCGACCACAATCAGCCAGAATGCGCCGTTCTTTGGCGGGGCGGAAAACATGCCGCGACGCGCGATCACCATGGGTGTCGGCACTATTATCGAGGCCCGTCGGTGTCTCCTGCTGGCAACCGGAGACAGCAAAGCGCAAGTGCTGGCGCAAGCTGTCGAGGGCCCGATTACCAGCATGGTGTCCGCTTCCGCGCTTCAGTTGCACGCGCGGTGCACCGTGGTGGTGGATGAGGAAGCGGCCGCGCGCCTCAAGGAGTTGGATTACTATCGCTGGATTTTTGAAAACGAGCCCGAGTGGCAGGAGTACCGGTAACAGCCCAAATAATTCATACACCGCATAATCCTGCTGCAGACTGTAGGCGCCGGCGTAAGAAGGCAAAACCCATCAGGCGCGCTCTCGTTTCGACTCCCAACGTCGTCGCCTACAATCCTTACGCCGGCGGCCGCAACACATGCGAGACCACGCGTGAAACCCGTTGCCTTGCCCCTGTGGTCTCTCTAACTTGGGAGCAGTCAGGTGAGCACTGAGCAGTCAAAATACATCGAGCGCCGGGGTTACCTTTCCCGCTACACCCATGAACGCGCGGTGGCGGCGCGCGAAGGGCAGGCCGTCGAGGCTTTCCGCGCCAAGGAAGCCGAGTGGCTCGGCACCTTGCGCCTGCAACTGCCCCGCTTCATCCCCTTCCTCACCTCCAAGTGCGGCCTTGATTTCCGCGGCCGCATCCTGGAAATCGGCGCCGGCAGCGCCTGGCTCAGCGCTGAGCTCTCCAAGCTCCCCAACGTCGTCGAAATTGTCACCACCGACTATTCCGGCCGCCTGCTCAGGGAACAAGCCCCTCGCGTCTTTGCCCTGCTCGGCGCCAACCCCGCCAAAATCACCCGCATGCCGGCGGACTTCCACCAACTCGAATTCCCCAACAACCATTTCGATTTTGTCGTCTGCTCGGAAGCCCTCCGCGACGCCGCCAACATTGTCCAGGTCCTGCGCGAAGTTAAACGCGTGCTCAAACCCGGCGGCCGCTTCGTCGCCATCCGCGAACCCGTCTGGCCCCTCGTCAAAATCAAGTCGCGCTCAAAGATGGTTCAGCGCCTCGTCGCCACCGGCGTCAACGAACGCTTCTACACCCTTTCCAACTACCGCGAGTTCTTCAAACAAGCCGGCCTCCCCGTCGAAGTCAGGCGGGTCAATATCTCCAGCGGGTTCAAGTACTTCTTCAACGCCGTTGTCAACGGTCTTACCCATGCCCGCTACGCGTTCATCGGCCGGAAAAAAAACCAGCCCGAGCCACTCTACGGTGCCAAACCCCGTGGTCAGCCCGGGTTCACCGCCGTCCGGACCCGCGACCAAAGCCATTTGAGAGTGCGCGACCGGTAGCGCGCGGTGAACCGTTTCAGCGCCAGCGGCGAATCCGTCGCCGTATTTACCCCCGCCTCCACGGTGCACGCCGTTTTGTAGCCGGCGGCGGCGGCCTCGTCGCGCACCGCTGCGTTCCAATCCCCATACGGATAGCAAAAGTGTTCAATCGCCCGCCCGAACAGATCCTCCAGCCGTTTCTTGCTCGCGCTGATCTCCTCCCGCGCTTTTGCCGGCGGCAGTTGGGTCAGGAACGGATGCGTCAGGGTATGCGACCCGATCTCCTGGCCCGCGGCGAGCCAGTCTCTCACCTGCGCCGCGTCCATCATCGGCTCCGGCGCTTCGCCCAGCGGCACATCCCACTCGTTGCACCGGCCCAGCAAATCAGCCACCAGGAACTGAATACCCTTGAAACCCGTCGCCCTCAGCGCTTCCAGCCCGTGTCGCAGCACATTGACATATCCGTCGTCGAATGTGATAACGATTGCCCGGCCGACCCGCGGACCCGCACAGCCCTCGAGCGCGCCGTTGGTGAACCCAGCCGCGCGCAGCTCCCGCAACTGCCGCGCGAACAACCTCTGGCTCAGGTAAAGACCTTTGATTCGCACCCGCCCCGGTCGCGGCCCCAGCTTGTGATACGTCAGGATCGGGTTTCCTGCTTCAAACGCGCCCGCAAACGCTGCCAGGCCCGAGTAATAGGCTGGCAGCGCGTTCTTCATTCGGGCCAGTCTAAGCCCCGGCGGCGCGAAGTCGAGGTTCGCCGCTTGAGGTACTTACTGGCGCAGGAGAATCTCGATTTGGTGCGGGCCGGCCGCGGCGGCTTCCAGGAACGGTTTGCGCTGGGGTTTGCCGTTCAGTATGAACTGCTGGATCCTGGTGCCGTTGCCCTTCACGATAATCTGCAGTTGCGCCTCGCGATACTTCACCCTCGAGAGCGTCACTTGCTGAAACTGGGCGGGCACGACCGGCGCGAAGTTGATGCCGTTCTGCTGGAAGTCCATGCCGAACAAGCCGTGGTAGATCATCGACAGGAAACCGGAAGCGCTCCAGAGCTGGCGCGGCGAGCCGTCGGGCGCGCCGTCTTCAGGACGGTATAGTTCCATGAAGGTGTCGTTCTTTTCGGAGAGCTTCACCAGCGCGTTGAGCTCGCGCTCGAACACCGGGACGTCTTTCATTTCGGAGGCCGCCCAGGCCCAATAACCCTCCACAAACGGCCAGATCATGCCGTTGTGGTAGTAATGGGCGAAGTCGGTCTTGTAGCTGCGCCATTCGTCAAACTGCGGCCACAGGCACGGGAAGCCCCAGGGAGTGGTGGGGGTGGAACTCAGGATTTGGCGGGCGCGTTTGGGCGAAGCAACGCCCGTCAGGATCGCGAAGGCTTCGCCCAGCCCTTCCATGCGGGGGTTGGCCACGCCGTTTTCGTCGATGAAATAAGCGTAATACCCTTTCTCGGGCAGCCAGAAACGGTCGTTGATCGCTTTCTTGAGCCTGGCGGCTTGCGCGCGCAGCGGGCGGACGTTTTCGCCCAGCGCTTGTCCGGCGTCGGCCGCGATGAGGTAGCCGCGGTAGTACAGCAGGCACGTACTGAGCGCATACGTTTTGGCGATCAAATCCCCGCGCATCGCGTATTTCTTCGGGTAACCGCTGTTCGATTCCATGAAGCTGGAGCACCCGCTGAACAAACCGGTTTTGGGGTTGTACGCGTCGCGCTCGGCCCGTTTCAGGCTGCGGAAAGTGCGTTCGTAAATGGGCCGCAGCAAATCGCGGTCGCCAGTCACCAGGTAAAGCGACCACGCTCCCGAAGCTCCGACGATCGCATCGGTCAGATTCGGCCAGCCGGCAAAGTGGCCGCACTTGTCCTGGTACCAGCACTCGCCGATGCCGTCCACTGCTTGTGTAAGACCCAGCAACGTGGTTTTAGACACGTCCGGGTGGAGCAACGCGCACGCCATCTCGACCGAATACGACGTGTCCCGCGTCCAGACCTGCGCCCAGTTTTGCCCGGCGAGGAATTGGCCGTCCCGGACATCCGCGGCGATGACCCGCCGCGCTTTGTCGTACGCGGCGTCGCAGGCCGGCAAGCCCGACCGGAAACTGAAAGCGTCGGTGGTGGAATTGTCCGCGGCGGTGGCGGCGGTGTTGGCGAAGGCGGCGAGCCCGAGAACCAGTGTTGCGAGAGGGACGTGGGTTTTCATTCGAGATAGGCTTGGAGCTGAGATGACCGGTTGCGGATGTGTCATACAACCGGCAGCTTAACCGAGGCAGCCTCGGAGACAAGCAAGGAAGGCCCGACGGGGTATAGGCTCAGAAGGTGTGAAAAAATTGAAAAGAGCCGAAATTGGCAATCGCAAGTAGTTGGCTCTCAACGTGGGTGTTGAACATTTACTCGCGCTTCGCCAATTTTTTCACAGCTTCTCAGTCTTGGGTCGGAGCGCTGATTTTTAATCGGCTTAAGCGCGCTGACGGCCGCGTGTAAGCCGAGTGCAACTCGGCGCTCCGACCCAAGACTGAGCGGATACCCAACGGGAAGGATGGAAGGATGAATCGGCTTCCGTGTCCCGCCCGCCCTGCTACCTCCAGCAAGTCGTCGTTTCCTTCTGAGCGGGAAATCTCCCGGCTAGGCCTCGTTGAAAAGTTCGATTTTCTTGAACCGGCAAAACCGTTTGAGGTCGGGCACCAGGTCGCCGTAGCAAGTGACCCGATGGAGGCCGTGCGACCAGTTCTGCCAGAGTTTTTTGATGTCGCCGTCGACTTTGACTGTGATTTTCGTGCGACACCCGCGGTCGCAATCGGGCGCTTCGATGATATCGCCCGTAAAGTACTGGAGGCGGTCCATGCCGACAAACACCGCCTGAGTGACCTTCTGCCCGACGCGCATGCTGACCTGGGGGACACAGCCTTCCTGGCGTTCCATGATCGTGCGCAGTTTGAAGGGCGCGCGCGGCCCGGTCGGGCCATCCATGCGTGTCGAGCCGAGGCAATGAGCCAGGATGATCGCCTGTTTGGATTCGTCGACGGTGGGGTCGCTGATGAAGCCGGGACGGCCGGAAAGGCCCTGCATCAGCAAAAAGGTCATCGCGCTGGTCAGGTCGGACTCGCAAATGCCGGCCAGGCCCATGTCGTTTAGGCGCACAAAGCCGACGCACGGAAACGCCGGCAGTTTTCGATACGCGGAGCCGTAGCAATCCACCGTCAGGCAGGTCGCGTTTTCCTCGGTCATGATTTCCTCGAACGCCAGAGCAAGACGGCAGGATTTGAGGATCTCGTCGCGCGGGGGTTCGACGACTTTATAGGCCGCTTTGATTAGGCGCCGGGTTTCCTGCTCCGCGGCCTTCAAATCGATCGAGTCGTAAACCGACTGCATGCGAGCCAAATCCACAATCTTCATCTCCGTGCCGAATTTCTCCGCCACCGCTTTGGTGAACTCGGGAGGGAGCGCGCGCGCGGTCACGTTGAGCAGCTTCGCCTCGCGGAGGTGGTGGATGGCGCGGAACGGGCGGATGGCGCTTGCCAGTTCATTCAGGTCGCTGGTGAGCAGGCACTCGAGTTGTTCTCCGCCAGGCTCGTTGCGCAGCGCGCCAAATCTGGTCCACTCATGCCCGGAATACGGAGCCGCGAACAGGATCGTGGGCTTCCCGGCCGCGAGAATCGCGCGCGCCAGCCCCTCAACGCCCATCGAGAGATGGATCAGCAAAATGCCGTCCGCCTCCGCCAGCCGGGTCCCAAGCCCATCCACTTCCGCTTTGGTGGTGACCAGTTGGTTTCCCAGGAACTCGACGTCCGCGAAATCTTTGCGTGCGAACACCTCCTCGTACCGCTGCCGTTCAGGTTCAAGTTGCAGTTTCGGAGTTGGCCAGTGTGCCTGCGGGATGCCCAGGTATAGTTTCGCGACTTTGACTTTCGATTTCCTGCAGCCGGGACTGATCAGGGTGGTCGAGGTCGCCGACGATGCTGCGGCGACAAGCTGCCCGGGGTGCAGGCAGCAGGCGCAGCCGCCGGCAAAACCCAGCGATAACCGCAGAAAGGACCGGCGATCGACCGCCGGCGCCAGGGGTGAATGGGATAAGAGGGATGCGTAAATCGAAGGTGGTTTCATGAGCCAAGGTTTATACTCCCACCCGGGTAACGGGCAAGGCCTATCTACAGGGCCGCACCAATTCTAATTCTGGAATCCGAGTTGCGGAGCACTCCGGCAACCTGGCCTGCCGATGTTGGTCGCCCCTT
>DATDCV010000167.1:0-22422 GCA_036524155.1 Verrucomicrobiia bacterium
CTGGGGCGGATCCTGCGGCGCTCGGGTGAAGAAGCGCGACGGGATGTCGGCACGCAGAAAGAATTTGAACTCCTGGGCGCGCAGGTGGCGGTGCCGATCCTCGATCGAGAGACGGTTTTGGGAGTGGCGGCGTTCGATGGCCGCATCACGGGCGAGCCGTTGACCAACCCGGAGCTCGAGTTGGTGTTCCACCTGCTGGAGCAGTTAGGCCTCGCGATCAAAAACATCTGGCTTCACGATCAACTCGCGACCAACCACCAGATGATGGCGGACATCCTACGCGAGTTGAGCAGCGGTTGCGTGGTGGTCAGCAGCGACCTGCTGATCCTGCACGCCAACAAGACCGCGCGGCGGTATTTTTGCCGGGGCGAGAGGCGCAGCGCCGAGATGGAGTTCAGCGATTTGCCGCAGGCCATCGGCACCAAGGTTTACCAGGTGTTGAAGACCGGTTCGGCCGTGTCGAGCTTCGACTACGAGCCGGAGGAGGCCGCCGGCACGCTGTACAGCATCACGATTGTGCCGTTCCAGCGCCGGCCGACGGGCACTCCGGCTTCGGCGTTGCTGATGGCGGAAGACCGGACGCAAATCGAGCAGTTGCGGCGCCTGGAAGTTGAGGCCGCGAATCTGCGGCTCACGAAGACGATGGCCGATCGGCTGACGCATGAGATTGGCAACGCGCTGGTGCCGCTGTCGACGCACCAGCAATTACTGGGTGAGAAATGGAAGGATCCGGAATTTCGCAACTCTCTGGACGTGGCGCTGGCCGACGGCGTGAAGCGGGTGACGCGGCTGATCAACCAGATGCGCTTTTTAGCGCGCGACACTCTGGGCGCGAGCGAGGCTTTCCCGGTGACGCCGCTGATTGAAGAGGCCTACCAGGAGGCGTGCAAATATCAGCCGGCAAAATCGGCCCAACTTCGTTACGACCATGCCAGCAAACCGATTATCGTCAGCGGCGACCGGGCGGCGCTTAAACATGCTCTGACGGAAGTGCTGCTCAACGCGTTGCAGGCGAACCCGGGGGAGCCCCGGATCGGTGTGCGACTGCAGACGAAGGAGAACGGCAAAAAGACGAGGGCGCTCCAAATCGAAGTCCAGGACAACGGTGGCGGTTTCAGTCCGGAGGCGATGCAAAAAGCGCCGGCGCCATTCTTTACCACGCGCAATGTCGGGCTTGGCCTGGGCCTGACCGTCAGCCGGAAGATTGTCGAGACCCACAACGGCAAACTGGAGATCATTCCACCGCAAACCGGCACCGCCGGAGTGGTAAGAATCTCTCTGCCCCTGGAGGCGGCCGTTGCCATCCTGGAGTGAGATTAAACCGGGCTCCGGCCAGGAAAACGACGTGGTCTGGGCCCGCGTAAAGGCACGGTTTCGGAAAACGCCGAGCTATTGCCTGACGATTCCGCTTCGGCTCGGGAGCACAAAGCAGGAAACTCCATCGCAGGGAATTCTCTTTTGCGCTGCGTTTATTCGGTTTCCGCCTTTGTCAGCTCGCCGTTCTTGTAGCCCTTGAGGGTCTTTTCAAGTTGGGTTTTGAGGTCGCCATCCGCGAGACTGACTGCTTTCTCCTGGAGTTTGAGAGCCTCCGCCTTCTCACCCTGCATGAACTTCACCCGCGCGACCGTGTCGAGGATACTGGGATCCTTTCCTTTGGCCGCCTCATTAGCGCGCGTGGCACACAGGTCGGCGGTTTTCAGGTTGCGCTCCTTGATGTTGGGGTCGGTCGCGATTTGCCAGGCCAGTTGGTTCTGCACCATCGGATCGTCCTTGTGCGCGTCGCTCACCTTGTTAACGAGGTCGTAGGCAGCGGTGTAGTCTTCCTTGCCAAACAGCACGGCCAGGCGTGGCATGTCCAGGTTGCTCTGCTGGTCCTCCGGGAGGAGCTTTGCCGCCTCGTCGAGTTTGGCCTGGGCCTGATCCCAGTCTTTCGCCCGCATCGCCTGGTTCAGTCCGCCCCAGACCTTCATGAGCTGAGCCTGGGTTTTCTGTTCCTGGTCGTACGCGGCGGCTGCTTTTTTCACGTCGAACGTCCCTTCCAGAACCTCTTCGATCACTTTCTCCTTTAGTTCCATCGGATGACCGATCCAGGCGATCAATCCTTTCTTATCGACCAAGAAAGCGCTGGGGATGCCATTCCGCCCCGCGGCGTCCATCCAGGTCTCCGCCATCTTCCCCTTTTCGCTGCCGTCCTTGTCGTCGAGAGCGACGCGATAGGTCATCTTCTCACCCATTTTTTTGACGAAGGGGGCCACCTGGGACTCGTCCCGCTCCCAACAGTCCTGGCCGATGACGATCAAACCCTTGTCTTTGTATTTCTGATAAGTTTCGTTTAGATGAGGGATCGAGACGCGGCACGGGCCGCACCAGGTTGCCCAAAACTCAACGATGTAAGCCTTGCCCGGCTCGAATTCCTTGACCGGCTCCCCTTGAACCCATTTGCCCGTCTGCAGTTTGGGTGCCGGGTCGCCTATCTTGAGGGTGGGGGCCGCGGCCAACGCCAGGCTCCCGCCCGCTGTCATCATCCCCAACCATGCCATCCACCTCAGTTGTCTCGCTCGCATAATGCCTTTCACGGGTCTCATTCTACCGTGCCGGGGCCGGCCCGTTGCACCCGGCGCTGCGGTCTCCTCGCGGAATTCCAAGGTCCGCTAATACCGGAGACCAACGTTACTCATCGGCTATATTACACCACACCGGCTGAAAAGTCTTGTGCAGCCGTCCAGATGGGCCACATGCTCGGGCATATGAACTCGCCGAAAACCCGCCCTCATTCACAGGCGCCCGGGCACCGGGCTTCGCCGTCCGAGATTTGGTCCCGTCGTTCATTTCTGAAGGCGGCGGGTTTAGGGGCGGCCGGGCTGAGCCTGCAGAGTGGAATTGCCGCCGAAAAACCGATCCAGGGTTTCGAGCGGGCGCCGGAAGACCCGAACGCGTCGGCGGGCTGGCAGGCGGTGTCGGATCGGAAAATCCGGGTTGGGATCGTGGGGTATGGCGTGTGCAAGTTCGGCGCGGAGTTCGGGTTTCAGAACCACCCGAATGTGGAGGTGGTGGCGGTCAGCGATTTGATCCCCGAGCGCTGCGCGGAATTGGCTAAAGTCTGCCGGTGCGCCACGACGTATGGTTCGCTGGAGGAACTGGTGAAGAACGACAAGATCGAAGCGGTATTCGTGGCGACGGATGCTCCGAGCCACGCGCGGCACTGCATCGAGGTGCTGAAGCGGGGCAAACATGTGGCCTCGGCTGTACCGGCGGTTTTCGGGTCGGTGGAAGATGCCGACCGGCTGTACGAGGCGGTGAAAAGCAGCGGCCGCAAATACATGATGTTCGAGACCTCCTGTTACCACGAGGACCTTCAGGCGATGCGAAAGATTTACAGCGCGGGGGGGCTGGGCCCGCTGGTGTACGCGGAAGGGGAGTACTACCATTACATGGAACAGCCGATCGATTCCTACAAAGGTTGGCGTATCGGGCTGCCACCGCAGTGGTATCCGACGCACTCAAACGCGTATTACATCGGCGTGACGGGGGGAAGTTTCACGGAGGTTTCCTGTATGGGCATGGCCAGCCAGGTGGAGCATCTCAAACCAACCAACAACCCGTACAAAAACGCGTTCGGGACCGAAATCGCGCTATTTCGCACGAGCGAAGGCGGGATGGCGCGGATGGCGGTGAGTTGGGACACCCCGGGCTTCAGCGGTGAGATGGGGCGGATACGGGGGCAGAAAGGCACTTATTACGGCAAGTACGAAGGATTGGCAAAAGAACTGCCAAATACCCTGCGCCCACCGTTGCCACCCGGGGTGTCTGCCGGCGGGCACGGCGGCTCGCACGGACACTTGATGAACGAATTTGTGACGGCCATTCTTCAGGATCGGCAGCCGCTGGTGAACATCGCCCTGGCGCTGAACCTGACGGTATCGGGCATCGTAGCCCACCAATCAGCGCTGAAGGGCGGGGAGCTGTTGAAGATTCCTCAATACAGCGTCTAAGAAAACCGGCTTGCGCGCGGTTTGAAGATGTAGCAGATTTCTCTCCGAGCCCCCTTATGGACTGGGAAGAAGAGCCAGCTACACAGCAACAGCTTTGCCGTCTTCAGGGATACGGTTTTGTCCCCGCGTGCGCGCTCACAGTGACACAAGCCGCGCGACTCATTCGCCAATTCAGCAAGCATCCCCGGCAGTCCGGCGCGGCGGATCAGCGTAATCAACAAGCCTTCGCTGCCCCTCCGAAACTTCCACCGTTACCACGCCAGGAGGATGTCAGCGAAAGCGCCAAGATGCACGCCCACCGGCTCCGGTTGGCGGTGGGCGCTTCGCGCCGGCAGATGGAGGCTAACCCCGACGGTCCCAACGTCCGAGCGGACTACTATGCGAGCATCTCGGCGCGGCGTGATTTTTGGCACGATACCTGTCGTGAGCAGAGGGACATGCTAATCGGATCCGTGCAGGTGCTTGAGCTGCACCAGGAATTTGGCGTCCACTTCTTCTCGCCGACGGGGGAAGAAGTGCAAGAGTTGCTCGATGCGCTTGACCACGCGCTACCGACGTGGGAACGGGACCACCCGGAGTTATTTTATCAAACGCTGAGGCTGAATTTCCCTTCATTGGCCCGGCAGAGGTAGGGGTGCTCAAGCCGGCGTGTGTTACTTACGCGGTTGCCAGGGCTGGTTTGTGGGAGGTTAGGGCGAGCGCTTGGATGAGGCTTTCGAAAATCAGCCTTCCGTCGGCGGAACCGAGGATGGGCTCGCTTGCGCGCTCGGGGTGGGGCATCAGCCCGGCGACGTTTCGCTGCTCGTTGCAGATGCCCGCGATGTTATCGACCGACCCGTTCGGGTTTGAGACCGGAGTGGGTTCGCCCTGGGCGTTGACATATTGCCAGAGCACCTGGTTGTTGGCGCGGAGGCGACCAATCGTTTCCGGGTCGGCGAAGTAGCATCCCTCCCCGTGGGCGACGGGGATGCGCAGCAGCTTGCCGGGGGGCACCTGCCTGGTAAAGGGGGATTCCGTGGTCAGAGTTTTGAGGTAAACGTGCTCGCAGCGAAACTGAAGCGAGCGGTTCCGGATGAGAGCGCCTGGCAGCAGACCGGCCTCGCAGAGGATTTGGAAGCCGTTGCAAATCCCGAGCACCGGCCCGCCCTGGGCGGCGAAAGCGTTGACGGCCTGCATTACGGGACTGAATCTGGCGATGGCGCCGGTGCGCAGATAATCGCCGTAGCTAAAGCCGCCGGGTATGACGACGGCGTCAGTGTGTCCCAGCGAGTCTTCCTTGTGCCAAAGGAGCCGGGCGTTATGGCCCAGCACGTTCTTCAGCACATGGACGACATCCTGGTCACAATTGGACCCGGGAAACTGCAGGACGGCAAAATTCATTCGATTTCGAACCGGTAATCTTCGATGACGGGGTTGCTCAGGATGCGGTGGCAGGCGTCATTGATTTGCGCCCGGGCGGTTTCCTTGTCCGCGCCGGTCAACTCCACCTCAAGGTACTTGCCGACGTGGACAGCACCCACCTCAGTGTAGCCCAGATGCGCGAGGGCGCTCTGAACAGTTTTGCCCTGGGGGTCGAGCACGGCCTTTTTCGGCGTAATGATTATTTTGGCTTTCATCAGACAGAAAAACGACGGAATAAATGTGGGGCAGAGCGGGGCGGAGGGCGAGGAAAAAGATGCGGAGCAGGGCACCGCTGATTCGCTGTTGCACGGGGCGTTGAATGGCGTTTACTCTTACAGACCTGCGGTCGTGCGCCTCAGGCGTGATCATGCATTTACCGGACGGTTTTTTGGACGCGAAAACGGCCCTGCTTTCCTCAGGGGCGGCGGTGGCCGGCGTAGGGGTCGCGCTGCGTCAGATGCGGGCCTCCTTGCCGCCGCGACAAATGCCGATGCTTGGGCTGGCCGCCGCATTTGTCTTCGCAGCGGAGATGCTGAATTTCCCCGTCGCCGGCGGCACGTCGGGACACCTGGTGGGCGGGGTGCTAACGGCGGTGCTGCTGGGCCCGAGCGCGGCGGTGATCGTGATGACCTGCGTCCTGATGGTGCAATGCCTGATGTTCGGCGACGGCGGCCTGCTGTCGCTCGGCGCGAATGTTTTCAATATGGGCATCGTGAGCGTTTGCGGCGGTTATTTCGTGTTCCGGCTGGCAAAGAAAGTCATGCGCCTCGATGAGACCCGCGGAACGATATTTGCGGCCGCCTTTGCCGGGTGGTGCGGCACGGTGCTGGCGTCGATCTCCTGCGCCGGACAAATTGCGTTGTCCGGCAGCGCGCCATGGGGGCTGGTTTTTCCCGCGATGGCCAACGTGCACATGCTGATTGGTGTGGGGGAGGGGCTGGCGACCGGGCTGATCGTGTTGGCAGTGCTGCGCCGGCGGCCGGAACTGGTTGCGGCGGACCGTGAGAACAGCGGCGAGAACCGGGTAGGATATGCCGCCTACGGCCTGCTTCTGTGCATTGGCCTCGCGGTCTTCGTCGGGCCCTTTGCGTGCCCCTGGCCTGACGGCCTGGAACAGGTCGCCAGAACGCTCGGTTTTGAAGGCCAGGCGGCGGCGACCGGACCGCGCGCGCCGTTGGCTGATTACCGTGTGCCATTCGCGGGTTCTGCTGCGCTGGCGACGGCGATTGCGGGCGTGATAGGCACCGTTGCGGCGTTCATCGCGGCCTGGGTGTTGGCACGGGCCCTGGTGCCGGGATTGGGCACCGCCAAGAAGGATGCACCTCGAGGAGACTAAACTGTCCCGGCATAAACCCTTGCAGGGCGTTCCACCGCGGATCAAGCTCGCCGTCACGCTGGCGATTGTGACCGGCACCGTTTTGATCGAGAGACGCCCCAGCGTTCTCTATTGCATTCCGGCGGGTATTCTGCTGCTGCTCTGGCCGTTCGCGCGAATGCCGATTGGCTATGCGCTGCGCCGGTTGTTGATGGCGGAGTTCTTCATCGTCGGCATCGCTTTGCTGACGTTGCTCCGGCCGTCGTCGGCGCCGATCTTCATCGCCGTGTTTATCAAGAGCAACTTGTGCGTCCTGGCGATGCTGCTGTTGTCGTGGACCACGCCGTTCCATGACATTCTTGGCGAACTGCGGCGTTTGAGACTGCCGTCGGTGATGCTGACGACGCTGGCCCTGATGTACCGGTATCTGCCGGTGCTGCTAGAGGAGACGCGCCGCATGCAGCGCGCCCGCGCCAGCCGCACATTTTCCCGGCACCGGCGCCTGGCTTGGCATTCGGTGAGCGCGATCGTGGGGCAGCTTTTCGTGCGAAGCGCCGATCGCGCGGAACGGATTTACCTGGCGATGTGCGCCCGGGGGTGGAAATGAGCGCCGCCGTAGAAATACGCAACCTATCATATACCTATCCCGGCCTGAGGCAGCCGGCGTTGGCGGGGATTTCCTTCAACGTGGCCAGCGACGAGTGCGTCGGCGTGCTGGGGCCGAATGGCGCTGGGAAGTCCACGCTGCTGCTGCACCTGAATGGTTTGCTGCCCCAGGCTCCCCCGCGTCAGCCCAGCATCTGGATTGCGGGCCAACCGCTCACCGCCGAAACTCTCGATTCGATTCGCCAGCGCGTGGGCCTGTTGTTTCAAGACCCGGACGACCAACTTATTTCGGCGACGGTTTTTGAAGATGTTGCGTTTGGACCCCGGCAATTGGGGGTTGACGGAGGCGACTTAAAGTTGTGGGTCGAAGAGTGCCTGGGGATGGTTGGGCTGCCGGGTTTTGGCGGCCGCGAGTCGCACCGGCTGAGCCACGGGGAGAAGCGGCGAGTTTGCCTGGCGGGCGTGCTTGCCTGCAAACCGGCAGTGCTGGTGCTCGATGAGCCCACCAGCGACATGGATCCGCGCGGCCGCCGCGAATTCAAAGGCCTGCTGCAATCGCTGCCCGGCGCGAAGCTGATCGCCACCCACGACCTGGAGCTCGTTGTCGATCTGTGCTCGCGGATTTTGCTGCTGGATGCCGGGCGGTTGGTGGCCGAAGGCCCCACGGCCGAGCTGCTGTCGAACGAAGCGCTGATGCTGGCCCACGGCCTGGAGAAGCCGCACAGCCTGCTGCATCGCCACCCGCACGCCGCGGCGCGGTAAGGTTACTTCACCAGCTTCAGGGCGATCCTGGTTTTGATTTCAGCGGCCAGCTCAATGTCGGAGGCGCCGCCGGGGGTGCGGGTCTGGATGAGCACGGAGGTCACCGTCGCGTCGACAGGCTCAACCCTGATCCAGACGCTCCGCTGCTCGATTTTGCCCTGCACAGTTTTGACGCCCGAAGTGTTAGTGGTGTTGTACAGGATCTCCTCGTTCACGAGGGTGCCCAGCGTGCGGACGACGTCTTTGGAGGCGTTAAAGCAGTCGTCCACGGACCGTTCGTAGCGGCCTTCGACTTTGTCCTTAACCCACGGCACGCCCGCTGTGGTCCGGTCGTTGACAGTGCCGACACAACCCAGCACACCGATCATTACCGCTGCCAGTAAAACCGCAGAAATTGTCTTCATCATGGATGGTATGCAACCACATTGGCTCGACTCGTCAAGCCCGGACTGGCGGGATCTCTGGACATTGGTTAGTTTTTCTGCAACTCTCGGCGGGTGCCGGTTGTTGAGCGCAAAATGACGCCGGTCCAAGCCTATGGAAGAAACGCCACCGATTATCGAAAACCGTCCACCCGAAACACAGCGGCAGAGCACGTCCCTGGCGGCGCGCCTGTTGAACGTCTTTGCGATCCCGGGCGACGTGTTCGAGGAGGTGAAGAACAGCGCGATGTGCACGGCTAATTGGCTCGTACCCGCGCTGTTGCTGATCGTCGTTGGATGCATCGGCGCATCGCTGGTTTACTCGCAGCCAGCGATCCAGCAGCAAGTGCGCGAGATGCAGGACAAAGTAATGGATAAGCTGGTGGAGAAGGGCCGGCTCACAAAAGAGCAGGCCGATCAACAGCGCGAAGCGGGCGCAGTCAGCAGCCGCATTGGCGCCTACATCGGCCCTGTTTTTTACGCCCTGGCGAGCCCGTTTTGGTGGGGATTCCTGGTCTGGCTGCTGGGGACAAAGGTCCTCAAAGGGAGTTTTCCCTTTATGAAAGCCGTCGAGGTTGTGGGGCTTGGGAACGCGATTGCGATCCTGGGTTCGGTGGTGACGACGTTGTTGATGGTGAGCCTGGGAAGCCTGGGGGCAACGCCGAGCCCGGCGCTGCTGGTGAAAGACTATGACCCGCAAAAGACGTCGCAGGCTCTGCTGCAATTGCCGAATGTGATTACGTTGTGGCTCCTGGCGGTGCGGTCCATTGGCCTTGCCAAGCTCGGCGGGACGCGGTTCGTTCCGGCGGCGGTTTGGGTGTTCGGCTTGTGGGTGCTGCAGACGTCGGTTTTGCTGGGTATCGGGCTAGCTATGAAAGCCATGCTCGGGTTGTAACCGGTTGGGCCGGTGCCGGAAGGGCTATCTTGGATGAAACAAAATGCGCCCAGGTGTGTCTTAATAGGAAGCTACAATGGCAAAAAGTAAAAAGCGTCGCAAGATTCTGGTCTTTTCAGCGATTGGTGTCGTTGTCGCCGGGCTGGCAGCGTTCGCAGCCCTCAGGAAACGCGACCCGGTGATCACGGTGCAAACCGAAAAAGTGACTTTCCGCAATCTTACGGAGTTGGTCACGGCCAACGGCAAAATCCAGCCGGTTGTGCAGGTGAAGATAAGCCCTGAGGTCAGCGGCGAAATCATCGAATTGCCGGTCAAGGAGGGCCAGTGCGTCACTAAAGGCGACTTGATCCTGAAGATCAAACCCGATTTCTACAACGCGCAGCGCAACTCGGCCGAGGCGGCCTACAACTCATCGTTGGCCGGCCAGGAGACAGCCGTCGCGCGGATGCGCCAGGCTGAGGCTGAGTTCAAACGCGTGGAAGGCTTGTCTCAAACCAAGCTGGTATCGGACTCCGCCTATGACGAGGCCAAAGCGTCTTTTGACGTCGCCAAGGCCCAACTGAGCAGCTCCAAACACCAGGTGGAAATGAGCCGTGCCGCCCTGGCCAGCGCGCAAGAGAACCTGGACAAAACTACGATTGTTTCTCCACTAACCGGCACTATCAGCAAGTTGAACTCCGAGGTCGGCGAGCGGGTCGTTGGCACCGCCACCATGGCCGGCACCGAAGTTATGACCATCGCGGACCTCAACGAGATGGAAGCGCGCGTTGATATCGGCGAAATGGACGTTGTGCTGATCAAGGCCGGACAGATCGTGCGGCTGGACGTGGATGCCTTCAAGGACCGTAAATTCGCCGGGACGGTGACGGAAATTGCCAATTCATCCAAGACCCAGTCGGGTTACAGCGGCGGCAGCAGCCAGGAGGCCACGAAATTCGAAGTCAAAATCCGGATCAAGGAAAAAGAAGCCTTCCGGCCGGGGATGTCCGTCACCGCGGAAATCGAGACCCGTGGCCGAACGAACGTGCTAACGGTGCCGATCGCCAGCGTGACCACTCGGCTGCCGAAGGACGCGGACAAGAATAAGAAAACCGACCGCAGCGGAAAAAAGAGCAAAGGCGCCTCGTCAAATGCAGCCACGGCTTCAAGCCCCACCTCCAACACGACCAACAGTAGCACGGGCCAGGGCAACGGCGGAATCGCTGTGGCCGCCACCAACACGCCCGCGACGGACGGTACGAACGTGGCCAAGGCGGACAAGAAGGCTCCCAAACCCATCGAGGTGGTGTTCGTAATGGAGGGAGACCACGCGAAAATGGTACCGGTGAAGATCGGGATCAGCGACGATTCTCATTGGGAGATCACGGAAGGCCTGAGGGAAGGCCAGGAGGTTGTCTCGGGCGGTTTCCGCGCGATTACCCGGGACCTTGAAGATGGCAAGAAGATCCGAAAAGGCCTGCCCCCGGTCGAAAAAGGCAAAGAAGGGGAGGGGACGAAAGATGAAAAGTCGTGAACGCGCGGCGCCGACGCAAAGCCGGTCGTAGCGCACTGCTGGCGGGCCGCGTTTCATGCTTCAGACCATGTCGCTTATCCGACTAACCAAAATATCCCGCCGCTACCAGATGGGATCCGAGACAATTCACGCGTTGCGCGAGGTGTCGCTTCAGATCGCGCGCGGTGAATATGTCGCCATCATGGGTCCTTCAGGCTCCGGAAAGTCCACGCTCATGAACCTGATCGGCTGCCTGGACAGCCCGAGCTCCGGCGAGTACGAGCTGAACGGCGTTCAGGTCAGCCAAATGGGCGACAATCAACTGGCCGATATCCGGAACCGCGAGATCGGCTTTGTTTTCCAGACTTTTAACCTCCTTCCACGGTCCGACGCGCTGCGGAATGTGGAGTTGCCGCTCATTTACGCCGGGATGCCCTCCGAGGAAAGGAGGCAAATCGCGCTCGAGGCGTTGAGCCAGGTCGGCTTGGCCGACCGCATCCACCACAAACCCAACGAACTCTCCGGCGGACAGCGGCAGCGTGTGTCCATCGCCCGGGCGCTCGTCAACAAACCCTCGATTTTGCTCGCCGACGAGCCGACCGGGAACCTCGACACTAAAACCGGCATCGAGATCCTGACTCTGTTCGATGAACTGGCCAAGAAGGGCAACACGCTCATCGTCGTCACGCACGAGGAAGATGTTGCCCGGCACGCGAGGCGGATTCTCAGGATTCGCGACGGATTGATTGCCAGCGATGACCGGACAGAACACCCGACGGGCAAGGAGGGGCGACTGACCGCCCTAACGGCCTGACGGCAGTTGCGGCAGCCACGGCATAATGAACCTGCTCACCGAGGTCAAGGAAGGCACGAGGATTTCCTGGGGAGCAATTCGCGCCAACAAAATGCGCTCCGTGCTCACGACGCTGGGCATCGTCATCGGGATTGTTACCGTGACACTGATGGGCACGGCGATTGCAGGGCTGAACCGGGCGTTTCTTAAGAACATCTCTTTCATCGGCGCAGATGTGCTTTACATCGACCGCTTCGACTGGTTTGTGAACTCGCACGAGGCGTGGATGCGCATGCAAAAGCGCCGCCCAGTCACCGAAACGCACGCCAACGCCCTGCGCGAACAACTCACGATGGCCCGCGCGGTGGCTCCTGTTTCTGAGACCTCGACCTCCGTTCGCTACAGACGCCGGGGTGGCGACAGCGTTCGCGTGATCGGAACCACCGAACAGTATGGCTTTACCAGCAGCGTCGGCCTCTCGCTGGGGCGGTTCATGTCGGCGAGTGAAGCCTCCGGCGGCCGGCCGGTGTGCGTGATCGGTTCGGAGGTGGCGACCAACCTGTTCCGGCGCGACGCGCCGCTAGGGAACCGCATTACAATTGGCGGCAAGTCCTTCGAGGTGATTGGTGTCCTTGAAAAACAAGGGTCTTTCCTCGGCCTGTTCAGTCTCGACAACCAGGTAATCGTGCCGCTGGCGCAGTTTGCGGCTTCGTTCTGGCATGAGCCGGATTGCTCGATCCAGGTGAAGGTGAAGGAGCTCGAGCAACTGGAGGAGGCGAGGGAGGAATTGCGCGCCGCTATGCGGAAGGTCCGGCGCCTGGCGCCCACGACCCCGGACGACTTCGCCATCAACCAGCAAGACCAGTTCGTGAAGATGTTTCACAGGGTGGGCGGCACGATCGCCGCGGTGGGGGTGTTTATCACCGGTCTGTCACTGTTTGTCGGCGGGATTGGCATCATGAACATCATGTTTGTGTCGGTGGCGGAGCGGACGCGCGAGATCGGCATTCGTAAGGCCATCGGCGCGAGGCGGCGCACCATCTTGCTGCAGTTCCTGATCGAGGCGGCGAGCATCTGCCTGCTCGGTGGGTTGATTGGGTTGTCGATCGCCTGGCCGTTGACCCTCCTGGTGCAAAAGGTATTGCCCGCGACCCTGTCGCCGACCATCGTGGGTATCGCTATCCTGGTCTCGCTGGTGACGGGGGTGCTTTCCGGCTTTTTCCCTGCCTGGCGTGCGGCGCGGATGAACCCGGTGGACGCGCTCCGAACGGGGGAATGATGCCGACAAAACGCACAACCGTTCTGTTAGCGGAACTCGCCGAAAGCTTCCGCATGGCCATGGGCGCGCTGGCCGCGCACAAGCTGCGCTCAGCCCTGACCCTCCTGGGCGTGCTGGTGGGTGTATTCTCGATCATCGTCGTGATGACGGCGATGCGGGTGATGCAAAGCGACATCGAGAAGGAAATGAGCCAGCTTGGCAGCCAGACGTTTATGATCCGCAAGTGGCCGGCGATGTACATGGGCGGGCCGGAGGGGTTCGAAAAATATTGGCGCCGGAAAGACATCACCCTGGCGCAGGGGATGCAGCTCCAGGAGCGCGCGACTCTGGCCCGCGCCGTGGGTCTGGAGGTGACGTTCTGGGGCGGGCAAATCGAGACCCGTTACAAGAAAACCGCTCCCAACGTGCAGCTTTTTGGCGAAACGCCGGATAGCTTTCTGGCCCGCAACTGGATCCTCGGCGAAGGGCGGCTGTTGCTCAACATGGACATCGACGGTGGCCGTCACGTGTGCGTGCTGGGAAGTGGGCTGGCAAAGACTGTTTTCCCTCATTCCTCAGCGGTCGGCGAACGCCTCAAGATCAACGGCATCAACTACACGGTTGTCGGCGTGCTCGAAGCCAAGGGCAGTCAAATGGGCGGCGACCAGGACAATTTCGCCGTGGTGCCAGTGACGACCGGGCTCAACCGGTTCGGCCGCTGGCGCAGCCTCAACATCATGGTGCAGGCGCGCGACCAGGCGAGCTACGACGACACGGTGGAGCAGGCGCGAGGCATTCTGCGCGTGATCCGCAAGGTGCCGCCCGGCAAGGAGGATGATTTCGAGGTCTTCTCGAACGATTCGCTCATCGCTCAATTCAACGCCTTCACAATGGCGGTGCGGGTGGGTGTGTCGGCCGTCAGTTCGATTGCCTTGCTGGCGGCAGGAATCGGGATCATGAACATCATGCTGGTTTCGGTGACCGAACGCACCCGCGAGATCGGCATTCGCCGGGCGGTGGGAGCCAAGAAGCGCAATATCATGACGCAGTTCATTATCGAGGCGATCGTGATTTGCGAGGTGGGCGGCCTTTTCGGCGTGATCCTGGGGATCTTCGGTGGCAACGCCACGGCCTATTTCATGAAGCTCACACCGGTAATACCCGTGGACTGGGTCGTTATCGGCCTGGTGATCTGCTCGGTTGTCGGGATTGTCTTCGGGACCTACCCGGCGTACAAGGCGGCCAATCTGGACCCGATCGAATCGCTCAGGTACGAGTGACGCGATTCGAGTCTCCACTCGGGCGTGACTTCCGGCCGTGGTTGCTGTCTAATGCGCAGTGAATGCAACTGTGAGCGAACCGCTGGCAGAGCCTGAAGCTTCGGAATCCCGCCAAACCGGGCTGGCGCCGTCGGAGTTCGCCGATCTCTACAATGAGCACAGCCGGGCGATATATTACTTGGCGTTGCGAATGTTGGGCGATCCCGAGAAGGCCGAAGATGCGACGCACGACGTGTTTCTGAAAGCCTTCCGCAAGATGGGCCAGTTCCGGGGAGAGGCGTCCTGGCGCACGTGGCTCTATCGCATCACAATCAACCATTGCCGGAACGTTCAGCAATCCTGGCACGACCGGCATATTTTCAGCAATGCGGAGGATGCGGTGTGGGAAACCACGCCGGCGCGGAGCGATTCTCCGCTCCGTGTCCTGGAGACGAAGGAGTTGGGCAGGCGGATTCAGCAGACCCTGGATCAACTGCCGCCGGAATACCGCCTGTTGCTGCTGCTGGTGGCCGATGAAGAGATGAGTTATGAACAGATTGGCGCGTTGACCAACCAATCGACCGACGCGGTGCGGGGCAAGTTGCACCGCGCGCGCAAGGCTTTCGCTGCTCTTTTTGAAAAATCCGCCTGAGGTGATGTTATGGACGTTCCAAAAAAACTAACGACCCGCCAGCAGACTAACGAACAAGCGCAGCTATCCGCGGGCCAAAGCACCCAGGCCGAGGCCACCCGCGAGTTTGCCACCGTTGACAAGATGCTGCGCCATGACTCGCTGCACACGCCGGTGCCGCCATCGATCGCCGTCCGCCTGCAAGAGTCCGTGCAGAAAGAGGCTCCTCTTTCACAACCCTGGTGGCGGCGACTTTTCGGAGGAGCGGGCGAATAGGCGGGGCGAAGGGCAGCAGAACCCGATGAACTTCCAAAGCGAAATCGAAACGCTGATCCGCGCGCGTTATCCCATCCTCTACGTCATTACGAGCGAGGAACTGCGTGTGCAAAACCTGCTCGCGGAAATCGCCTCCAAGCGGCAAAAGAAGCTGTTCGAATGGACCTATAGCTCGGGTCTTGTGCCGGCCGGGACGTCGATCCAGTCGCAGAGAGGCCGCAACGCCGCCACGAAGGACCCGCTAGCCGCGCTCGACACCGTAATCGACCAGGTCGAGCCCGCGATTTTCCTGTTCAAGGACCTGCACCCGTTTCTGACAAAGAACAATTTTGCGATCATCCGCCGGCTCAAAGATATCGCCCTGCACCTGAAGAACAGCTTCAAGACGATCGTGCTGGTATCGCCGGTGATGGAAATCCCCGCGGAACTGGATAAGGAGATTACGGTATTGAACTTCCCGCAGCCGTCGAAGGAGGATTTGGCGGAGTTGCTGGAACGGATCCTCCTGGACGTGCGCGAGCTGAAGCAGGTGCAGGTGGACCTGGACGACGAGGGGCGCGAACGCCTCGTGCAGGCGGCGCTCGGCCTGACCCTGGGCGAGGCGGAGAACGTATTCGCGAGGATCCTGGTGAAGGACCAGCGGCTGAGCGGTGACCAGGTCAACGAGGTCTTCGCGGAGAAACAGCAGATCATCCGCAAGAGCGGACTGCTGGAGTATTACGCCACCAACGAGGATTTCACCAGCGTGGGCGGCCTGGCGGTGCTGAAAGACTGGCTGACGAAACGCGCGGCGGCGTTCACCTCCGAGGCGCAGGCGTTCGGTCTGCCGGCGCCAAAAGGCGTGCTGCTGTTGGGGGTGCAGGGCTGCGGCAAGAGTCTGTGCGCCAAAGCGGTGGCCCGGCTTTGGCAACTCCCGCTGCTGCGTTTTGACATGGGCCGGATGTTCGGCAGTTACGTTGGTTCTTCGGAGGAAAACGTCAGGCGGGCGATCTCGGTCGCGGAGTCGATTGCTCCGGCGGTGTTGTGGGTGGACGAGATCGACAAGGCATTCTCCGGCTCGCAGAGTTCAGCCCTGACCGACGGCGGTACGACGGCACGCGTGTTCAGCACTTTCCTGACCTGGCTGTCCGAGAAGAATGCGCCGGTGTTTGTCGTCGCAACCGCCAACGAGGTGTCGCAGCTCCCTCCGGAGCTGTTGCGCAAAGGTCGCCTCGACGAGATTTTTTACGTTGACCTGCCTTCCGCAGAGGAACGCGCGGAGATTTTTTGCATCCATCTCGGCAAGCGCAACCGCAACCCGGATGTGTTCGCAGTCGAAGAACTGGTCGCTGCCAGCCGCGACTTCAGCGGCGCGGAAATTGAGGAAGCCATCATTAGCGCCCTGTACGATGCGTTTTATGAGCGGCAGGAGCTGGCGACTCACCACATCCTGGCGGCGCTGAGCCAGACAGTTCCGCTGGCCAAGACTATGGCCGAGAAGGTGGCCGCTCAGCGGAGTTGGGCCGTCGGCCGGGCCCGCAACGCAAGCGCCCCGGTAGTGGCCCCGCCCGAAAACACCGACCAAAGCGTCGGCGGTTGAGGGTACCGCAGAACCTGCATCAGGGAAACGGCTTGTTTCTTACCACACGGCTTCTTCCTCGTTGGCCATGACTGCGCCCGTGGCCGCTCGCATTCGGTGTATTGCAGCGAGTAAAAAGTCTGGTTTATCCGGGCGGTCCACAATATCTTGTGACGACGATGATGGTGGGCTACAGCCCAGGCCGCCTGACCCAATGCCTCACGGGCAATGAGGAACTGGCGGCTCGCGATACGTTTGACAGGCTGCGGTCATGAGTCGTTTTAACAATCTCGAATTCGGCCACGAGGCGGACGGCCAATCGGCGGAGCAAAAGCCGGTGGTCAAGGACGACGCCTACTACCTGGCCGAAGCGCGGGCGGCGTTCGAGAGCGCTGACTTCGAACAGGGCCTGCGGCTGTATTCGAAGGTGCTGGAGTATAATCCCCAAAACAGCGCGGCGTGGGCAGGACAGGCGCGGATGCTGATCGAATTGGGAGAATACCGCGAGGCGGCCCTGTGGGCCGACAAGGCGTTGGAGAAGTTTCCGCATGATTCCGAGTTGCTGGCGGCTAAGGCAGTGGCGCTCGGCCGGACCGGCTGCCTGCAGGAGGCGCTGGCTTTTTCGGACGCCGCCATCCAGGAACGTGGAGACGCGCCTTATGTCTGGCTGGCGCGTGGCGACGTGATGCTGGCGAGGCGAGAGAACCGGGCCGATTATTGTTTCGAGAAAGCCCTGTCGCTGGCCCCGGGCGACTGGTTTATCGCGTGGCTCGCGGCGCGCATTCGTTATTTCTACGAGCAATTCGCCGCGGCGCTCAAACTGCTGCAACAGGCGCTGGAGGTGAACGGCGGCCATTTTTTGCTGTGGCTGGAATTGGGTCATTGCCAGCAGGCCCTGGGGCTGGTGGGAGCCGCACGCACTTCGTTTTCACAGGCCAAACAGCTCAGTCCGCACTGCCGGCTGGCGACCCTGGCGCTGACCCGGGTGTCCAATGTCGGGATCATGCAGCGGGTGCGAGGCTGGTGGCGCCGGCTAACCTCCGGCTGATCTCAAGCTCGTTTGGACCTGTGGTCTGCGGAGTGGAGACCGTAGAGTGTTAACTTTCGCATCAGGCTTGGAACTTGAAACTTTGAACAATGGACTTCGGACTGACGATGAACCTGGATCGATTTGTCAAGGCTGCCGCTGAATTCGATGCATCCGACCTGCACCTGGTGGCGGGAGTGCCTCCCGCGTACCGGGTCAACGGGGAGATCATTCTGGCCGATGAAGATGCATTGGCGGAGGCCGAGGTGGAGCAAATCGCGTACGGTTTGTTGAACGAGCAGCAGCAACGCAAGTTCGAACAGGAATGGGAACTGTGCATTTCACTGCTCCACCCCATAGCCGGCCGTTTGCGCGCGACGTTTTACCGTCGTAATGGCCATCCGGAGCTCAGCCTGCGTTTTTGCGGAGACCGAATCGCGAGCCGTGATGAACTCGGGCTGCCGGAGAAGCTGGACGACCTGGCGCGCAGGCCCAATGGCCTGGTGTTGATCACCGGTCCCACCGGTTCCGGCAAGACCACTACCCTCAATTACCTGGTGGATCTGATTAATACCGAGCGCCGCTGCAAGATCGTCACGATCGAAGACCCGATCGAATTTGTGCATGCGAACAAGCGGGCGATCGTCGTGCAGCAGGAAGTCCTCACGGATGTGCGCTCGTATAACCGCGCTTTGATCCACGTGTTGCGGCAGGATCCCGACGTGATTGTGGTAGGCGAGATGCGCGATTACGAAGCCATCTCGACAGTGCTGACGGCCGCCGAGACGGGGCACCTGGTGCTGGCGACGATGCATTCACCCAACGCATCGCTCGCCCTCGAGCGGATCATCGGTGTGTTCGAGGGCAGCGCGCAACGGCAGATCATCCTCCAGCTTTCGAACGCACTGCAAGGGATCATCGCTCAAGATCTTCTGCCCGCCGCCGATCGCACCCGCCGCGTGCTGGCCTATGAACTGATCGTCGCCAACAGTGCCGTCCGTAATCTCATCCGCGAAAACCAGCTTCATCATCTCGAGAATACGGTTCAAACCGGCCGGAAGGAGGGCATGACGCTGATGGATAACTGTCTTTACGACCTTTACTGCAAGTGCCTCATTACCTATGACACGGCGCTAAGCCGGGCGCGGCATCCGGACCGGATCGTCCGCGAGAAAGCCTGAACTAGACGAGGATACCCCGGAGCGAAAGCAGGGTGGCGGATGGAGGACGACACTATCTGGACCGTTCGTGGGGCAGGAAAGCGTCCAGGTAGGCCTGTCGGAAATCGGCTTCGGCTTTCATGCTGGTGAGGCAGGCACTCCAATCGAGGTCAGGCCGGCGACGCAATTTTGCTGGGGGGATTCGCTTTCCGGCGTATTTCGCAGTGAGCTCTCGGAAGGCGGTTCCCCAGGCTTTGGTCTGGCCGTCCGTAGTGAGCAGGCCGGTCATTTCGCTGCAATCGGTGGCTTCAGGCTGGTCGTAGAATCCCCAGTTAAGCCAGCCGGTGACCAGACCGGCGGAAGTTTCGACGACGCGCCGGCAATAGCGCGCGTGTTGTTCCTGCGTGGCGGCAGGATGCCTCCCGCCGTCGAATTTCGGCTTACCGCCGCCATACCAGCCGAATTCAGCCAGGACGACGGGTTTGCCGGGTTTGGCGGTTTCGCGGACGACGCATTCGAGGTATGCAAGGTTGGCGATTTCGTCAGTCTCACTCTGGTACTCGTAAGCACCCTGGGCGAGGGGGTAGAAATGGATCTCGAGGAAATCGAGGAACCTGGCCTGGCGTTGGGGGCGGAAGGCCGCGTAATGTCGGACACCACCGGGAAGGAGGTAAGGAACGGACCATTGAATGAGACCCACGGTGACTAGTGCCTGGGGAGCGACTGATTTGATTGCAGCAACCTGCCGGCGTGTCCACTCGTCCGCCAATCCCTCGCGGAAATCCTGGTAGTCGAGCAACTGGGGGCTCTCGAGCGCGTCCTTGTCAGGCGGGATCGGAATGTTGCCGAAGTCCAACCGGTTCATAAGGTGCCAGGCGTTGACCAGTTTCCTCGTGTCGCGGTATTTTGTCTTCAACCAGGCATTCCATCTTTCCTGGAAACCCGGTGCATTCCAGGGGACCTCGGGCTCATTTTTCAGGTCGTAGGCGAAAATGACATTCCGGCCCGCATAATGGGCCGCGAACAGTTTCCAGAACGCTTCGAGCGCGGCGAGCGTTTGCTCGTTTTCGATGGAGACCGGTTGCCAATGGGGCATGCCTTCCCAATGGTCAGGACCGGTGGGATGAACGTAGATGCCCGCGTCCTCGGCGAGCGTCAGAAACCGGTCGAACTTTTCGAGGCCATCGGAACGCAGTACTCCAGCGTCGGTGTAGAAGGATCCGTAGGTGAGGAACACGCGAACGCAGTTGATGCCGAACTCCTTCATCCGCGCCAGGTCCGCACGTGTGGCCTCGGTGTCGAACTTTTTCCAGAGCTGGGGCGCCCAGCCCGTGCCGGGCCGGTAATAATTTACGCCGAAGGGCACGAACGGCGTCCTCTCATTCGTGACGAAAGTTTTCCCGTCACGAGCGACGCGGATGGCGGGCAGAGCCTGAGCGCGCGTCGGAACGGTCGTGGAGGCAGCGTGGCAGGGCAACGAGAGAATCAATCCAAGAAACAGCGCGGCGGATTTCATACGTTGAAGGCATTGTGGCGGGGCAGGGAGAGAGGTCAACAGGCGAGTGAGGTATTTCTGGGCATTCCCAGGAAACCACGGTAAGATGTGGGACGGGCATAGATGAGCGCGATCGGCAAAAGCAAATGGCTGTCGCTGGCCACACCGGAGCTCACGGGGCCACGGGTTTGGTTCGCGATGGTCGTCGCCGCAGCGGTGGATTTTTTGCAGCTTCTGTTGGGTCCAATGGGCTGGTTTTTCGCGGATGAGGCCCTTGATGTTGTCGCGATGATTTTGACTTCGGCGGCGATCGGGTTCCACCCGCTCCTTTTACCGACGTTCGTGCTGGAGTTCATACCGGTTGCGGACCTGTTGCCTTCATGGACGGCCTGCACGGCGGCGGTGATCATGCTCCGGAAGCGGTCCCAGAGGTCTGCAGCGGCGCCACCGGTGCAGACGCCGGAACCACCGACTATTGATATCAGCGCGGAAGTGACGCGCGTACCTCCCAAGCTGTAGTGGCCCCGGGGCGTTCGAGCGGAAAAGGCGCGGGAAGGCGGTGGCAGATACAGGGGTAACGGCAAAGGGATGGAGGCAAGGGAGTAGAGGCAGGAGTGCGGAGGCAGGGGAATGGAGGCACGATGGGCTGAAGATCATGGACTCTGGGCAGGCGGTGTGATCTAATCTGGTGACGTTATGGAAAGTACGAGCGCAAGCCCGGCGGTCGATCTGTTGGGGTTCAACACGGTACCCGAGCCGCAACTACAGGCGGGGTTGGAAGTTGCGGACCGAAAGACGCGAAACGGATACGGGATGACGACGGAGCACACGGCGGTTGGGGTGCTGGATTTGATGCGCCCGCGACTGGCGATGCTTCGGCCGGACCGGATTACGTATGGGGCGAGCGTGCCGAAGATCGGCATCTTGCTGGCGTATTTCGAAATTCACCCCGAAGCCGCAACACACTTGGATCCACAAACCCGGCACGAGCTGGGGCTGATGATCAAGATTTCGAGCAATGAGATGGCGGCGAAGTATTCGCGGGCGCTAGGCCTGAAACAGATCCAGGAAGTGCTCTACAAGTACGGTTTTTACGACGCCAGCCACGGTGGGGGGATATGGGTGGGCAAACACTACGGTGAATCGGGAGAGCGGATTGGCGACCCGGTCGCGGATCATTCTCACGCAGTCACTGTCCGGCAATGTTTGCGGTTCTACTCGCTGCTAGAGGAGCGCAAACTCGTTTCCGAAGAAGCCTCGAGGACCATGCGCCAGATTTTCGAGTCACCGGAGATTCGGCATGAGCGCAATAAGTTCGTGAAGGGGCTGGCCGGCCGTAACCTGGAAATCATCCGCAAATCCGGCTCCTGGGAAAACTGGCTGCACGACACGGCGGTCATTTCGGGGCCGGGACGGCACTACGCGCTGGTTGGCTTGACGGAGCATCCGAAAGGGGACGATTACCTGGCTGCCATGGCCGGCTCGGTAGACGACCTGATGGGTTGACGTTTACTCGCTGCGGATGGCCTGGACCGGATCGAGGCGCGAGGCGCGCAGGGCCGGGATCATTCCCGCGATGAGCCCCACCAGGGTCAGGATTGAAGCGGAGACGACCAAGGCCGAAATCGAGACGGAGAGGTGGATGTCGCCCCGGCCGGAAGTGTCTTCAAAAATCGCGCCGAGGAAAGGCAGCGAGCCAATGAGCCTGACGGCCGCAGACGCGAGCACGAAACCAACCAGGCCGCCGGTCAAGGTCAACAGCAGTCCTTCGATGAGGATTTGCTGCAGAATGTGGCGACGGCGCGCCCCCAAGGCTTTGAGCACGCCAATTTCTCGGGTCCGTTCCGTGACTGAAACCAGCATAATATTGACCACGCCGACGGCCCCAATGCTGAGGGTAAAAGTGCCGATGACTAACAACAGGAGTTTCAGGCCCAGACTCACGTTGGTAATCACGGCAAGAAATTTGTTCCATTCGAGGATCATTACCGCCCGTTCATCCTGGGTGTTAAAATTGTGGGCGCGGGCGAGTGTGGCGCGAATATCGGCCACTATCCGGTCCCGGAACTGGTTGTTGGCA
>DATDCV010000168.1:0-6995 GCA_036524155.1 Verrucomicrobiia bacterium
GACGGCGCCGGCGAGAGCGGGAGTGCCGAGGACCGCGGCGGCGGCGGTTGCGTCGTAGACTCTGCTGGCGGCGGTGATCCCGGTCACGGTCAAGGTGGCCGGGGTGATGTCCGCCGAGGCGCTCGCCGTGGCTGAGGCCAGCGTGTAATTGGCGGCATCCGCGCCGGTAACGGCAACGTCGGAGACGCTTATCGGTTTAGCCGGGGCGGCTGTTTTGTCGGAAAAGCTGGCGGTGTAAGTAAAACCGAGAACGTCTCCTTCGACGCGGTCATCGGCCAGCGACACCGTTGCGGCGGTGGTGCCGTCATAGACTTTGTTCTGGCCAGTGGCGGTGACTGTCAGCGAACGCGGGGTGATATCCGCGTTGGTCGTGGGCGCCGTGAGGGTGTAGTGCGCGATGTCCGCGCCCACCAGCACCAGGCCGGAGACCGTGACGGTCTTCTCGGTGCCAACGATCTTATCGGCGAAACTGCCGGCGGCGTTGTTGGTGTCCAGGCCCACGTCTTCGCCGCTCAGCACGCCGACCAGCACGGCGTTGGTGACAATCAACTCCGCGGTCGTGGTGCCATCATAGGCTTTGTCGAGGGCCTCGATCCCGGTGACCGTCAGCAGGGCGGGAGTGATATCGGCAGTGGTGGCGGCGGTCGTGTTGGCGCCGGTGTAATTTCCGAGGTCCGCGCCGGTGACGGAGATGCCGGTCACCGTGACGGCCTTCGCAGTGCCCACTTCTTTGTCTGCGAACTCGGCCGAGGTGTAGGAGAGAGTCAGAGCGTCCGTGGAGGGACCGTCGTGAGAGAGGGTTACCGTCGCCGCGGTGGTGCCATCGTAAGCCTTGTTGATGCCCGTAGCGCTAATTGTCAGGGCACGCGACGTGATGTCCGCCGAGGCTGTCAGGGTCGTCGTCGACAACACATAGCCGGCCGCTGCCGCACCCGAGAGGGCAAGGCCTGTGATCGTAACGGGCTTGGCGGTGCCGATGTTCTTGTCCTCAAAATTGGCCACTCCGCTTGTTCCCAGAGTGACGTCGTCGCCTGCGAGCGCGCCAGCGAGGGATCGGCCGGTGATTGGGGCCAAGGTCGTGCCATCATAGATCTTGTTTCCAACCGTGACGGTCGGGACAACGATGACGGGCGCGACTGCAAAACTTTGGTCGACAAACGCGGGCGCGTAATAGCCATTTCCAGCCTGAGAAGCCCGAATCGTCACCGGGCCGGCGCCGACGATTGTGGCGGTGGTTCCGGAGATTGTTACGGGGCCGTTCACCACGCTGAAGGTTATCGGGAGGCCGGAGTCGGCAGAAGCGGTGAGCTCGAACGGGAGATCTCCATACGTCTTATCCGCCAAAGCCCCAAACGACACGGTCTGAGTGAGTTGATTAACAGCAAGCGTTGCCGCGGTGCTGGTCGCCGAACCGCCGGGCCCTGTCACCACCACCACGTAACTGCCGATGTCGTTCGTGTTCACGTTGGCGATCGACAGGCTCGATGTGGTCGCACCGGCGATGGTTGAGCCGGTCCCCGTGGCGCCGTCCGTCAGGTTCTGACCGTCCTTTTGCCACTGGTAAGTTAGCGGCCCCGGTCCCGAAGCCGTTACTGAAAACGTGGCGGTCTCGTTCGCATTGATAGTCAGTGAGGAGGGCGCGCTGACCGTTGGTGCCGGAGTGACCTTGTAGCCGGCGATGCCGTTGTTGATCACGAGGGAGAACAACATCAGGTCACCACCGACAACACCGAAAGCCCCAGAGGCCTGGCCGGTGGATTCGGTGTTAGCCGTGCTGTAGGAAGCCGTCGTCAGAAGTGTCGGCGCGGTTTGACTGGCAGCCGCGTTGTAAAGGTAAACCTTGCCGTTCGGAGGGGTGGTGGAGCCGGTGCGCTTCACCGCCGCCAGGTAGGAGTTGGGGGCATAGTAGGCCAGGGCTGCCACACTCGTGGAATCCGTGAGCGTCACACCCCCTAAATCAGTCGCCGTCCCCGCCGACGTGTCGATGCTCACGTATCTCCCCGTTTGGCCGCTGGTCTTGGACCAGAAGTTTCCCATCGCGCCACGAAATGCGAGGGCTATCCTATAGTTGTTCGCAACCCCGCTGCCGATGGTCACCTTGCCGCCCGTGAAGGTTGTGCCATCGGTCGTCTTCAGCAGGCCCACCGCGGTCTGGTCGGAGCCCACCAGAATCTGCGTCGAGGCTCCGGCACCTCTCACCGTAAGCGTGTCGCCCCAACGTCCAGTCGCGTTTCCGCTGATGTCGCCGGAATATACCAAGGTCGGTGCGGAACTCTCATCCGCCCAACGGTAGACTTTGAGGGGAAGCGTCCCTGATATGGGGGTGACCACGTTACAGCCGTAGATGGCGCCGTCTTCTGCGGCGCTGATCGCGCTCAGAGCAATCGTGCCACCACTGATCCCGGTGATGCTCATCGTGGACAGCACCGTGCCATCGGACCCCCGGACGCGGTTGACCGACAGAGCGGGCGTCCCCCGCGAGACGTAGATCACGTTGCCCGAAATCGGATTAAACGTGAGCTGGCGAGTGTTGCCGTTGTTTTCGATATTTCCCGTGCCGGCAACGATTTTCCAGATTTCGGTCAGGGTGTCGGCCATGGCTGACGGCGCCTGGCAGCAACAGACCAGGGCGAGAGTGAGGATTGCGGAAGCCGTTGTGCCGCGGCAACAACGGGAGCGGATGGGAGAAGGTCCATTTTTCATAATTAGGCATTTTTACCATGGGCAGGCGGAAATTGGGCTACACATATTCATGTGATGACTGGGCGCAGAGACCACGGAGGAAAGAGAGAACCAAGTTGGGGGACAGACCGCCGCCAGGCAGTGCTAATCGCCTGAGGAGTCAGGCGCCTGAATTACTTCGGTGTCGCTCCCAGGGCGCGCAGTTGTCTTTCCGCCTCGACGTAATCGGGCTTGAGCCTGAGAGCCGCCTCGAAGTGCGTCCGGGCCTCCTCCCGTTTGCCTTGCCGGTTGAGTGCCATGCCGAGGTTGAACTGTGCTTCCGGGTTATTTGCCTTCAACCTGATCGCCTGGCTGTAATTCTGTACCGCCTCATCGAGCTTGCCCAATTGGGAGAGGACATTTCCCAGGTTATTATACGCTTGCGGGTCGTCGGGGTTCAGCCTGAGGCATTCGCGGTACTCTTTGATCGCGTCATCCCATTTCTGCTGGGCAGCGAGAGCGTTGCCCAGGTTGCTGTGGGCGCTTGCGTAATTAGGTCTGAGGCGGATGGCTTCGCGAAAATGCGGCAGCGCCTCGTCGAGCTTGCCTTTCATGGCGAGGGCGATGCCCAGGTTGTTGTGGGCGTCGGCATGGTCGGGTTTCTGCTCCAGCGCGATCCGGTAATGGGCGATGGCTTCGTCGATTTTGCCGAGCTCGGACAGGCCATTGCCGAGGTTATTGTGGACCTCGACGTGCAGCGGTCGGACGCGAAGAGCAGCCTCGTAGTAGGGAATCGCTTCGGCGTGTCGCTGCTGCTGCGCGAGCGCGTGGCCCATGTTGTTGAGGGCGTCCTCGTAGTTCGGATTGTTCTCGATGGATTTGCGGTAGTTTTCGAGCGCCTCGGCTGGGCGGCCGTGATTCGCGAAGTAAAAACCAAGATTGTTGTAGGCGAGGTAGTTTTTCGGCTCGACCTCGACGGCTCGCCGGAACAGGGTCTCGCTGTCCCGCCAGAATTCCGCCTGGCGCATGGTGAGCAAGCCGCAGGTGAAAAGTGACAGACACGCCGCGGACGCAAGCGCTTCCTTGCGCCAGGCCCAGCGCTGAGCCAGGTCCCACACCCCCCAGGCCACGATGATGAAGATCCCTATTAGCGGCACGTAGGTGTATCGATCGGCCATTGACTGGATGCCGACCTGGACCAGGCCGATCACCGGCACCAACATGCCAGCAAACCAGAGCCAGCCCACCGCGACATAACGGCGGGTCCGCGCCTGCCAAATGACCAGCGCAAAGATCGCCGCCAACAAAACGGCGGAGCCGATGACCTGCCAGATCGGCCAGTCGCCCGGATGAGGATACAAGACCGCCAGGTTTTCCGGCCACAGCATCTTCCACAGGTAGCGCACGTAAGAGACGATCGCATTACTCGACCGTTGTCCGATCGTCAGCGCGGTCGAGACCGCGCCGCCCTTGCGCTGGACGATGAACGTCGCCGCACTCGAAGCCACCGCCAGGGCAAAGAACGGCAACTTCTCGACGAACCGTCGCAGCCAAAATCCAAGGCCCGCTGTTGCTTGTGCGCCGTCGCCGGCACCCTGCGCGCGGTCGAGCGGCCAGTAATCCAGGAGCAACAACAGGAAGGGTACCGTTACGAGCATTGGCTTGCTGATCAGGCCGAGCGCAAAAGCAACGAGGCTGAGGGAGTACCAGACGCGTTGACGCGTTGAGGGGTTGAAGCGTTGAACCGGGGGAGCAGCGGCGCTCCGTCCTTGGATTTCGGGTTTCGGGGTTCGGAGTTCCGCGTAATGGCCGTAGGCCCAGAGGGTCAGCATGAAGAAAAGGCCGCTGAGGACATCCTTGCGCTCTGAAAGCCAGGCCACCGATTCGACATGCAGCGGGTGCAAAGCGAACAGGGCGGCGACCATCGCGCTGCGCCAATGCGCGCCGGTCATTCGTCTCAGGACCAGGAACAGCAGCAGCGTGTTCGCGATGTGAATAGCGAGGTTCACCAGGTGCATCGCGCCGGGGTTCCGCCCGAAAAGCTGGTAGTCCAGCATGTGCGACAGCCAGGTCAGCGGGTGCCAGTTGCTCGCATGTCCGGTTGTGAACGCCCACGCCACATTTGCCCACGTGAGGCCGTTCTCGACGTGTGGGTTGGCGCTGACGTAGTCGCCATCGTCATAATCAACGAACCCGTGCCGTGCGACGATGCTGTAGGCCAGGAAAGTCGCCAGCGCCAGCAGCAGACAAACGACCCACGGACGACGCAGTCTGGCAGCGCCAAGTGCGTCGGACGGCCGCGGGACGGCGTTGGTCGTTGGCGATGGTGTTCGGCGTTTGGCCATCGAGTTGATGCCGGCTGGCACGGAGAACCTCCGAACCGGCAGCGATGGAAACTTAGCAAGGGTACGACAAGCAGTTCGAGCAAAAGTTCCGGGACGTCGTCGACCTTTATGTAATGAGGCGGGGGTTCAGACCATTTCTAACGCAAGCGGGGCAGAAGTTACAGGTTGCAGGTTGCAGGTTGCAGGTTACAGGTTGCAGGTTGCAGGTTGCAGGTTCGCTCAGGCTTGACGTCACACTCAGCCCTTAACTCCCGCTAAAGGCTCCTGCTAATGCGGGAAGAGAACGCCAGGGACTGCCGGGAACGGCTGCGTGCCGGTTGGTGGTCGTTCGGGTTCCATATCTCGGTCTTTTCCCGACGTTGCCAATAACTGTGTAAAGACAAAGTCTCTCGTGCGCGTCCCGCAGACACCCTCACAACTCTTGACGCGATAAGGTTAAGGAGTCATCGTGCTGACAAGCATCCAGCCGGATGCCTTCGATCTTTGTTTTTGGCCTGTGACTTTGTCCCAAACATACTGTTCAGCGAGGAAACACTATGGCACTTAAGCTCTTCACGAAAGCCGACCTGGTTGCAGGCGCCATCTTTCTTGGTCTTTTTGGCCTTCTGCTCTTGGTGATGGCCGTTCTTGGCGACCAGTTTCTACTATCTCGCATCCGAGTTTCGGGGACGGTGCTTACGCCGGACCATCCAGATTTCCCGCGCTACCTGAGTATTCTGAGATGGGCTGCGGGGCTTGCTGCGATCCTGTGCTGGATCTTCGGCTGGCTTTCATTCAGGTGTTCGAGGAGTATTGCCAACTAATGTGGCCGCTGGACCAACCGGCTGCAGGCAGGGCCGGGATCGCGTCTGTTCATAATCGAACATCATTGTCCGGGGCTACCTGAGCCGGAGCGTGAAGCTCAGATCGCACAAAATGTGCGTCAGCGGTGTCTATACTTAAGCATACAAACCCATGAAAGCATCCATCACTAGCAAGGGCGTTCTAAAGCTAGCCCTCTTTGTGCTTCTGTCGCTTTGGGCAGGATACGCTACTGGCTATCGTCACGGAGTGCGTGACGACCAGCGCGAGTGGTGGGCTTCCGTTCGGCTCGACTCCCAAGGGAAACTTGTGTTCTTTGGTCCTCAGGCGAAATCTGAGTTCGATCCGTATTTTGTGCGGCAGAATCCCGTTCCAGAGAAACTCGACAGATGACCTTCAGCCGGCCTAACTCGGCGCGTCAGCCATTGCCGGTCCTTCCTCTCGCCGCGCATGGGGCGTCATTGATCCGGCGTGGCTGCGCTGACCGTTAGGTGACTGAGGAGAGCTCTGACATGCCAACTCGTCTTGCCTCATGCAGTTGCGGTCAGCTCACAGCTCAGGTCGTCGGCGAGCCTGTGCGCGTCTCCATCTGTCATTGTACAGACTGCCAACGCAGAACTGGCAGCGCCTTTGGGGAGCAAGCCAGGTTCCCTCGCGAAAATGTGACGATCTCAGGCGCCTCCACTGAGTACATCCGCACTAACGATGAGGGAGGAATAACCCGGTTTCACTTCTGCCCCAAATGCGGCTCGACCGTCTACTACGAGCCCGCGGGCTTAGAGGCATTCGTGGCAATCCCGGTGGGAGCGTTTGGCGATCCAAACTTCCCGACTCCGAGTGTGTCCGTTTGGGAGGACGACAAACACCAATGGGTCGTCCCGCCACCGGATGCGGAGCGCATCCCATGAGCTCGCAGGCACCTAACCATCCGGCTCCAGGCAAGGCCGAGATTGTGTCCTGGTTGGCATTCAAGGCCCGTGGGCTCGGCCTGCCTGAGCAGCGTCGTTGGGCGAGTTTGAGAGCAGCACCAGGTGCATAATCTTGAGACGAGTGGCTGGCCAAGAACCCCAGTGGCAGAGATTTTTAGCCAAGCATTGATTTGACGTCTGGCCCGTTTGCACCACATCTATCCCGATTTGCTACAACCATGTGTGACAAATAGAATGTGGCGGTATGGCCCCAAATCAC
>DATDCV010000169.1:0-9687 GCA_036524155.1 Verrucomicrobiia bacterium
CTGGGAAATTGTGACGGCTGGTTGGAGGGGCAAGTCGTGCGGAAGGATTGGCAGTCCTATCAGGCAGGTGAGAGCGACAATAGTTTCTATATCTGGCAATGGATTAATCTGGGACTTTTGTTTATATAAAGCGGACGAAAACAGCGGCGAGAACCCGCAATCGGTCCACATCCGGAAGATCAACGCCCGTGTTGTCCTGAAAGCGGAGGACCTCTCGGATATGGAATTCCTCCCGTTGATGCGGGTGATGCGCTCGTCGGGCGAAGATGCCGGCAAGCCGCGCCAGGACCCGGACTTTGTTCCCCCCTGTCTGCTTTTGCGCTCCTCGCCCACTTTGCACGACCTCGCCCGCGACCTCACCGCCCAAATCAGTGCCAGCCGCGAGCAACTCCGCGTCAAAGCGGCGACCGGCGGTCTCGGGATCGAGGTCAAGTGGGAACTGACGCTGCGCCTGACGATCCTGAACCGGTTTTGCGCCAGCCTTCCCTCCATCATCGACGATGGCGCCGTTCCCCCGTTTGCGCTTTACCTCCAACTGCGCGAGTTATTGGGCGAGCTACTGGCGCTGCACCCGGACGAGAACCTGTTCGAATGCCGCAAATACGATCACCTCGACCCGTTGCCGGCGTTTAAAGAGCTGGACCATAAAATCCGGGCTGAAATCCGTGTCTCGCGGGCGGCGGAACCCTTGCGGGTGGCGTTCGCGGGTGATTTGGGCTTGCTGCGCGCGGAACTCCAACCGCAGCACTTCGACAAACCGACCGGTTACTTCCTGGGCATCAAGACCAAAGTCGACCGCACGAAGCTGGCGCTGTACGTCACCGACGGCAACAAGTTCAAGCTCATGCCGCGAAGTCTCGAGCGCGCCGCGATTTTCGGTCTCGAGATCAAGGAAGAAAACTACCCGCCGCTGGAACTGCCGGGGCAGAGCGACCTCCATTATTTCCGGCTGCTACCGGCCTCGAATCAGCGGCGATGGGATCAGATTAAGAACGATAAAGCCATCTCCCTGGTCTGGAACAAGGCTGATCTTGATCTCTCGGACGCGGCCTTTACGTTGTTCATGACCATCCCAACATGAAACTGCTCGAGACTTACGAGGACCTCTTCCAGTACGTCTGCCGTCTGAACCGGGCGGCCAAAACCCAGGCCCATCCGGACTACGCCCGCGTCCGGTCCGAAGTGAAGGACCTGCTGGAGCAGGCCGTCCGGAGCGCGTCGGCAGACGTTCGTGTGCTGGAGCAGGCCCGGCGCCTCGAGCTGCCGATGATTTTCTTCGTGGACTACATCATCTGCACCAGCCGCCTCAAGTTCGCCACCCAATGGGCCGAAAACCGCCTCGCCCGGGAACGCAACGAACTGGCCGGCGACGAGCGGTTCTTCGATCTGCTCGAAGCCGACCTCAAGGACACCAGCGAAGAAGCGGCAGAGCGTCTTGCGGTTTATTACGTTTGCCTCGGGCTCGGTTTCATGGGCATGTACCAGACACAGCCGGAACAAATCCGCCGCTATATGGAGCAGATCTTCCCTCGTGTCCGGCAGTGGATCGACTCGGACCCCCGCACCAAGATCAGCGAGGAAGCCTACAAGTTCACCGACACACGGGTCCTCACCGAGCCCCCCAGCAACAAGATCATTCTCGTGGCGATCGCGTTTGTGTTCATCAGCCTGACGGTCCTTGCGCTTTATTATGCCCTCTACGCGGAAGCGGTTGACGGCTTGGGCAGGAACGTCAAGGTCATTCAGGACCACGGACAGATCAGTGAAAGCGGGACTAAGTGAGCGCCCGGCCGGTGGAGCCGGTATCGTGATAGGTATCGCAAACTATGGATGAGAATACGCAAATCGGCGGGATAGTGAAATGGGGCTTGGGCGCCGCCGGGTTGGGCGCGGTCGCGTCGGCGGTATTCCTCCGTCCCTACGGCATTTTTGTCGCCGTCGTCGTCCTCGTTCTGGCGGTCCTGCTCTTTGGCGGCTACTATCTCTGGCGCCGGATGCGCGCCCGGCGCGAGCGCGAGCAATTCACCAGCGCCATCGAAGCCCAGACGGCCGCCACTCCCAAGGCCATCAGCGACCCCAACAAGCGGGCCGACCTGGACCGGGTGCGGCAAAAATTTCAGGCGGGCCTCCAGGAATACAAAAGCCGCGGGAAGGATCTCTACAAGCTGCCGTGGTACGTGATCATCGGCGAATCGGGCTCCGGCAAGACCGAGGCGATCCGGCATTCGGGCATCGACTTTCCGCCGGGGCTGCAGGACGAGCTCCAGGGCTCGGGCGGCACCGTCAACATGGACTGGTGGTTCACCAATCGGGGGATCATCCTCGACACCGCCGGGTCGATGCTCTTCAACGAAGCTCGGGCCGGCGAGGCCCCCGAATGGCGCGAGTTCCTGCGCCTGCTCAAACGCGCCCGACCCCGCTGCCCCGTCAACGGCCTGTTCCTCGTGCTCTCGGTCGAGAGCCTGATCCGCGACTCGGCCGATACCATCGCGCAGAAGGCCAGCCGCCTCGCCCAGCAACTGGACCTCATCCAACGCGTGCTCGACGTGCGGTTCCCCGTTTATCTCGTCGTCACCAAATGCGACCTGCTGGCCGGGTTCCGCGAGTTCTTCGACAACATTGACGACCCTCTCCTCCAGCACCAGATGTTCGGCTGGTCCAATCCCGACCCGCTGGATGCCGCGTTCCGGCCCGACCTGGTGGACCAATACCTCCGGAGTGTGGCCGGCCGGTTGCGCCGGCGCCGCATGGCGCTCATCCGTGACACTTCGGGCACCGGACGCCTGGGCGATACCCAACACTTCTTCAAGTCAGCCTACCAGCTTGGGGTCGGCCCGACCACCCTCCAGCGGCGCCTGGATGAGGTCGATTCGCTTTTCGCACTGCCCGAGAGCGTCATGCGCCTGGCGCCGCGGCTCCGGCGCTACCTTGAGACCGTCTTCGTGGCCGGAGAATGGTCGGCGAAACCCGTGTTCCTTCGCGGCATTTACTTCACGTCGTCCATGCGCGAGGGCAAGGCGCTCGACGAGGCCATCGCGCTGGCCACGGGCCTCCAGCTCGACCAGTTGCCCGAAGACCGGAGCTGGGAGAAAAACCGGGCGTTTTTCCTGCGTGATTTGTTCCACGAAAAAGTGTTTCGCGAAAGCGGCCTGGTTACGCGCGCGACCAACACGCTCCAACTGCTCCGGCAGCGCCAATTGGCGATTTTCGGCAGCGTCGCGGTCGCACTGCTGCTGCTGCTGCTGTTCGCGGGACTGGGTTACCGGAAACTGGGCCAGAGCGTGCGGGACGAGGCGTTCCTCTGGCAAGCAGGAGCCACGAATTGGGTCGCCGGCCAGGACGAATGGTCCCCGCCCATCGTTCGCCCCGAGCCCGGGGGTGGCAACCGGTTTGTCTATGCCGGCGCTGACCCGATGCCGAACTTGGGGAAAACGACCGTTGCCCAGTATCATAAGAAGCTCCGGGATACCGTCGAGAAGCCCCTGCAAGTCTCGTGGATCTTCCAGCCGGTGGCCTTGCTGCGCCGGCTGCGGAGCGGTGCCGACGAGGGCCGGCCGGAAGCGCAACGGCTCGTCTTCGAGGGCGGCGTGCTTAAACCCCTGGTCGCTCGGACTCGTGACAAACTCCTGACCCAGGACCCCACGCCCGGTAACCCGGAATCGTTGCAGCGTCACCGCCAGGCCCTCGAGGCGCTCATCCAGTTGGAGGCCGACGGTGTCTCGCGAGCCCGGGAACCCCTGTCCTGGGGTCATGCTGAGGAATGCTTCCGCCCGCTGTTGTCTTACCTGACTGAAACCACCTCCCGGCCCGATACCAATCTCACGGAAACGATGGTGTGGACCTATGACACCAGCCGGGGCAGTAGGGCCGCCCAGTGGCCCCCACCCACGCTGCTGCTCGGCAACAGCCTCGCGAAAAATCCCGCCATCAGCAACGGCCTGGAGCGGTTCCAGATCGCGAGCACCCGCGCCCGCACCAACATTGATCAGCAGTTGGACTTGTTGAATGACCTCACGGATCAGTTGACCAACTATCAAAAACTCGAAACGGTGTGGCTCGACAACCCCAACGATGCCTCCTGCACCGGCCTCGCTCAGGCCGAGGCTGGCGTTCAGGCCAGTTGGAGGCGCCTGGCGGACGCTGACTCCGCCGCCTCACCCCTTACCAACCTGTCCGTTCGCTACCTCGGCCTGCAGTCCGCACTGTCCAACGCCTCCGCCCTGGCGATTTCTCCCCGGGTCAGACTCATCTGGCAGCAACTCCCCGACAACAAAAAAGCCACCGGCCTTGTGCCTGAGGTTCTGAACCGTCTGGGAGAATTCGGAGCCGAAGCGGCCGCCCGCGCGCGCACCAACTACAACTCGCGCCTCTCCGCAATCGCCAGGTTGGACACCGACTATCTCCCGCGCACCACCAACAGCCCGCGCCCGGCTTTCGAAACACGCTGGTCGCTCTACAGCGACGCCTGCGCCCTCGCGTCGACAAATGTGGCGCCGACGGAGGGTGACATTGGCAGCGGTTGGCTGAATTACACCAACCTGAACCAGATGGCGGAGGCGTACCGCACTAACCTGGAGTCGTACAAAGGACCGCTGGCCGCCAAGACCAGTGAAAAATGCCAGCGGATTGCTTCGACCGCTATCGAACAACTTAAGACCGGCTACTTGAGCAAGTACGCGCAGCTCCTCGCGGCCAAACTAAACCAGACCCAGTCGTCGCCCTGGAACCCTGAAACCGTCGCCACCGCCACGAGGTGGCTGAGCGGCGGCAAAAGTGATTTGGATTCCGGCAAGAGCGCCTTGATCCAGAGCGCTGCCCTCACCCAGATTGAAGGCACCCTCAGCCAGGCCCGGCAGAGCATGCTCACCGGCATGCGCCAGGCTCTCGGCCAGGCGGCCGGGTTCCCGGTTGTTCTCACCAGCGCGCAGCAGGCAAGTGTCGACGACCTGGCGAAGTTGCGAAAACTGCTCGAGGCGATGTCCAGGGACCTTACCAATAACGCCTGGGAATGCGCTTCCTTGAAGGCCTTCAACGATGACCGCTTGCGTTACGAGTCAGTGGTCAACGGGCTGATCACCAGCGAGGGAACACCGGCGGAATGGGAATTCCGGATCCTGCCGCCCAAGCCGGGCGACGACGACATGGCGCGAGTTTACACCAGAACGTGGGTGACCATCGGGGGCGGGCCGGCCACACCGGTTTCGACCCCCATCGCCAACTCCTCGGGGGTGCTGTTAGGCAAAGCGAAAACCAACGACCGCATCAAAATCTCCTTCCGCAGAAGCGACAACGATAATATCGACACACCCGGCCTGGCCGAAGATTCCTGGGGGCTGGTTGGCTTGATTCTGCACGGTGACCAGGTGGAGCGGCTGGACGAGGGAAAGGTATGGCAAATCCACATTAAACCCAAGTCCCCGGCGAGCGCCGCCGTTAAAGGCAGCATCCTCTTCGAGGCTCGGCTCGGCAACCAACGGCTTCCCACGTTGCAGTCCTGGCCGGGTTCGAAATAGCCGGCTCAAACCCCAGCGCGTGGGCGATGAAAGACCTATTCCAACGACGTAAGAGCGGGGCCAACAGTGCGGCCACCGACCCGGCGCAGGCGCGGCTGACCCTCGCGGCGTTCGGCAAGCATCCGGGTTGGGATGATCATATCCTGGGCATCGGCGCGGAGACCGAAACGCTGGCGCTCGCCAAACAGGCCCTCTACGTTAGCGGCATCGGCGGCCAAATCGATTCCGGTGCCTGGGAAAAGCTTGATCCCGAGAAACGGCTCCCGGGTTACGACCACACCTTCCTTTGGCTGAGACCCGGGCATTTGGTCCTCGGCCAATTATGGTCTTCGACCGACGGCAAGGGCCGCGCCAAGTACCCAATGGTGCTGTGCATCGACGGTGAAGGGCTTTGGCCGGGCTTCATGCTGGCCTATCTGCTGCCCGGATTGGATCGGTTGCAGGAAGCCTGCCGCGCCACCACTTCCGCCGAGCAAGTGAGGAGCGACTGCCGCGCCGCCCAGGATCAGTTGCGCGCCCTGCTGACCAGTGGAGATTCGAGGCTGGTGGAGACGACCTTGGGCCGGGAGGCAAAGCAACGCTTCCTGGAGAGACCGGAGCTCGGGCCCGACCGGCTCGGCTTCCTGCGCGCCCTCCACGAGCTTGGGGCGGCGACCACCGCGCGCTCCCGCCATGTGCGTCTTCCGCTGGCCAGCGACTCGCTGACCGAGGCGCTCGCGCTCTGGGGAGCCTTTTTGCGCTGCGTTGTGCCTGACAACGTGCCGTTGCTTCTGCTGAGCCGCCGCGGCGTCGATTGGCTCGACGTGGTGATCGGTGAGCCGGCGACCGATGATCTGTTCTGCCTGCAGGCCTCAGCCAAGGCTACGCCCCGGGCAACTGAGATCCCTTATGATCTTGCCCCCGATTCCCGGGATCGAATGCAGAAAGTCGAGGCGCGGTTCCTCGGCATCGCGCCGCCAACAACAACCGTTGCTCCGCCGCCTCCCGCCCCAAAAACGCAGCCAGTGTCCCCCCCCGCAAAACCGGCGGACAGCGCTCCGGCGGCGCCCCCCGGCAAATGGTTTTCGACCGTGTTTGTCATCGGTGGAATTATCCTGCTGGCGGCGGTGGCAGGTGTCTGGCTGTCGGGTGGAGGCCGCAAAGGTCCGACGCCGCCCGAGCCATTGGCCGCCAACGCAACCAACCAGCCGGCCCGGGAACCTATAGCCTCGACTCAGTCCAACCCGCCGCCGCAACAGACCGAGATCGAGCAGCGATACCTTGTGGCGTTCAACGAAGCGCAGGCGGCGTTCGGCCGCAAGGATTACGCGACTGCCTTAGCCAAGGCGGAAATCGCGCTGGCCCTCAGGCCGACCGATCCGGCGGCGAATAAGTTGAGGAACGATGCCCGGCAGCAAATCAACGTGGCTGTTGCAGCCAGGGAGCAGGAACAGAAATACCAGGCAGCGCTGAACGAGGCACGGGGAGCGTTCGATCGGAAGGATTACACCAACGCCATGGCGAAGGCGGATTTGGCGCTAACCCTCAAGCCGAACGATCCGGCAGCGGCTAAATTGAGGGCTGAGGCGCAGCAACAGATTGCTCAGGCTGCCAGTGCAATCGAGCGGGAACAGAATTACCAGGCAGCACTGAGCGAGGGGCGGGGAGCGTTCGACCGGAAGGATTACACTAACGCCATGGCGAAAGCGGATTTGGCTCTGACCTTCAAGCCGAACGATCCCGCGGCCAATATGTTGAAGAACGATGCCCAGCAGCAGATCAACGTGGCTGTCGCGGTGAGGGAGCGGGACCAAAAGTACCAGGCAGCACTGAGCGAGGGGCAGGGAGCGTTCGACCGGAAGGATTACACCAACGCCATGGCGAAGGCGGATTTGGCTCTGACCTTCAAGCCGAACGATCCGGCGGCCAATAAGTTAAAGGACGATGCCCAGCAGCAAATCAATCTGGCTGTCGCGGCGAAGGAGCAGGAAAAGTTGAAGGAGGATCTCCAGACCGCTCGAGAGTTCCTCGACCAAGGCAATTATGACGAGGTGCTGAAGCGATGTACCTCCCGACCCGGCGTTGCGGCTTTCGACAGCCTGAAAGAGACCGCCAGCCTTGAGCAAAGCACCCTCAAAGACGTTATCAGCAGATTTAATGCGGGCGACTACACGTTTATCGACTCGTTGAAAGGGCAGAGCTACAGCGCCAAACCGCCCTTCGCCGACCTGCTCAGCAAGGCCGCCGAGGAAAAGCAAATCCTGGGTGAGTTGGAAGCGCTGAAAGAGGCCAACAAACCCGACGAGGTCAAAACCAGATTCGCCGGGCTGACTTCGGCCAGTTTCGTTGGCAAGGCTCCGTTCGTGGATCTGCGCAAATGGGCGGAGACTCCGCCGGCTGCACCTGCAGTCGGCGACACCCAAAAGCAGGTGTTTCAGGACCTTGAGTCACGCCTCGAGGTCCTGATGGTAAGATTCAATCTGTTGGACCCAATGGAGGCGATGTCGCCTAGAGCTCGCGCGGAACACGCCATCATGGGAAGCCTCGGCCCTGACGCGAACGCGTCTTACATAGCCATGGTGCAGGACCTGAGGGCCCGGTTCAAGAAGGGCGGTTGGCTGACTCCCGCCCGTGAAAAAGACCTCAACAGGCTGGAGAAAACGATCTCTTATCACCCATGAACGAACTGATTGAAGCGTTGCTCAAGCCGGTCTCCGCCGAGCAGCCGTGCGGCCCGGACCTGTCCTACGACGGCCGGTTTGACGAACTTGAGACTCTGCTGAAAGGCAAGCGCGAGATCGATATCGGCAACATCAAACGACCCGCCGAACCCCCTGATTGGCGCGAGCTGCAGCAGAAAGCGGCGGCCTTCCTGAAGGACTCCAAACACCTTCGCATCGCCATGATGTTTTGCTGCAGCCTGCTTCAAACCCGAGGCCTGGCAGGATTTCGTGACGGGCTCCAGCTCCTCCACGGTCTGGTCGAAAAATACTGGGGCGCGCTCTACCCCCTGCTTGATCCCGAGGATAACAACGATCCCACTGCGCGGTTGAACATGCTCAGCGCGCTGACGGCCCCGCGCGGCTCGGTGACCGGGTGGATGACCTTCATGGACTACCTCCACACGACCGCTCTCTGCCAGCCCAGAGGCGCCGCCGCGGTAACCTTTGAGCAGATCCAGAACGCGAAGCTGGGCCAAACCAGCCCGGAAGGCGCCGCGCCCCAAGGCCCGACGCTGGCCGCGCTGACGCCGGTTTTGCGCGCCGGCGCCGCTCAGATCGCCGAGAGCCACGGCTGCCTGAAAGAAGCGCTCGAGGCTGTCCAGGGTATGGATCGCTACCTGACCAGCACTCTTTCGGCGGGAAAGACCATGAGCTTCGACGAACTCGAAAAGACCCTCCAGGCCATGTTGACCGCGTTGCAGCCATACCTGCCGGTCCCGGGCGGCGATGGCGGCGAGACCGCCGAGGCTGCCAGTACGCCCGAGGCGTCCACCGTCGAGAGCCCCGGCTCCGGAATTGTGATCAGCGGCTCGATCCGTTCCCGCGAGGACGTCGTCAAGGCTCTCGAGAAAATTTGCCAATACTACGACCAGGTCGAGCCCGGCAGCCCGGTGCCTTATCTGCTCCGCCGCGCCCAAAAACTCGCCAACATGAACTTCGTCCAGGCGGTCCAGGAGCTGAACCTGGTCACCGATACCTCCACGCTGCGCCCTAGCATGGGTTCAACGGTGGAAAGCAGCCAGCCGCCGCCTCAGCCGGACGCATCGACGTGAGACTGAGATTCCCTCTTCTCCTTTGGAAGAGAGGGTTAGGGAGAGAATTCCCCGAACATGTTCGCGCATTGCACCCCTGAACCCCTCGCAGCGCCCGCGCTCGCAGCATCCCCTCTCCTCGGGGAGAGGGGTAGGGGTGAGGGGGAATTCCTTGAGCTTGTTCATGCGGGGCCTAGGCTCGCGTTCGCGCATGCATTGGGACCGTGAACCTTCCTCGAGCCAGGAGCCACCTCTCCCCTAGCCAGTCTCCCCCAAAGGCGGAGAGGGGGACACGACACGGCCTTCAGTTTTTGCATCGCGCCGCCTGGTGTCTCCCTCTCCTCAACTGGAGGAGAGGGTCGGGGAGAGGAGGCCCTTTCTCTCTTCTGCGCTACCGTTCATGGAAAGGAGGCTCCTTGTATCGAGATTGCTCTGTCACAC
>DATDCV010000170.1:0-3719 GCA_036524155.1 Verrucomicrobiia bacterium
GGCGAGGGGTCCTCGGCCAAGCGGGCCTCCGCTTGCTGCAGATCCAACGGAATGAGAAGGTGGCGGCCGCCTCGCTTTTGCGCCTGGGTCCGGCCCTTCTCGGAGGACATGAAATGGGTGAAGCAGCCCAACAGGAAAGAGCGGAACCGGCCCCGTTGCGGATCGGCCCTCACCACGAGCCGGGCATTGATCAGGTAGGCGAAAAAACCCTGGGTGAGGTCCTGGGCGTCGGCGGGCTGATGGCCCTTACGGCGGGCAAACGCGTACAGGGGATACCAATACGTCTGGCAGAGCTCAGCCAACGCTCTTTCCGCTTTGGAATTCCCTTCCTCGCCGGCGGCGAGTACCGCGCTCCAATGAGTCAGAGGAAAGGTTCCGGAGACGCTCGGGATGTCGTGGGTGACAGATCCGCTCATGCCGTCCATTATTCATACTGGAAGGGTACCGGACACACAATGAGAATCGGAATGGTGCGAAGTCTCCGAAGCTAGGGCTCCACAGTCATCGCCACGAGGAAGGGAGCGGCGGCGGTCAGCTTGGAAACGAAGTCCACACTCACGACCTCTACCTCGGGCCGGGGGTTGTCGTAGGTGCGCAAGAAGAGGCGAAGCGAGGCCTGGTAACGATCCGCGACGGGATTCAAGCCAGTCCAAACCACGCGGGCCTGGGTGACTTCCGCCGCGAGATCGCCGCGACCACCATGCCACCAATCACGTAGATCGCGGCCATAGACAATCTCGAGCTCCCGCTGGGTCCCGTCGTCATAGTGAAGGACATAACTACCGATCACTGTGGAGTCGGGGACGTCCGCGAGCGCTGCGTGCAACACGTGGAGCCGTCGCACCCGGGTCCCCACCCGGATGCCGTCGGCCCGCGCGGGGTGGCCCCCGAGCGACGGCCCATAGGGCCTTGCCTGTGTTCCGCTCTCCAAGACCACCGCGCCGCGCACGTCAAAAGCGATGCCGCCGAGGATCTGTTCACCCACAGGCAGACGGCGGAGATCGTCGTCAAACTCGTCTTCGAAGCATGACATGTAGAACATCGTGTTGAGGGCGCCGGTGTAATGCGCGTCCAGGTTGATCAGGTTGGAAGCCGTGCCGGTTGACCGGGCGGGCCAAACGACCCTTTCCCACTCTCGCGGGGGCAGCCACTGTTCAGTTGTCAATGGGGAAGCGTTGGTGGCCGCAGCTCCGGCGCGCTCGGCGGCCAGTCGCTGCTGCCAGTAGCGTTCCGCGTAACGCCGAATACGATCGGGCAGTGTTTTCCCAGGAAAGTCGACGTACTCGGCCTCGCGCCAAGGGAAGGTCTCCCACTGGCGAACGGTCCAGTCCAAAGACGAGGTGAGGATGCGCCGGCCATCGGGGCTGAAGGTGGAGCTGTACACGCTGTCCGTGTGCCCTTGGACATCGAGCAAACGGCGACCATGCTCGAGGTCCCAGATCTCGAGGGAGGGTGCGCCCAATCCCCCCATGGCCAGATCGGCGACGCAAACGACGAGGCGCCGGCCATCCGGGCTATGGTCCCATAACCCCGTGCCCTTCGAACGGCTGGTCCAGCGCTGGACCAGCCGGCCGGAGTCGGCATCCCAGAACCGGATTTGGTGATCAAAACAGGCCGAGACAATCCGCCGGCCATCCGGGCTGAAGGTGGCAATCCAAGTCCCCCCGCCTTCATCATCCAGAGTCCAGCGCAACTGGCCGGTCTCGACATCCCAGACTTTGGGTGATCCGGAGCCGGCTGTGACCAGCTTCCGCCCGGAGGAGTCGAAGCGGACGCACCAGACGCTTCGAGGCTGCGCTCTGAAGTGGCGCAGTTCACGCCGCGTGGCGGCGTCCCAGATGAAGATCATGCCGCCGGCGTCCCCGCTTGCAATCCGGCGACCATCCGCACTGCACGACACTGAGGTGACTGAGTATTCGTGTCCGCGCAGCAAGCCCGCGAACCGCTGTTCGAGCAAATCCCAGATCGAGACGAGCTTATCCGCACCGATCGTGAACAAGAAACGTCCATCAGGACTGAAGGCGATACTCATCCCGCTGATCTGGCGGTAAGGGAAAGCCGAGGTAACTCTGCCATTGTCCGCGTCGAAAACGCGGGCTCCCTTCCACCACACGGCACTTGCCAATCGCGAGCCATCGGGACTATAGGCAGCCACCCCGGGCCAGTCATTCAGTATCCGCTCCCGGCCCGGTGTCCCCGTCCAAAGCTTGACCATCCCGTCGCGGCTGGCCGTCGCGATGAAGTTTCCGTCTGCGCTGAAGGAGGCCAGGTCGGGAATCGAGAGATGTCCGCGCAGGACGCGGAGCTCTTTCTGCTCAGCCACATCCCACAGGCGCACGAGACGTTCGGGGCCGAAGGTGACGAGGTGGTTGCCGTCTGCAGTAAACGCAGCACCCAGGACGTTGTGCGGTACCGAAAACAACCGCCGGCCGGTAGTCACCTCGTGGAGCCGCGCCTGGCCAGGCCCGCCGGCGATGCAAATCCACTGCCCGCTGGGGTCGAAGAAGACCCGGCGACTTGCCAGGCCCGCAACGCCGAGCTGGCCGAGCGCGTGGGTCTTCTGGCCGTCACACCACAATTGGATCTGCCGATCGTGAGCAAGGGTGGCTGCGTTGCGCCCGCTGAGGTCCACGAACAGCGCGGCCTGTTCGCTCGGCTCCCATCGGCGCTTGGCGCGCACTTCTCCGGACTGGCTGTCGAACTGCTCGAAGGCGAGGCGATCCTTCGCGATCAGCCGCGAGCCGTCGGGCGTGAACCACAGGGCCTCGAGGCTGGACAGGCTGTGACGCCAGCGCGCCAACTCGCGGCCGGTCGCGGCGTCGCGCACGATGATGCCGCCGTCGCCGGTTGCGGCGGCGACGCGCCGCCCGTCCGGAGCATGGCCCACGGCCAGGACAGTCTCCGGCGCCGCGGAAGCGGAATCGAAGATGGGCATATCCTCGTGTACATCGTACGCAATACTGATGATCCTCTTGGGTTGAGGAGGAGTGTCTGCCGCTGAGGCCGGACCTCGGGGCTCGGGCGGGCCGACCGACCAGATTTCTGCTCCAGTGACGGTGTTGAGAACTTGGAGCGTGCCGCACCGCGTGCCCGCAACCAATTGATGTCCATCCGGGCTGAACTCCCAGGCCGTTACGGTGTTGGTGGAATCGCCCAAAGCGAGCAACGGATTGGGTTGCCGTGGGTCCCAGAGTTTGAGCTGCCCGTCGGTGCCATGCGTGGTGAGCCGAGAACCATCGCGGTTGGCCGCCAAGCCTTGGATCAGCGATCCGATCAGGTATCGAGGACGGTTGGTGTGTGCGGGAATGCTGGCGACTTCCTGGTGGCAGAGGTACATGAGCCGGCCCCACTCCCAATGGCGAAATTTGGCGGAGCACTGGAGCAAAAGCTCCAGCGCCCGGTCGATGGCGCCGTCGCGGATGTAGGCGTCCGCAAGGCTGATGTTGGCGGAGTACTGTTCCAACTCCTTCTGTCCTTTGGAGACTGCCACCCGCCAAATACCAATTCCGGCGGCGATAAGGACGGCCAGGAGTGCGCCGCCGGCCAGTCTTGCCGTGGCGGGCTTGCGGCGGCACCAGAGCCCAATCCGCTCGACGGAGCCGACGCGGCGGGCGAGAATCGGTTCGCCCGCAAGCCAGTGTTCGAGGTCCTCAGCCAACGCCTGGGCAGTGGCGTAACGCCGGTGCGGCTCCTTCTCGAGGCTCTTGGCGCAAATCGTG
>DATDCV010000171.1:0-5408 GCA_036524155.1 Verrucomicrobiia bacterium
AACCAACAACCAACCCAGCTCGAAGATGGAAGACGCATCCAAACCGCCGAAGGCTGACCCGGCCTCAGGGCAAAGCGGAACCGGCAGGTTAACCGAGCGCATTAAGCCGACTGCAAGTCGGCGCTCCGGGCGCTCCGGACGCGCCAGCCGGCCACCGTACAAGCCCGGTCTGCACGAACTCGTAGAGGGGAAGCAGGCCTGGGCCGAACCGCTGGACCGAGAGGCCAAGGCACGAGGATTCATCGGGTGGCATCAGCGTGGTTATCTGCCCCACCGCGACGCACCAGGCCTGATTCAGTTTGTGACCTTTCGTCTGGCGGACGCGCTTCCAGCCGCTCGGCGTGGGGAGTGGGAGACGCTGCTGCGTATCGAAGACGACCGGCAGCGGCGGACGCGGCTGGAGGAGTATCTTGATCGGAGCTTTGGCGAGTGCTGGTTGCGCCAGCCGGCGCTTGCGCAACTGGCTCAGGATGCTTTGAGACATTTCGACGGTCGGCGCTACCAATTGCTGGCCTGGGTCATCATGCCGAACCACGTCCATGTGCTGGTCAAGATCCGGCAAACGCCGCTGGCGCGGGTAGTTCAGAGCTGGAAGCGTTTTATCGCCCGCGAGGCGAACAAACTGCTGGGACGCGACGGCGCTTTCTGGGAACGCGAGTACTGGGACACTTATATGCGAGACGAGGAGCAGGCAAGCAAGGCCCGGCGCTATACGGAGCAGAATCCGGTGAAGGCGGCGCTGGTGGGGGAAGCGACCGCCTGGCTGTGGAGCAGCGCGCGATTTCGTGACCAGTACGGGCGGCTGGGACCCGCACCCGCGCATTAAGCCGACTGCAAGTCGGCGCTCCGACGCTACCGGCGTGTCCGCAACAATCGGAACGCCGACTTGTAGTCGGCTTAGCCCAACCAACAACCAACCCAGCTCGGATACGGAAGACGCATCCAAACCGCCGAAGGCTGACCCGGCCTCAGGGCAATGCGAAACCGGAAGGCTAACCGAGCGCATTAAGCCGACTGCAAGTCGGCGCTCCGGCGGCGACGGCTTGTCCAGGTGGCGGTCAATGGTTGGTGGCGACCGGCGCGGGTGCGCGGGCCTGGGAGGGAAGAGGGGGCATCGACGGGCGGGGGCGTGCCCCCGGTGGCAGAGGCGGCTGGATGCTCGCGCTGATGACCAGGTCGCGCCAGGCTTTGCGCGCTGTCGGCGTCAGCATCTGCCAGCGCTCCACGTTACCGAGAAACTCCTTGAACTCCGTCGGCGTCAAGCGGCAGAACTTGTCCAAACCGCCCAGGATTCGCGCCCGGCTTTTGGGATTCAGCTCGGAATAAACGCGGACCGTCCTGGCGATCTGCGTGCGCTCGGCCTGGGAAAGTGTCCTGAGCGTTTTCTGTTCCTCGGGTGGAGTGAGGTTGAAGAACTCCTGGAAGCGGGCGGTGATTTCCTGCCGCTGGTCTTCGGTCAGACGGCGCCATTTATCGAGCCCTTGCTTGAGCGCCTCGCGCTGGGCCGGCGTCAGTTGGCCGAGCGCCTCGGCCTGGATGCGGGGGTTGATCGAGGCGTAGGCAGTCAAGTGCCTGACCGCCGTCTGATTGTCCAGGAGCCGATTCTGCTCGTCGGCAGGCAGCTCGTCCCAACGCTGCAGACGGACGGCGACCATCGGCGCGATCTCGGGCGGGAGCAGGGCGATCTGCGCGGGCCGATTGGTCGAAGGCAAACCCATGAGCGGCAGGAGGTAATACTGCAGCTCGGTGACGCGCAGCCGCAGCTCGCGTTCATCGGGGCTTAGTTTTTCGTATTCTTTGATTTTCGCTGCGATCGCCGCGCGTTTTTCCGGGCTGTAGGTGGCCTCGAACCGGGCGCGTTCCGCCTCGCTCATTTCCAGCAACTGCCGGAAGAGGGCCACCGGATTCTTGTTAAGCGGGAGCAAGGGTGAAAGCCGCGCAAGATCCGCGGGCGACGCGTTGGAGTGGGCTGGTTTGATGGCGTCCTGGGCCGACGAAAGCCCGGTCACCAGCCGCAACCCAACCAGCGCGGCGAGCCAAAAGACCAGGTGGCGGGTGCAGGTCATTGCAGCAGGCTGAGCAGTTCCTGGTCGGCGGCAGGGGCCTGGCCCATCGCCTGGATCGCGTCAAAGTCCTCCAGGATCTCCGGGCTCGCCATCGCCGGCAGCTCCGAAACCGTCAGCAGGCTCTGCGCCCTCGCCTTGCGTTTCTCGATCACATCATGGTGATACGCGATTGACCCGACTCCGACGACGAGGACCACAAAAGCCGTCCGGGGCAACCAGCGCAATGGCCGATTCAGCCAACTCCAGCCAAAATGGCGGGTTTTGGCGGGAGTCCGGGTCTCGCGTTCGACCGCGTCCAAAACCCGCGCGGTGAAATTACTTGGCACCGGCGCCGCCGGCAGCCGGTTCAGCGCCCCGTTCAAGGCAGCTTCGGCCGCCCAATCCGCCCGGGCGTCAGCGTGCGCTGCCAGCAACGACTGCAGTTGCGCTTCCTCGGCCGGCGTTAGCTTTCGGCGCCAGCTCGCTTCCCGGAGTCGCTCCAGAACAGGGTCGGTCTTCATAGATCTGTCTCAATAATGTTAAACCGTGCTTTGGCTAAAGTTGCGTTGATTCCGGTCCTGACCAGGCGCCGGCGCTCAGATAGCGTTTAATCCTTATCTTGAGTGTTTCCCGGCCCCGGTGAATGAGCGACTTGGTCGCCGAAAGCGAGCACCCGAGCACGCGCGCAATGTCTTCATAGCTCAGTTCTTCCTGGCGGCAGAGCAGGATTGCCAGGCGTTGGTTTTCCGGCAAGTCGGCCAAGGCCTCCTCGATTTTCTGCTCGAGCTCGCCCTGGAGCAGCGACTCGGGAGGGGAACGCGTCTTTCTATCCTCGACCTGGTAGAGGGGCTGGTCTTCGCTCTCCGGGTGTGTCGCATCCAGCGACGCGGCCGGGTGCCGGGTCCGCCTGCGGATTTCATTCAGGCTGAGGTTCCGGGTAATGGTAAACAGCCAGGTCGAGAACTTCGACGACACCTCGTAGCGATGAGCCGATTTGTACACCTGCACGAAAACATTCTGGGCGAGGTCTTCCGCCTCGGTCAGATCATGCAACATCCGGAAAGCCAGGTTGAGCACCGGCTGCTTGTACTTGTCCACCAGGCCGGTGAAAGCCACGGTGTCGCCCTGTTTGACGCGCAGCATCAGGGCGGCATCGGGATCCAAGTCGGCGGACATGAGTCCAAGGTACCAAACACCGCGCAGTGGACAAGGTTGCGCAGGAGGCAGACGTTCAAACGTTGACGCGGTCAGCGCCGCCTCGCTCAGTAAAGCAAATACGGCCTCCGTTTCACCCGGAACGCTTCCTCGGCGGCATGCCAGGAGGCGACGATTTCAGCGGCCGGCCGTCCGGCCTGGAGGGCCTCGCGCGTTTCATCGGTGCCGTTGACCTTGTCAAACATCCCGAAGCTTTTACCGGCCTTAACCGCTTCCGCAAACAAATCGAGTCCGGCTGAAGTCTTCAGCGCTTCGAGCGCATAGAAATTGATGGCGGTGAGGGGCGCGCGGCCGGGCTCCGTGAAAAAGAGCTGCACGCCGCCAATCGTCTGATCCTTGAACGCGAAATAGTACGGCTTGTAAGTGATGGGTTGGAATTTGACGCCGGGCAGTTTGAAGCCGTTCAGGGTGTCGGCCAGTTGGTGGGGGTCCAGCCCGGGCGCGGCGATGCATTGAAAGGGCAGCGTGTAACCTATGCCGGTGCTGACTTCGCCAATCTCGCCCAGCATGCCGGTGGCGACTTGGAACAAGGGCGACTCCCCATGCGGCACATGTGGCGAGGTGGGGACCCACGGGAGACCGGTGTCACGCCACACCATTGAGCGCTTCCAACCTTTCAGCGGGACCACCGTCAGCTTGCAGCGTGCTTTCACCCAGCCTTCGCCGTTGATCATCCGGGCCAGCTCACCGCAGGTCAGCCCGTAAACGTAAGGCACGTCCCACCGGCTGACAAACGACCGGAACCGCTCCTCGACCAGCGGGCCTTCGATGCGCTCGCCCCCGAGCGGATTGGGGCGATCCAGCACGACAAATTCGATCCCCGCTTCGCCGCAGGCTTCCATGGCGACGCCCATGGTGCTGATGAACGTATAGGACCGGCACCCCGTGTCCTGCAGGTCATAGACGAGCGCGTCCAGGCCCTTCAGCATCCCGGGCGTGGGCTTGAGCGTCGCGCCGTAAAGCGAGTGCACGGGCAGCCCCGTACGCGGGTCGGTTCGGCTTTGGACCTTGTCGCCCGCAGGCACATCGCCGTAAATGCCGTGCTCGGGCCCAAACAGCGCGACCAGCGTGACGCCGGGCGCGGAACGAAGGACCGCGATTGTGGATTCAAGGTTCCGGTTAACGCCGGAGGGATTAGTGATAAGGCCTACCCGCTTGTGGTTGAGCACGCTGAAACCCCGCGCGGCCAGCACCTCGTTGCCGAGCCGGACCTCGGTCGCCGGCAATGAAAACGAGCACAGGACCAGGATAATTACACTGCGCAGCAGCAATTTCACTGCGGCACCTTACAAGTTCGGTGTTTGCAGAAGAAGGCAGAAAGAAAACGGCAGAAATATGGGGGCAGAAATATGTAACAGAAAAGGGTTTCGTTCTTCGGTGTCTGCCGCCATCCTCCTGCACTGCCGCTATGCCCATTACCTGCCGTATCTCCCCGCGCCCGACAACCCAGAAAGAATTCGCAAAGATGGATTATGAGGTCATGCGCTGCGCCTTTGAATCGCAGAACGAGTTGGGGCGACTTTGCGACGAGATCATTTACCGCAATGATCTTGCAGCCCGACTCCAAGCCGCGGGTTTGATTCCAGTGCACAAGGAAGTGCCGATAACGGTGAAGCATCGCGATTTTGCCAAAACATACAGGATGGACCTGGTTGTCGGGAATACGGGTGTTTATGAGCTCAAGACGGAGGCTCGTCTGGCCGTTGATCACGAGGCGCAATTGCTAAACTACCTGTTTCTGTGCGGCGCGAGTCATGGCAAGCTGGTCAACTTCCGTCCGCCACAGGTCGAATCGAGATTCGTAAATTCAATGCTCAACCCGGGCCGACGCAAACAGTTCGACGTGGACACGCGCCGGTGGCGTGACCTGGACGGCGGCAGCCTTATCTTGCGCATCTCTCTACTGGAAATGCTGCAGGACTGGGGCAATTCTCTCGAGCTGTCACTTTACACCGAAGCAGTCATTCACTTCCTCGGCGGGGAAGCGAAAGTGGCGAAGGTGATGGAACTAAGGCGGGCAGAACCTCGCTGGGGAATCAGCGCTTCCACCTCGTGGGTACGGACACCGCATTTCGCCTGACCGCCTTGCCCGAGGATGTGGAGGGCTACGCACGACAACTCGAGGCTCTGCTCCACCACAGTCCATTG
>DATDCV010000172.1:0-2863 GCA_036524155.1 Verrucomicrobiia bacterium
GGCGCGCGGACTTCAGTCCGCAGCAACGTCCGACCGACCGTTGCGTTCGAAATGCTGACGCCCCCTGTTAGCGGGTGTGGCTGCGGACTGAAGTCCGCGCGCCGGCGGCGACGTCCCAACTGTTCATCGTCCTCATGACCACCCGGCGCAAAAACATCATGCTCGGCACGGCGGGGCATGTGGATCATGGCAAGACCGCGCTCGTGAAGCTGCTGACCGGCTGCGAGACAGACACGTTGGCGGAAGAAAAACAGCGTGGCCTGACGATCGATCTGGGTTTCGCCCCGTGCCGGCTAGCGGATGACCGCATCGTCGGGGTGGTGGATGTTCCCGGCCACGTCGATTTCATCCGCAACATGGTCGCCGGTGCGCACGGGGTGGACGTTGTCATTTTCGTCGTGGCGGCCGACGACGGCATTATGCCGCAAACGCACGAGCACTTGCAGATCCTGACACTCATGGGCCTGCACCATGGGTTGGTGGCGCTGACGAAAATCGACCTGGTACCGGCCAGCCGCCGCGCCGAAGTAACGGGTCAGCTTCGCCGCCTGTTGGCGGGCACGTTCCTCGAACGAGCGCCGATTTGCCCCATCTCGAACATCACCGGGGAGGGCTACGAAGGTTTGTTTGAGGCGCTCAACGAGGCCGTGAACGCCTGCGAGGAGCGGCCCGCCGGTGGCGTTTTTCGGCTTTGGGTCGAGGACGTGTTCACGATCCACGGGCCCGGCACGGTCATCACCGGCATCCCGAGCCGCGGCACGGTGCGCGCGGACGACTCGCTGGTGCTGTTGCCGTCCGGGCGGAAAGGCCACGTGCGCCGCATGCAGGTTTACGGCGAGGACGCGACCGAGGCCCGCGCCGGCGAATGCGTCGCGTTGAACCTGCCCGAGTTGGACCACCTTGAGGTCAAGCGCGGCATGGTGCTCACCGCCGCCGAAGGTCTCGCCACTGCCGGCATGGCCGAAGCCGAGTTGCGCCTCCTGGGCGGCATCAAAGGCCAAATCGACGATTTCATCGAGGCGCACCTCCACGTTGGAACGGCCTCGGTTCTCGTCAACGTGGCGATGCTCGAGTTTACTGAAATGGTCGCAGGCCAGGCGCAAATGGTTCAGCTCCGGTTGACTCAGCCACTGCCATTGCTGCCCGGAGAACGATTTGTGTTGCGCGCGAACCTGCCGTCCCAGGGCCAAAGCGGACTGGTGACGATCGGCGGCGGGCGCATCCTCGGCGTCAGCAACGTCCGGCTTCGCCGCAAAAAAGCCTGGACCCTCGCCGCGTTGGCGAGCCGGCGCGAGGCGCTCAACTCTCCCGTGCGGTGGTGCGAGGCAATGGTGCGCGAGGCGATGGAACCAATGCCGCGGCGCGACTTGCAGGCCAAATGCTCTTCAACCGCTGATGAACTGCAGGCGTTGGTCGGTCAACTCCGAACGGAGGGCTCGGTCATCGAAGTTGCCGGCGGTGCCCTGGTCCATAAAGCGGCGGTCGAAGAGACCGCACGCAAGCTCTACGACGCGGTCGTCGCTTTCCACGCCGCCAACCCGCAGCGCGCAGGGGTCGGCCGCGACGAACTCTTCGCCACGGCCGCCACGCATCCGGAGGTCTGCCGGCTGGCTATCGAGTCCCTCTGCCGCACGAAACGGCTCGAGCAACAAGGAGCGGTTTTCGCCCGTGTCGGATGGACTGCGCGCATCTCGGACCGCGACCAGTCGCTCACAGACCAGATCACCGCTGCGTTTGCCGTCGCGGGCTGGGCGGGGCCAACCGCCGCCGAGTTGGCTCCGAGGTTTGGGCAGCCGCCGGACCGGATCGAGAAACTGACGCAGTTGCTCGCCGAAAAGGGCCTTTTGGTGAGGCTGGACCAGCGCCTGTTCGTCCATCGCGACGCGCTCGAATCCGCGCGGCAGGTTGCGTTGCGGTTGTTCCGGAAGCGACCTATGTTTTCGACCATGGAATTCCGCGACGCGTTGGGCGTCAGCCGCAAGTTCGCCGTTCCGCTGCTGGATTACCTGGACAAGACCCGCTTCACCGTCCGCTCGGGGCACGACCGCACACCGGGGGTCGAAGCGAAGAAGCTGATGACGTGAAAATCAATCTTGCCAAACGCCGGGAGGTGATGGAGCGCTCGATGAAGCTCGGGCACTGCATCTGTGATCCGCGCCGGCCCTGCCCGTGCGACGTTTTCCGCGAGCAAACCATTTGCCCCTGCGCGGGGGAACGGCCCGATCCGGTGGATCTCTCCGGATTGAAACTGACGAGCCTCGTGCGCAACGCCGGCTGCGCGTCCAAAATTTCGCCGGCCGATTTGGAGGGCGTGCTCCGGCGGCTGCCCGAGGTCAAAGACCCTGCCGTTATTTCCGGGCTGGCGGCCGCCGATGACGCCGCCATTTATCGCCTCGCGGACAACCTGGCGCTTGTGCAGACCGTTGATGTGTTCACCCCGTGCGTGGACGATCCGCATCTGTTCGGCCGCATCTGCGCCGCTAACTGCCTGTCCGACATCTACGCCATGGGCGGCGAACCACGCACGGCGTTGAGCATCCTTGCATTCCCGTCGGAAACCCTGGATGGGGAGATTATGCTGCGGATGCTCACCGGCGCGATGGAGACGCTGGCCAAGGCCGGCGTCGCGCTCATTGGCGGTCATAGCATCAAAGACGAGGAAATCAAACTCGGCTTCGCGATTACGGGCACCATCGATCCCGCCGTGGCCGCCGCGCTCGAGCAGCCGCGGTCCGGAGATGTGCTGGTGCTGACCAAACCGCTGGGTACTGGCGTGCTGAGCTTCGCCAGCCAGATCGGCCGCCCGGCGCCCGGGTTGGAAGCGGCTGCCCGGTCTATGGCAACTCTCAACAAAGCGGCTGCC
>DATDCV010000173.1:0-25475 GCA_036524155.1 Verrucomicrobiia bacterium
CAGCACCGTGAAATATCCGGCCATGGATGCTCGGACTGGGGCAATGGCCGAGAGTCCGGAGCGAGCGAGGCGGAACGAGGGGACGGCGAGTGATTGCTCGATCCGGTCTGGGTCGAGCGGGGCGAACTCAGCGGCTTGAACCTGGGTCCACCTTCAGCCGGTGGTTCAGGAACTGTTCAAACCGATGTGGCAACGAGCTGCGGCGCGCACGTCAAAATCGGCCTCGGGCAAGAGGTAGTAACGCAGTCCCTCCAGGAGGCGCTGCGGGATTTTTTTAAGGGCGCCCCAGAGGGCCAGGACGCTTTTGTGGCCATAGTGTTTGGCCAAGGCCAGGTGGAGGCTGTTGTGATGCAACAGTTGCGTCAGCAGATGGCCCAGCTGCAGCAGGTAATAATAGGCCTTGGCATGGTCCCAGTTTTGGCTGAAGACGTGCTCCAGGTTCAAGCCGCTGTTTTTTTGAACGTTGAAGCCTTCGTTTTCGATTTTTTGGCGTAGCCGTCCGACTTGGTCGGCGATGGCGATGACCGAATCCCGGTTGACCGCCAAATTGGTCAGCCAGGCAAAGGTGGTTTTATCTCCGGTCGGTGAGGTTTCCTCGCAGACAATCGCACCCAGGATCCAAGTGCGCTTTTGGCTGTCGAGGTAGGGCAACTGCTCCACCCAGCGATAGAGGCGACGAGTTTTGTCTGGCAGGGTGGCGGCCAGTTTTTGTTGAGGACACAGCTTGAGGAGCGCCTGAAACTCCTGCCACAGATCGGGCGTGCGGCCCTCCTTGAAGGTGACCACGAAATGCCAGCCATACTTTTTGCAGACCGCAAAGGCACGGCCGCAGCCATACAAGCTGTCGAAGCTCAGGCAGAGGCGTAATTGCGGGAAGGCACTTTTGAGGGTGTGGGCCAGGCGGTCGAAAGCCTTGAGTTCGCAGTCCTGCTTTTTCTCCTGGTAATCGGCCGGCGTGCGCCCAGGCGGGTTTTCGATGAACTCGCTGGCCAAGGACAAGGCCAGGCCGGTGGAACTGAGCAGTTTGGCCTCCAGGACGGGGTGGAGATAGGAAACGGCGCCCGAGGAGTGCTTCTGAGTAAGGCACTGAGAACAGTGGTGATGACTGAAGCTGAGGTAGCCGGTGCCATCGACGGCAGCGACAAAGTCACCCTGAACACGGAAATCCTCCAGGGCCTTCATACGGATGAGCCGCTGGGTATGCAAGTGGAGCAGTTGGGCAAAGGCGGCGCTGCCCACGTGGCCGATAAAATGATCCAGCGTCTTGGTGACCGGGAGAGAGGTCTGCTGGGTGCCGGCCAGCAGGTTGAGATTGTGGAGGATAGCCAGTTCCAGGTCGCGCAGGTCGTGGTCGGCCGAACGGCGGCTACCCAGGCCCAGACCGAAGAGCAGCAGTCCCCACCAGCAGAGAAAGCGGGCCCGATACTCGACCATGGGCTGGAGGCGGGTGTCGGGCAACTGGTCGAGCCAGCCCGGGGATTGCGGGAAGAAGTGGCGGACGGTTTTGAGGAAGATTTTAACCAGCACTATGACCTTCCGCGCTTGCGCCGCTTTGCAGTCACATGGGTCTGGATCAGCGCCAGGGACAGTTGGGTTATCTCCCGGACCAGTTGTTTGAGTCGGCGGTGTTCTTGAGTCCATTGTTCGACTTGGGGCAGCAGATCCACCGGAACGTAAGCGGTATGAGTTTTGGTTTTGACCTTCCAGGTCAGGTAATGACCCAAGTGCTTTTGACCTCGGGCGCAGCGGCAGTGGGGGTTGCCGCAGGCGCGACGGATGCGGACGAGGCTAGCGGCCAGGACTGGGCTTTTGGCCTGGAGTTGTTTTTGGCGGGCCTGGAGGAAACGGCGGATCAGGGTGGGATGTTTTGGTGTTTTCATGTGGTTGGGCGAGCAGCGTTCATGTCCTGTCTATATGAATAGTATAAAGGCTTATCAGTTACAAGTGAAAAATATCCCTTTGCGACAACTTTCTTGGCGGCGGAGTTACGGCCTGGCCGGGGCGGCAGGGCCCTGCAAAGAGGGTCCGCCGCGGCGGAAACGTGTGGACATCGCAAAAAGCCCTGTGATTAGCGGCAGAAACTCGTGCCTCTGCGTCACCTCGCCGGACCAACACCGACGCGCTTGGACCCCATCATGGGGGCACTAAAGGTGCGAAATCCGGCTATGTCACGGGGCTGAACAAGAGGGCCGTACCGCCTCAAGTCACTGGTCCGGAGCGCCGATTTGCGATCGGCTTAAGTGAGCGACAGCCGCATGTAAGCCGAGTGCAACTTGGCGTTCCGGGCCGGGGCAGAGGTCACAGTTGCGCGGGAGAAGCCAACAACTGCGCGACGCGGGCCAGCAATCGTCCGGCGGCGCCGCCGTCGAGCACGCGGTGGTCGAAGCTCAGAGTGATGTTGGCTTCCATGACGGGAACAAACCGGGCTTGGGGTTCATTCCAGTAGGGCTGCCGGCGGGCGGCTCCCATGCCGAGCACCAGAGTTTGCTCGGGGAGCGGAATGGGCGTGGCCCACGTGAGGCCGAAAGTGCCAAAGTTTGTGACCGTGGCGATCGAGCCGCCAGTGACCTCGGCCGGCAGACGGCGCTGACGCGCCAGTTCAACCAGCTCATTGTAGCGGCTAACCAGGTCGTTAAGCGAACGCTTCGCCGCGTTCCGGATCACAGGGACCAGGACCCCGTCCTCGGCCTCGACGGCGAAGCCGATGTCAATGGCCGACGGGTGGACGATCTTGTTGCCGATCAACCGGCCCGCAGGGGCGCTGTTTTCAGACAACGCAACGGCCAGGGCGCGCAGCGCATACAAGGCGGGGCCGGGCTTGGGATTACACCGGTTGCGGTGTTCGAGCAGGGCATCAAAGCAAACCGGCAGAGCGACGGTGGCCAGCGGACGTGTCCAACTGCGGCGCATGGCGTCGGCGACCGCCACGCGCATGCTGGAGGCTTGGCTGAGCCGATGTTGTTCGAGATTTTCGATGAATTTTTCGAAATCCTGGATGGTGACCCGCCCAGCGGCGCCACTGCCGGGGAGGCCCGCAAGGTCCGCGGCATGCAGACCCAACTCAGCCATGCGTGCCTTCATCCGGGGGGACATATAGCTGGCGCCCGCAGCGTTGGCGGGGACAGGCAATCCGCGGACGGTAGGTTGGACCGTCTTGTGCGGAGCGTCTGAAATCGGTTTTGCGGCTTCTTCCTCCTCGCCGTGGCGCCGCGGCGTGGGGCTGTCGAGTCCGAGCCGGGCGGCCTCTTCCCGGGTGCTTTCGACGTAACCCAGCAGTGCCCCGACGGCGTAGCTTTGGCCGGGCGTGACGAGGAACCGCTGCAATTTGCCGGGGCATGGCGCGGTTACGTTCATAGTGGCCTTGCTGGTCTCGACCTCGATGATGTCCTGATCGGGCACGACCTGGTCGCCCGGCTTCACCAGCAGGTTGATGACAGTCGCCTCGGCGATCGACTCACCGAGTTGTGGCATGATGATGGGGATGGCGGGCATAGTCGCTACATTCTCAGCAGGCTCCGGGCGGCGGCGGCGATGCTGCGGGCCGTCGGACGGTGAGCCGCCCAAAGGTTAGGGTGGTACGGCACCGGCGTGTCCTTGGCGTTGAGGCGCTGGGGAGGCGCGTCAAGCAAACCAAAGCCTTCACTCGCTACCCGCGCGATGACCTCCGCGGTAACACCGCCCCATGGCCATGATTCCCCGACGCAAAGCAGCCGGCCCGTCCGCGCGACAGAGGCCATGACCGTATCGGTGTCCAACGGTTTGACCGTACGGAGATCGACAATTTCAAGTTCGGTTCCCTCGGAGGCCAACTCGTCAGCCACCGCCAGTGCCTCGTGCAGCATTGCGCTGTAAGCGACCACGGTGAGGTCGCGCCCCGGCCGCGCAATTCGGGCCTTGCCGGCGGGCATGGCTTCGGTCGGAAGCCGTTCGGCCTTGAGATGGTAGTAGAGATATTTGTGTTCGCAGAAGATGACGGGATCGTCGAGGGCAACGGCTTCCAGCAGCATGCTGTAAGCGTCCTCGACGGTCGCCGGAGTCATAACGATGAGTCCCGGGTAATGCGCGTAAACGGCTTCCATGCTTTGGCTATGGAAGGGGCCGCTGCCTGAGGTGCCGCCGCCGGGCAAGCGCACCGTGATGGGGCAGGGGACCGTAGTCCGCCAGTGCAGGGTCGCGGCCTGGTTGACGATTTGATTGAAGGCGACAGTCGAAAAATCGGCAAACTGCAATTCGATGATGGGGCGCATGCCCTCGATGGCGGCGCCGACCGCCAGGCCGAGCATGGCGTCCTCGCTGATCGGCGAATCGATGACACGCCCGGGAAATCGCTGGGCGAGGTTGCGGGTCGCCTTAAAGGCGCCGCCAAAGGCGCCGACGTCCTGGCCGTAAATGAAAACGCGGGAGTCCTGCGCCAGCGCGCGGGCCTGCGCCTCCCGGATCGCGTCAAGGTAAGTGATGCTCATCGCCAACCTTTACTGAGGGGGGCAGGATGCCTGGGTTGGAGCGAGGGACTGGCCTTCGCATAGGTGTCGTGAGGCCAGCGTGCACCAATCCTCGTGGTAAGGATCCGGTCCGGGTTCACGCTGCACTTTGGCCACGGTTTGTTCGACCAACTCCGCGGCCTCCTCGCGCCAGGCTGCGAGCTGTGACGGGTCAGCCAGTCCGGATTCGAGCAAGGAAGTCTCGGCGACCTTCAGGCAATCCCTGCCGGCGGGGGACGCTTTGAGTTTTGCGTCGATATAGTGGCCATCGTCATGCTCGCCATGTCCGCAAAGGCGCAGCAAAGTCGCGACGATCATTTGGGGTCCTGCGCCCATCCGGGCTCGTTCCACGGCCGCGCCTATGGTCCGCAGGCACTCGCCCGGGTCGGTACCGTCGATGGCTTCCGCCTGGATTCCATATCCGGCGGCCTTGTCCGTCAGCGAGCGACAGGCGAACTGGCGCTGGTTGGGAGTGGAGTAGGCGTAGTGGTTGTTGGCGATGACGACGACCAGGGGAAATCCCTCGACGGCGGCCTGATTGAGTGCCTCGTGAAACGCGCCAGTCGAAGTGCCGCCGTCGCCAATGCTGGCAGCACCTACGGTGCCGGTGATGCCCTTGAGGCGGCGGGCGAGCAGCGCGCCGTTGACGACAGAAATCATCGCGCCCAAATGGCTGATCATTGGGAGCAAACCGTTCCTGGGATTGCCGCGATGCACGTTGCCGTCGCGGCCACGCATCGGTCCACAGGCCGACCCCAGGTAGGTGCGCACGGCATCCAGTAACGGTTCGCCAAAGGCCAACCGCCCGGCAGTGTCGCGAATCAGCGGCGCGAAGATGTCGCCCTTGCGCAGCGCCAGGCCGGTCGCGACGCTGAGGGCTTCCTGGCCGCGCCCGAGAAAGACCCCGCCATGGATTTTGCCGGTCCGATACAGGCTGGCGAACTTCTCGTCGACAACACGTGCCAGCAACATTAGCCGATACGCTCTCACGTTTAGATCACGAGAAGAGGGATCTTCGGCAACCCTATTGTGGCTGACCAAGGCACGAACCATGCCCGCGAATTTAGCGGTGGGACGGGCTTTTCTGCAACGTTTCTTTGTTTGCGTTGTCATGTTTCAGGACACCCCGGGCGCCAAAAACGGCCGTCCTGACGACAACCAATGCTAAATCCAGGATCCACTGTGATAAGGAGCGGATGGAACGGTCGACTTGGTGTCGAAAGTGCTGGATCTTAAGCGGCCTATCTTGAATGCTTAGGGAAAAACAGGCGGAGAGTTTGGGCCAGTCAGCGAATGAAAGCGCCTGAATCTGAGGTTTTACTGGTTGAAGATGATCCGCGAGTGCCCGAGGTGCTGGCGGCATTGCTGCATGATGACGGCATTGTCCTGAGCAGCGCCGTCAACGGTGCCGCCGCGCTGAAGTTAGTCAGGGAGAAGTCGTTCGACCTGATCCTGCTGGACTTGGGGTTGCCCGGGATGAACGGTTTCGAGCTGTTAAAGACCCTCCGGGAGTCGCCGGAAAGCGAATCCATCCCGGTGATTGTGCTGACGGCTTGGAACAGCACGGAAGACAAGCTGCGAGGTTTTGAACTGGGAGCGGTTGACTATCTTACCAAGCCGTTCGAATCCGCCGAATTGCGCGCGCGCATGCGCGCGGTGCTGCGCGCGAAGCGCTTGCAGGAGGAGTTGACGCAGACGAATCGCGAACTGTTGGCGGCACGGGTGAGCGCCGAGGCCGCGGTGCGGGCCAAAGCCTCCTTTTTGGCGAACATGAGCCATGAGATCCGTACCCCGATGAACGGCATCATGGCGATGTCCGGGCTGTTGCTGGAAACGCCGATGAGCCACGAACAGCAAGGGTACGTCGAGACGATTTATTCGAGCTGTGAATCGCTGCTGACGATCATTAATGACATTCTGGATTTTTCGAAAATTGAGTCTGGAAAGCTGGAGATCGAATGCCAGGAATTTGACCTGAGCGCCTGCCTTGAGGAGGCCTTGGATATCCTTGCCCCCAAAGCCGCGGAAAAGGGACTGGACGTTGCCTACGAACTTGAGGACGGGATCCCCGCGAAGATTCTCGGCGATGTTACCCGCGTGCGGCAGGTGCTCGTGAACCTGGTGGGCAACGGGATCAAATTTACACGCGCCGGTGATGTTTTCGTCCGGGTGGAAGCCTTGTCCTCATCGGCGATTGGCGCTGACGGCACGTCGCGGTGGCATTTGCACTTTCTAGTGCGGGATACCGGGATTGGGATCCCGGTGGACCGGCTGGCACAGTTGTTCACGTCGTTTACGCAACTGGATGTGTCCATCACCCGCCAATACGGCGGTACCGGGCTTGGCCTGGCTATAAGCAAGCACCTGGTCGAATTGATGCATGGCAAACTCTGGGTTGAGAGCGTGCCCGACAAAGGATCCACCTTCCATTTCACGCTGCCGCTCAAGGCCACCGCCCAAGGGCCGTCCGCGGCGAGGGCGCCCGCCGGCGATGGTGCCCTGCGAGGCATGAAGGTGCTCGTGGTGGACGACAACGCGACGATCTGCCGGGTGTTGTCGAACCTGGCCGGCGGATGGGGGATGTTGCCGCGCGGTATGCGCGACCCCAAGGAAGCTCTGCAACTGCTGGGCGACCGCGAGAAGTTCGACCTTGCGATCCTGGACCTGGACATGCCGCTGATGGATGGGGTGACGCTGGCCGGCAGAATACGCGAGCTGCCGCTCGGCGCAAAACTGCCGCTGATTTTGATGGCACCGGTAGGGGTTCGGCTTGACCGCCCGGACATATCCATGGTTAGCTTTGCCGGCTGCTTGTCGAAACCCGTCAAGCCCGCGGTTTTACGGGAGGCGCTTGTGCGAGTGAAGTATGATTCCAGGCCCGCCGCTCCGAAACAGGCGGCGAACGCGAAGCTTGACCCCACGCTGGCGCAACGCCTGCCGTTGCGTGTGCTGCTCTGTGATGACAATGCGGTCAACCAGAAGGTGGCCCAAAGACTCCTGCAACAATTAGGTTACCGGGCGGATCTGGCGGCCAACGGCAACGAGGCGCTGGCGGCCCTGGACAGGCAGCCCTACGACCTGGTCTTTATGGACGTGCTGATGCCGGAGCTTGGCGGCATCGAAACAACCCGGATCATTCGTGACCGCCAGAACCAGTCCGCGTTGTATCCGCACTACAAATCGCCGCTGGTTATTATTGCGATGACCGCAAGCGCGATGCAAGGCGATCGGGAAAAATGTCTGGCTGCCGGGATGGACGACTACCTCGCCAAACCCGTCCGGCCGGAGGATGTGCGCGCCATCATCGAGCGCTGGGGAAAAACCGCCGCTCGCGCCGGCTCCGCCGCGCTCTCGATTCATCCCGCGGATTCGAAACCGCCGTCCGCTTGTGAAACGCCCGCCCCGGGATCCGAAGGAGCAGTCGGTCCCGATCCCGTCGACATCGCGCGATTGTTGGAGTTTACCGACGGCACGCCGGCCAGCACCCACGAGCTGGTGACGCTTTTTCTGACACAGACAGGGCAGCAGTTGGAGCAGTTGGAACCCGCGGCGGCGGCGGGCGCGGCGCCGGAAATCCGGCGGCTGGCGCACAGCGCGGCCGGAGCAAGCGGCACGTGCGGTGTCCACCGTTTGTCCCGCCTGTTGCGGCAGCTCGAAAAGCAGGCGGCGGATGACCGGGTGGCGAATGCGCCCGAGCTCGTTCGGGCGATCACGCGCGAGTTTGAAACGGTTCGCTCCTTTCTGGAGGCCTATCTGGCCCGTCGTCCTGCGCCGGTCGCGCAGCGTTAGCATGAAAAAGATCCTGATCATCGAGGACGACGAAATCGTTGCGAACATATACCGCAGCAAACTCACTCTGGAAGGTTTCAGTGTGGCGATAGCGCCGGACGGCGAATCCGGGCTTGAATCGGTGCGCCAGCTCCGTCCTGATGTGGTGATTTTGGACCTGATGCTGCCGAAGCTGTCCGGGGTGGACGTGCTCAAGAAGGTCCGGGCCGATCCCCAATCCGAAAAACTTCCGGTCATCGTGTTCTCGAACACTTATTTGACGAACACCGTGCAGGATGCCTGGAAAGCCGGCGCCACGAAGTGCTTGTCCAAGGCAAGTTGCTCGCCTCAGCAATTTGTGAAAGTGGTCCGGGCGACTATCGACGGCGGAGGGCCGCCCGGTGGGCAGAGCGTGGCGGGCGCGGGGGTTCAGGCGGGTGCGACTCCGACCCCGCCGGTCAAGGAGAGCGCCGGCGAGGCGGCCGAGGGGAAAGTCGAATTTTTGGAGATGCTGCCGCCCACCATCGCCGCTTTGCGGATGCTGTTGCAGGCCGCCAGCCGGGAGACGGGGGCCGCCCAGCTCAAACACGTCGAGTCGATGCACCGTCATGCTCACGGTTTGACGAGCAAAGCCGCCCTTGGCGGCATGTGGCAGGTCGCCCAACTGTCGGATGCGCTGGAAGCTTTGCTCGGAGAGCTTCACGAAAAGCCGGCCAACTTGAACGTCTCGACCCTTCGGACCGTTGCCTCGGCCGTCGATTTCCTTGGGGTGCTGATGAAACGCGGCGAGGTCAGCGACAAACCGGAAGAGCTCGTGGCGAACATCCTGGTGGTGGACGATGAACCGATCTCGCGGCGCGCCGTGATTCACGCGCTCGAGAAAACAAAACTCAAAGCGATCAGCGTCGATGACCCTCAGCTGGCCTTTGATCTGCTTCGCGAAAACCAGTTCGACCTTATCTTTCTTGATGTCGATATGCCGGGGATGAACGGTTACGAGCTCTGCGCCAAGGTACGTGGTTTGCCGGCCTATAAGACCACGCCGGTCGTCTTCGTCACCGGACTCAGCGATCTCGAGGCGCGAACGAACTCGATGATGAGCGGCGGGAATGATTTTATCGCCAAGCCCTTCATCTTCGTTGAATTAGCCGTCAAGACGCTGGTTCACGTATTGCGCGGCCAGCCGCAGGCCGGCTGAGACACCAGCTCGCCAGATCGGCCGCGGAGCCCGTCCCCCGTCCCGGAGTCGGAGGGTTTTTGACATTCCCGGGCTCTGTTACTAGCTTTTCCGAATGGAATCGTTGCACGCCCCTTGGCGGATTGATTACATCCTGGCGCCGAAGCCGGAGCTGCCTGAGAGCCTGTTCTCCCGCATCGCTCAGTCCGCAGACGATGAGGCGAATTACGTCATCAAACGGGATCGTACGTGCTATGCACTACTCAACGCCTACCCCTATACGGGGGGACACTTGATGGTCGTGCCTTACCGGCAGGTGCAGGACCTGGACGGCCTGACCGACGAGGAGATGACGGATCTGCTCCGGCTGACCCGGCGCTGTCTGGCCGCTCTGAAGCAGGTAATGAAGCCCGATGGGTTCAACGTGGGAATGAACCTCGGGAGGGTGGCCGGCGCCGGAATCTTCGAGCACCTCCACATGCACATCGTGCCGCGCTGGCAGGGAGACACAAATTTTATGCCGGTGCTCGCGGGCACGACCGTTGTGCCTCAGGCCCTGAAAGACCTGGCGGCCCACCTTCGCGAAGCCCTGGCTTGACCACATGGCCCTGGAAACACTCCACTTCGAAAGCGCGCGTCTGGCGCAGCAACTCTACAACAACGACCCCAGGAATCTGCAGGCCATCGAGCAGCAACTTGCTGTCAAAGCCACTTCCCGCGAGGGCTGGATCAAACTCGAAGGCGAACCGGATGCGCTGGACCGGGCCAAGCACCTGTTCCTGATGCTCGAGGAGTCGGTGAATGCAGGCACCCCCATTCGCCAGCGCGAATTCACGCATGCCTTGAACATCGTCAAAAACGAAGGGGTTTCAATGCTCAAGGACATCATGTCCGACCGCATCCAAACGTCCGACAAAAAGCCGAGTGTCACCGCTAAGACGGTTGGGCAGAAGAAGTACCTCGATGCGATCCGGAAACATGATGTCACGCTGGGGGTCGGACCGGCTGGAACCGGCAAGACTTACCTGGCCGTTGCGATGGCATTGTCGGCGTTGCGCGAGGGTCGCGTGTCGCGGATCATTCTCACCCGACCTGCCGTCGAGGCCGGCGAGGCGCTCGGTTTCCTGCCGGGTGACCTGTACGAAAAGATTATGCCGTACCTCCGCCCTCTGCATGATGCCCTGCACGACATGATGCCGGCGGAGGAAATTCAGAAAAACACCGAGCGGGGCGTCATCGAAATCGCCCCGCTGGCCTACATGCGCGGGCGCACCCTGAACCATGCCTTCATTATCCTCGACGAGGCCCAGAACTCGACCACCGAGCAGATGTTCATGTTCCTGACGCGCCTGGGATTTAACTCCAAGGCGGTGATCACAGGGGATGAAACGCAGATCGATTTGCCACCCCAAAAGCGCTCCGGGCTGCTCGAAGCTCACCGTGCTCTCAGGCATACCGAGGGCATAGCCATAGTCGAATTCACCCGGCGGGACGTCGTTCGCCATCCCCTCGTCCAGCGCATTATTGCCGCCTACGAGGAGCACCGTGGCACACTGCGCTCGGCTGCCCCGGGAGACGAGGAGTGAAAGCGCCGGTCCCTGAGCCGGAGCCGCGCGATTCTGTCCGTTTGCGCAACCATTGCCGCGGCCCACGCCTCGACCTGCGGTTGTTGCGGCGGATGATTCGTGTGTTACTCCAAGACCATCTGGGACGCCGAGAATTCCATCTCGCGATCCATTTTGTCGGAAACGTCCAGATCACTCGCCTGAACGAGGCTTATCTGCGGCATCGGGGAGTCACGGACGTCATCGCTTTCGACTACTCAAAGGGTGCGAGCGGCTTATTGTGCGGCGAGATTTTCGTCTGCCTGCCCGAAGCGATCGTTCAGGCCCGCCGTTTCCGGACTGCCTGGCAACACGAAGTCGTTCGGTACATCATCCACGCGATACTTCATTTATGCGGCTACGACGACCGGACGGCCGGCCAAAGGCGCAGGATGAGAAGTGCTGAGAATGCGGCCCTGCGGCAACTCGCGGCCCGATACGCCTTGTTGCGCTTGAGCAAGTAGTTTTTCCCGCCTACATTCTCGGGGTGAATGAATAAGAGCGCCTTTGCGCGGTGGCAGGCCAATTTTTGGGCCGGACTGGCCATCGTGCTGCCCGTCGTCGTTTCGGTCAGCCTGGTCATCTGGCTTTTCGGGACGGTGGCGAACATTACCGACACTCTGCTCATCTTCCTGCCTCGCAAACTCACCCACCATGATCAGGGTATCGGGCCGATGTATTGGTATTGGAGCCTCGTGGCACTCGCTTTGGCCCTTTTTCTGATCGCGATGGTGGGCCTGCTCGCGCGCAATTACTTTGGGAAAACCATGATTCAGTGGATCGATTCCGCCATGCTCCGGGTTCCCTTGCTGAACAAAATCTATAGCGCCACCAAGCAGGTCAACGATGCGTTCTCGTCGAACAACAAAACCGCGTTTCGCACGGTCGTGCTCGTCGAATTTCCTCGGCCCGGGGTTTATACGCTCGGCTTCATAACCAGCGAGGAGCATCCGTCTATCAAAGGACATGCGGGCGAGAAGCTGACATGCGTTTTTGTGCCCACCACCCCCAACCCCACTGGCGGCTACCTGCTGCTTGTTCCGGAAGAGAAAGTGAGGAAACTCGATATGTCGGTGGGCGAGGGGATCAAATATGTTATCAGCCTCGGATCGATCTCGCCGGAGATCACAGGCGTCCTGGCCAACGGAGTGCAGAGTTTGCCAGAGGACGTCATAACCGCCCGGCCATGATCGAAGCCGCAACCGGTCTGGTGCTGCGTACCTATCCGCTGACGGAGACGAGCCTCATTGTTCACTGGCTGACGCCCGTTGCGGGCCGGCTCGCCACCGTAGCCAAAGGCGCGCGGCGCCCCAAATCGCTGTTTCGCGGCAAGCTGGATCTCTTTTACGAGGCCGACTTCAGTTTCAACCGAAGCCGGCGTTCCGAGCTTCACAACCTGAGAGAAGTCACCGTTCGCCAAACCCATAGTCTGCTGCGGCAGGACCTGGCCTGTCTCCAGCAGGCTTCTTATTGCGCCGGCTTGGTCGAGTTGGCGACGGAAACCGAAACCCCGCTGCCGGCTGTTTTTGAGCTTATGCGCGGGATGTTGGCCCACCTCGCACCTGGCACGCCTCCCGCCCCGACCATCTTCGCTTTCGAGATCAAACTGCTTAGCGAGCTCGGCCTGGAACCGGACCTTACTCGAGCCAGGCTGAGCGACGGGGCCAAAGCAATTATTAGAATGCTGGACGAATCGGCATGGGACCCCGTTGCGCGGCTCGGTTTGTCGAGGCCTCAGGCGGGCGAACTAGGTCAATTCCTAAACGAATTTCTTGCCTATCACCTTGGCCGGGTGCCCAAGGGACGCGACGCGGCGCTCGGCGCCTGGGAGCGTCCATCGCCGTCGGCTCCGCCCGACCCGCACGGGAAGGGGCCGGGACGCGGCAGCGGGAACTGGCCGGGAATGGCCGAATGAAGTTCGGTGCGCACATGTCGACGGCGGGCGGGCCTTGGAAGGCGCTCCAGCGTGGCCGCAGTATCGGCTGCGATTCAATACAGATTTTCGTTAAGAATAACATGCAGTGGTTCGGGAAGCCCCCTTCGGCGGCGGAGGTCGCGTTGTTTTCCAGGGAACGAGAAGTCAGCGGCGTTTCCGTGGTGTTTGGCCACACCGGCTATCTGATCAATCTCGGGGCGCCGCCTTCTCCGAATCGTGAGAAATCGCTCCAGTCGTTAATCCAGGAAATCGAGTTCGCCGCTGCGTTGGGGTTGCCATTTCTGGTGCTGCATCCGGGGGCTCACCTTGGCGCCGGGGAACGAGCAGGGTTCGCACGAATTGTTTCGGGTCTGGATGAAGTTATTGCGGCGACGAAAAAGTCGCTCGTGAGGGTCGCGCTAGAGGTTACCGCGGGGCAGGGGACATCCCTGGGCTATCGGCTCGAGCACCTGGCCACCATAATCGATTCGGTCAAGCGCCCTGAACGTCTTGGCGTCTGTCTGGATACGGCTCATCTCTTCGCAGCCGGCTACGACATCCGGCGCCCGCGAGTATGGGCGGCCGTCACAAAAGAAATTGCGGCGCTGGTTGGTCTCAGACAAGTCCTGGCCTTTCACCTGAACGATTCGAAAACAGAGCTTGGCTCCCGGGTCGACCGGCACGCTCATATCGGCCAAGGAAAAATCGGGAGGAATGGTTTCCGGCATATCGTCAACGACGTGCGCTTCAAAAACCTCCCAGGGTGCCTCGAGACCCCGAAAGGTCCCGACCTGAAGGAAGATGTTGAAAACCTGGCGGTGCTGCGGGCGCTGGTGCGCCGCTCCTGAGCCTGTGTTTTTGGGGTGTACACCCCAGTTGTGAATCCTGGTCTGCTGAGTACCATTTACCCCGGTTCCTTGTAATGGTGGTTAGTTAGGTTCAGGCGGCTCTGAGTGGAGCCGCCTTTCTTTGTACGCTCCCCCGCCCCCCAAGATGGCGGCTGGAAAAATCCGTGCTTCGCAGGGATACAACAAGTGCCCTGCATGGCAGCAGACGGCTTGGCCAGTACCCCACCACAGGCGACTTCGGAAGCAAAAGACCGGGCCGAAGCCCGGTCTCACACTGTGCACTATGTTTACCGGCTTAATCTGCCAGGCGGAAGAACCTGGTCGGTTCGGTAAAGGTGTTCGTCCACGGGGCCAGGAAAGCGCCGCGGGTGATGTTGGTGTAGGTATTCGGGCTGAGGACTTGCGGGACGTTTGTGTATACCCCAGACACATCCACCGCCGTCTGCAGCCGGTGCCCGCCCACCCAATTCAGCACCATGTCGCTTCCGACGGTATCAGCCGACAAGGCAGGCCTTTCCGGAGCCGGCGGGTAGGTTCCACCGTCCGGCACGTACAGGAAACGCAAAGTGATCGGATCATTGACGTTGACCTGCGGATTCCCCACGCCGGAGGTCGTGAGGCGGACCCATTTTGTCGCGGTGGTCCCGTTCCAGGCCCACTGCAACCGCATGGACTTGGTCCCCTCGTACGCCTGGCTGTTCACTACTGCTGCCGAGTTGGGAGCGCCGGCCAGGTTACCACTCGTGCTGCCCGAGAAACCAGGTGCCCGCAGAGCATAATCAGAACTGCCCGCCGGCGCCGGTTCCATGTTGTAGAACACCGTCTCCCCGTTCTGGATGGTGTCCAGATAGATATCATGCGGCCCGGTAGTGGTGAGATCGTCAATTGCGAAGGCAAGAGCGTCGATCGTATACCAATTACTCCGGAGCCCGGAAATGGTACCAACCGGATCCATGTCGCCAGAGGCGGAATTCCATTTTACCGAAGGCCCGGTTTGAGTTCTGGAAGGCGCCACCGTGTTCCCAAACAGCCATGCGTTGTTCGCATCGCTATAGGTTGTGGCCGCCACCACATCCACATATTCGTTGTAGCCGCTCGAGGCGACACTGCGCAGCAAGCGGTATCCCTCTGCCCCGGGGACCGAATCCCATGACCAGTTCACGGCAAATGTGTCATTGCTGGTGACCGCGGCGGTCTGAGCGCCGACGCTCGAGTAGACCACCACACTGTTCGCCGCCACGGTCCGGTAGGCATAAACTTGAACCTCAACAGGAGAATTGCCAAGGTAGCCTGGCCCGGGCACCAGGGTTCCGACTGCATTCGAGGCGTTGCCAACCGTCTGAAAGCCAGCGTCAAATGTCACCGTCTGCCAGACCGCGTTACTAGGATAAATTACCTGGCCCGGGGTGCCCGGTGCGGCGCTGAGCCGGTTCGTGACTCCCAGGAAATGGATATTTCCGGTCGAGCCGCCGGTGGTGACGCCTGGAGTCCCTGCGGGGCCCGTGCTCGGAGTTTCCCGGAGACTCAGAGCCAGCCTGACGCGTGGATTCGGGACGCCAATGACGATTCCGGTAGGAACGCCCCAGAGGCAACCCTCCAGCCCATTGAGGGTCTGGGTGGCCGCCAGTTGGCCGCCCTTAACCAACCCGCTGACCGTAACCGTGAGGGTGGCGTTCGTTATCGACGTGGTCCGCTGGCCGACGAGCGACCATGTGTCATTCGCGTATTGATAAACCTTAATGGCCGTCGCGTTCACATCGATCCCGGTGACCGTCACTGTCGTCGAGGACACCGAATAGGCTCCGGAAATGCCCAGTGGCGCGACCGTCGCGCACTCGTCACTCAGGAACAGGAACGTGTCGACTAACAGTCGTTTCTGGGCGCCGGCGTCCACATCACCGCTCTCCCAGAAAAAGTTCATCTTGGGCGTGGAGGTGTCTGGCGCATTCGTCAGGAAACCAAGAAACTGCCATGGGTTCATGCCGCCGGACGCCACTCCGTATTTGGATTGGAACTTGTCGGTGTTGGTAAACGAAAGCGTGCACCCCTCCACATTGGTGACCCCCAGCACTACGTTCGTGCTCACATTCGCGGCGGCCGAACTGAACACGTGGTACACCCGGTAAACCCCGCCTGTCACACCCAGCGTCGGGCTGACGGTTATGCCATAGTCCGGGGTCGAACCGCTCGCGAAGGAGGTACTGAAATACCGTGCCCCCGCGGTCGCGGGTTTGCCCGGCGCGAGCGAGACCGCACTAGTGAAATCACCCAGATAGTTTTCGTTGTACACCAGCGAAAAGTTGACGTTATAATCCTGATTAAGCCGGCACGTTGCAGCATCCGTGCAGTTCGACGTCGTGGCCGTCACATACACGAAGTCGGCCCGACTTTGCGAAACGCCCGTCGCCGCCAACGCAAGGATGGCAACGACGGTCTTGAACGAATCCACTAGAGGGAAGGAGTTGTTTTTCATAGAGGCGGTTTGGTTGCAATTAGCCCTCGCCGTTCTGGCGGTTTTCGCAGACGGCTGTGGCTGGGTGATTGTGACCCCGGAACGACAGCCTGACGTTCCGTCCATGGGCAGCGAACACACCAAATGCTTTCGCTTAGCTACTTCCAAGTCAAAGCAGAATGCGCTGGTCTGGCATCACATGTTCATGTGAGGTTTCCTCCTTGCGGGGAACATGTGCGTTGAATTCCCCCGGTTTTGGCCTATAAAGGTGGTATGCGAAAGCCTGGCCTTACAACGTTATCGCTGTTTTTGTGCATTACGGCGTGCTGTTTGTGGTTGGGGCGCGTTGCTGGTTTCTCGTCCGAACATCCGCTATTCGAGGCCGAGTTGGTCTTTCCTCTCGAGACCTGGCACAACCACGCCTCCTGCATCGTAGAAGCGCCTAACGGCGAGCTGTTGGTTTGCTGGTTTCACGGCTCGGGAGAGCGCACGGCCGACGACGTAAAAATCGAGGGCGCGCGGCTTCGCAAAGGCCGGCGCCAATGGAGCCCACGGTTTACCCTGGCGGATACGCCGGCGTTCCCGGATGGGAATCCGTGCATGCTGATCGACCCGAAAGGACGTTTGTGGTTTCTGCACACCACGATCCTGGCCAACACCTGGGAGAGCGCGCTGCTCAAGGTGCGCGTGAGCAGTCACTATCGCTACGACCCACCGGTCTGGGACTCGAGCGAAGTCCTGCACATCAAGCCGGGCCCGGAGTTTGACGCGGAGGTGGCACGGCGTTTGCCCGAGTTGGAGGCGTCTGTCGGCGCGCTGAAATTGAGCGAGCGCCAGCGTCGGGAGGCTGCGGATTTCCTGCAGGCGATGCGGCAGCATTCCACCGATAAGCTCTATCGGCGCCTCGGCTGGATGACCCGCGCCCATCCCTTCGTGCTCGAGGGGCACCGCCTCATCGTGCCGCTCTACCACGATGGGTTTTCCTGTTCGCTGATGGCCATCAGCGACGACTGGGGGGCGACGTGGCATACCAGCGCTCCCCTTGTCGGCGCTGGCAACATCCAGCCCAGCATCGTTCAACGCCGCGATGGATCACTTTTTACGCTGATGCGGGACAATGGTCCGCCGCCCAAAAGATTAATGCAGAGCGAATCGCGCGACCGAGGCGAGACCTGGTCGGCCGTTACCGACACTGATTTGCCAAACCCGGGATCGGGCGCAGAAATTATCTCGCTCCGCAACGGCCACTGGGTCCTCATCAGCAACGACACCGAGTCCGGCCGCTATCAACTGGCGGTTCAGATTTCCGACGACGAGGGGCGCAGCTGGAAATGGAAGCGTTATCTCGAGCGGGATCCTCGAGGGCCGGAGGCGGGCAGCTACCATTACCCAAGTATCATCCAGTCGAAGGATGGAACTCTCCATGCCAGTTACAGTTACCATTTAAACCGCAAGAGCCTGCCTAAGGACAGCGACGGCGATCCTGCGGCAAAATCAATAAAGCACGCCCATTTCAACGAGGCTTGGGTGATGCAGGGAGAATAATCCCCAAACCGCAACCTCGCGGCTTAACCCCATGAACCCGTGGGCTCGCCTCCCTCTCCTCCTCAGGAGGAGAGGGCAGGGGGAGAGGAGGCCCTTTCGTGTGCGCAACGGTGCGGGCCGCGAGATTTTTCCTGGACGAACTCGGGGCGCGACTTAGACCGGCTAATACCCGCTCTCAAGCCGCGCGATGCGTTGCTCAATCGGTGGGTGGCTAGCGAAGAGCATTAGCAGACTGCTGCGCGGGCCGGCGATCTTCAAGGACTGGAAAGACTGGTGTTGGTGCGCTTCCGCCGCGACGACTTCGGGATCGTTCAGCGTTGCCAGCGCGCGCAACGCGCCAATCATATTCTGTCGTCCCGCCAACCGGGCGCCGCCGGCATCGGCGCGGAATTCCCGCCACCTGGAGAACGAGCAGACGACAATCTGCCCGAGGATTGTGAGCACGACCTGAAATACAATCGCCAGCAAGAACTCAAACGTTCCGCCGCCCCGGTCATCGCGCGAGCGCAGCGCCTGGCTGATGACAAAGGCCAGCACGCGCGACAGAAAGAGCACGAAAGAGTTGATGACTCCCTGGACCAGCGTCATGGTAACCATGTCGCCGTTGGCAATGTGAGTTACCTCGTGACCCAGAACGCCTTCCACCTCCCTCGAGCCCATGCGCCGTAGTAAGCCCGTGGACACCGCCACCAGCGCGCGGGATCTGGTCGGGCCGGTGGCGAAAGCGTTGATCTCATCGGATTCATAGATGCCGACCTCGGGCAATTTCGGCAATCCGGCGCCGCGGGCGAGTCCGTGGACGGTCTCGACCAGGTTCCTGAGCGTGGGGTCGCTGGTTTCGGGAGGAATGACCTGGACCCCCATCATCCACTTGGCCATCAGGCGCGAGATCGCCAGGGAGATGAATGCACCACCGAAGCCCCACACCAGGCAGGTCACTGCCAAGCCCGCCATACCCCCCTTCGGGAAATACTGGCCGACCCGCAGCAGGTAAAGGATCGTCGTGATGGTGACCATCACCAGGATGTTCACCGTCATGAGCAGAAAGACGCGCTTTGCCATCTGTGCAAATTTCATAAGTCGCTACGAACAGACTGCAGATTCTCTTGGTTGATTCAAAACTACTTGACGGAGCCGGTGATTCGAATCCACTCCCCGGCACGCACGTCATAAAATAATGCAGCTGGGGCCTTTTGCCAACACTATGGACGTCGTTTTGTAAGATCTTCGTTCGCAACGGTCAGGGTTTGCGAAAACCCTTGCTTCAGCCCCCAGCCACTCGCCCGGAAGCCAGCATTCGCCCGGGCCAGTGATCTTCGCGAGAATTGACTTTCCCGCGGTGAATCCACAACATCTTTGTGGCCATGAATCAGGGCGTTGCTTCGATGCCATGCCAATGCGCGCGGGCCGTCACCGAAGGTGCGAGGGGGAGGTGAACGATGCCCTACCGTACGCTAAACCTTGAAGAGGTCGCTCAATACCTGCATATGGAGCGTGGTGACGTCGAACAGTTGGTGAAGGACCAGGAGATCCCGTTCGAGCGCCATGGCGGCCGCGTGCTCTTCCGCAAAATTGACATCGACTCCTGGGCGTCGCCACGGATTATGGGGCTGGAAGGCCGCCGCCTGGCCGCCTACCACCAGAAAACCTCGGCTGATACGCGCACGATCCTAAGGCAGGCGGCCATCCTCCCGCAGATGATCCGGCCGGAGTACATCGAGCCTGCGCTGCAGGCCAAAACCAAGGCCTCGGTTCTGCGCGAAATGGTCCAGTTGGCCGAGAGAACGGACCGCGTTTGGGACGCCAAGGGATTGCTGTCCGGACTTAAGGCAAGAGAGGAACTCTGCTCGACGGGCCTCCCCGGTGGCCTGGCCATTCTACACACTCGGCAAGCTGAGGACTACTTGTTCGAATCACTGTTCCTCGTGCTGGGCCGCACCGTGCAGGACATTCCTTTTGGAGCGCCCGATGGCGGGCCGACGAACCTGTTCTTTTTGATCGCCTGTCCCGACGACCGCCTGCACCTGCATACCCTGGCTCGCCTCTGCATCATGGCCCAGAAAACTGACCTGCTGATGAATCTGCGCGCCGCTGCGGATGCGCCGACCATGTACGAGTGCTTGGTCGCTGCGGAGGACGAAGTGCTCGCGAGCAAGTCGGCAAGAGAATCCTAGCCTCTGGATGTTTTACATGCGTGGTGCCGCACTGCCGACATGGTGTCGGCTTATCCCGCTCTTGCCGCACAAGCCGATATTACGTCGGCGCTTCGGTCCGTCGCGGTGCCGTGCAAGTTACGAGAAATAGGCGGGCTAGGGTGCAGGGTCGAGGGGGTGCGCTGTCCCCGCGAATCGCGCCTGTCGTTTCAAACCCGCGCCGGCCGTATGAGTGCCGGAGGTGCGTCCGTCGTTCGGAAGAAAATCTTTGAGGAACGAGGGCTTATCTTTCCGTCCGCCCCGCAGGTAATCGTGCCATAGGGCGTTCGCTGCGGCCGTTGGGTCCAGGCGAACTTCGTCGCAAAGATATCTGAAGAGCAGGTGCATCAGCCTCACCAGGGCGATGCTGTCGGTTCTGCCTACCCTCTCGTGCAGCCATTCGCTCCAGCGCAGAAACCCCGCGAACGCCGATTTGTCCCCGCTCCAGATTAGGGGAGTAGTCTCCACGAAATTGCCGCTGTTCCCGACGAGGTCCCAATGCCGTGCAAAGCGCCGGATCTTTTGCATGGTCGAAAAATCGATGAGCGTGTTTTCCAGGATTTCGTAAGGCGGGTTCGGGTTATACCTCATCCGCCACCCCGAATCGTGGCGGGCGATGGGGGCGCCACGCAGGCGCTTGAGCAGGCCGACCTGGATTTCTTGAGGATGCAACGCCACCAACCGGTCAAAACCGGCCGCAAAACTCGCCAGGTCTTCTCCCGGCAACCCCGCGATGAGATCGGCGTGGATGTGACTGCCGGTTGACTGGCGCAGGAACCTGAGGGTTTCCTCCACACGCGGATTGGTCTGACGCCGATTCACTAAATCAGCGGCCTGTTCGTTGAATGTCTGGATGCCGACCTCGAGTTGCAGCGTTCCAGGCGGGAAACGGGCAATGACTTTGCGTAGCGACTCCGGCAACCGATCCGGAACAACTTCGAAATGGAAAAACGTGTCCGACCGCCCTCGCTCGAGTAGAAACTCCAGCACGGCCCTGCTCGCTTCCGGGTTCAGGTTGAATGTGCGGTCGACAAACTTGAACTGTCTTGCGCCGCGTTCCAGCAGCCGTTGCAGGCTCTCAAACAAAGGTGGCAGCGGTATCTGGCGAACGGGAACGTCCAGCGAGGAGAGGCAAAACTCGCAACTGAATGGGCAGCCACGCGAAGCTTCGACGTACACGACCCTGTGTGCCAAATCGGCTTCGGTGTAGAGTTCGTAAGGTAACGCCACCTGCGCCAGATCCGGCGGTTCGGCGGCAATCACCTTCTGTGCAGGCGGATTTCCAGCCAAAATGTCACGACAAACCTCGGCGAACTTAAAGTCCGCCTCGCCGGTGATCACGAAATCGGCTAGCTGCACGATTGGTTGATCGCCAATTTCATAGCTGACTTCAGGCCCGCCGAGAATCAAGGTGATGTCTGGCCGGAGGGTTTTGAGAGTCGCCACGAGTTCCCGCATTGGCGCGACGTTCCAAATATAGACTCCCAACCCGACAATTCTCGGGGCTTCTCGAAGGATGCGCTCCGCGATGTCAACAGGCCGCTGGGCAATGTCGAACTCCAACAGACACGCTCGAGGTTGCAGGTCGCCCAGATTGGCCAGGAGATATCGCAGGCCAAACGACGGGTGGATGAACCGGGCGTTGAGCGTGCTTAGGACAATCTCAGGCATGCGAGGCCGAAAATAGCAGTTGCGGCAGTTCGCGGCAATCAGCCGGGCCGTTATTCTTCTGTTTCGGACTCAGCTTGGAAAACCAGTTGATCTGCTCCAAAGCCGGCCGCAAGAGAGCGAGATTGAATAGCATCAGCCGTGTAGCAAACCAGACTGCCCCCTGGGAAACTCCTAGTCGCTTCGGGAACCGCCTGTTTCGTACACTAAGTTGTTGGTTGGGTTGCGTCGCGGCCCGGTCAGTGGCCGATGCACAGGTGCACAACACAAGGGTGTAATCCGGCAGTCCGAGTTCCGGCGCCAGCCTTTCCGATTTGATTTGAGCTGTACCAGTATGAATTCAACCCAAAATCCGGGCACTCGAAGGGAAGTGGGGGCTGAAGCGCTGCCCGTAAAATCGCCCCACCGCGTAGTCTGCGCATGGTGCCACCCGCCCAAATTGGGAGAACCTATCGGGGCATTTTCCCACGGGATTTGTGCGCGCCATTTGAAGGAACTGCTTTCAGAATTCCAGAATCTCGCCCTGGACGCCCCGCGAAAACTCGCCATGGTCAACCACGCACGGCTGCTTAGTGCAGTAACCTGACTCTAAAGAAACGGGCGGAGCTGGAGGTCATATTCTCAGCGACCGTGCGCATGGCGCCGTCGCCCTGGATCGGATTGCCCAGTGGCATCCAAAGCGGGGCGTTCAAATCGTCTTTGTACTCGAGCTGGTAGGTTTGGCCCGCGACGCCCGGAAAGCTGAAAGTGAGCGCGTTCCCCTGTCGGCTGATATCTTGAAGCTGAGGTGGTAGAAAGACGGTGACCGTAAACGTTTGAGTGGCGCTCAAGGCCGGCCGACCATCGTCAGTGACTGTCACGACAAACTCAGCGGTGCTCGGGGCAGTGGCGGGTGTCCAGGTCAACAGCCCCGTTGCAGGGTCGATTGCCGCGCCCGGAGGCGCAGTCAGCCCGAGACTGAACGTCAGGCTTTGGTCCGGTTGTTCGGTATCCGACGCGGCGGCCAGAACCGTAAGATGCTGACCCAGTATGATCATTTGGTCGGGGATTGGAGCCAGGCTGGGGGCGGTGTTCGGGGCGAGGTTGTTGGTGCGCGGAGTGGCCAGCGGCAGAAAGGCGATGGTTGAGCCGCCGTCGGGGTAGCGCCCCATGCTCAGATCGGCGGACTGCGGGCCGAAAGCAACATAGTCGATAGGGGTTCCGTCCCGGTCGTACAACCCGATGGCTTCCCCGGCCTTGTCGAGCTTGAAATTGACGTGGAGATCGGGACGGTTCGTGCTGTTCTGGCCGGTTTCTCCGTCTGCCCAGACCAGGAGATAGCCGTGCGGGGGAATCAGGTAATGGCCGGTGACATGATACTGGGTCCGGTTGGTCAGGCTGTCCGATAGATAATAGTCGTAGAGGTCGACGGCGCTGCTGCCGTAATTGTAAAGTTCGAACCAGTCCTCATAGTCGTTGTCCGCGGGATCGGCGAGGGTGGCCGTGTTATCAGCCATCCATTCATTGATGGCTACTGTCAGGGCCGGACTCGAGATGTCGTTGGTGTCGCCCGGCGTCGGGAAATAAAACCCCGCGCGTTTGAAACTCTGGCCGTCGGGGAAAGACCCGAAGGAGTGGTTCGGCGCGAGGTTCGTGTAGTTGAGGAAATCGAGAATTTGCGGTTGACCATTGTAGAGCCGGCTCAAGGCGACCGCACCTGCCGCGGGCGGCAGCGTAAAGCTCGTGTGCAGTTCGGTCAAAGTGGAGAGATCCGTCCGGCCGTCGGCAAAAATGACCTTGAACTGGCCGGGGCCGATCGATGCGCTGGCCGGGAATGCCCAGGTTGTTTGATTCGTATAATTATTGGAAAGGTAGATTTCTCCCAGGGAGATCGTATTGGAGCCTGGGTTGAAGAGCTCGACCCAGGGGGCGCGCTGGCCGGCGCTGTTTGTGATCCCGTTCAGGTTTTCCGGCAGCACTTCGTTGATCCAGAGGGCAGGGAATGCGGGCAAAGCGGCGGCGATACTGTTGGCCGAACCCGGCGTGAATAGCGGCAGAGTGACCACAGGCGGAGCCGGCTTTACCACGGCGGCGATGCCCGAACCCGAGAGCCGGATTACCAGCGGTCCGCCGTTGGTGGTCTGCAGGTACCAAAAGCTGAGCGAGTAGGGCTGGCCGTTGGTCAGCCCCGGGGCGATCGTCTGCCAGATGGAGCTGCCTTGAGTCGATCCGCCGGCGGAGGCAAGCATTCGCAGACTGTAGGTACCGCCGTGGCGCGTGAGTCTGCTCAGGCTCGACCCGGCGAGATTTGCCGACACCGTCCACGGGCCCGGCAAACCGGACTCGAAGTCGCCGTCCGGCAGCAGGTTTGGGCCGGCGTCGGGTACGGTTCGGGCGACAAGTTTGATGTCATCGACGTAGATCTGCCCGGCGGACTGCAAGTAGAGGTAAAGCAGCGAACTGGTCGCGTTTCCATTGGTGGAATAAAAGACCCATTGCGGAGCCGCGGCGGAGTTCGCCGGTGCTACGCCCCAATTGCCTGCGCGCCAATTGTCCCGGCGCGCATCGAGCATTTGCAGCGAGCTGCCGTTGGTGATCACCGGCCACGGTGCTGCGGCGTCGTACCGCAGCTTCGCGACGGCCAAATCCGTGGCGGAGTTCGTTCCGGGCTTCAGCAGCGTCAGAGTCTCGCCGTCCGCCTGCAAATGCCCGTCGTAGATGTCGAACAGCGGAACGCGGAGGCCATAGGCGGCAACAAAGGCCTCGCGGTCCGAGGCCAGGACGAGGTAGTTGGTCGGGCCGATGATCGAACCGTTCGGGAAAGTGTAAGACAACACATTAAACTGCCAGCCCGACAGATCGAAGGTCGCGTTGCTGGAAGTATTGTACAATTCAACATACTCCGCGCTGGGGAAAGCGGGTTTGTACATGACTTCGTTAATCACCACCTGGCCTGCCGGAGATTGAAGTGTCCCTGTGTAAATAGCGCTGACGGACGCACTCGCGGATGGGATGGGTTGGTCGAAGGAGTCAAGGCCGGAGAGGACAATCGGATTAACCCCGGGAACAAGCGGCACCAGGGCCCGCCAGGTTGTTACTCCCGTCCAGGTGACGGGGTATTCGTTGCCGTTGAACAAAATGGTTTTGACCTTTACCGGCGCGGTGCCGCTAAGCACGGCAACGTTGTTGCTGACCACGACGGATGAAACGGCGAAGTTGGCGGCGACGGTTGCCAGTTGGGACACGACGAAACTGCGTCGCGAGGAGATGTAGCTTTTCATGCCCGTCGGCGCGGCAACGGAGATGCCGCTGGCGAGCAGCCCATTGTATTTGGCATCAACCACCGCCGCGAGGCGTGAAGCCACGGTCGGACCGTCCGCCAAATCCTGAAAGGCCCGCCAGTAGGCGCGCGCAAAGGGCGCATGAGAACGCATCGTGTTGACCATCGCATCCTGGCCGCCAAACAGCGGATCGGTGGCGGCCCGTCCGCCGAGATCGAATACGAAATCGATATCGAACGCGAGCATCTGCCAGAAGCCACGTTGCGGCTTGTAGCTATACATGTTCTTGCCGCGTTCGTAGCTGAAGCTGTCCCAGTTTCCGGCAAACCGCTCGACCGCAAACGTGCGCATCCACTCGTCGACGTCGACCAGGGTTCCGACCTCCATTGTATAAGGTTCCGGCCGGGTCAGGTGGAGGGCATCAACCAGCGTGAAGAGGTTTGTGAAATCATTCGCCGAGCCTTTCACGGCGCGCGGGCGCCAATTCCAGCGGTAGCGAGCCATCTTCTTGAGGCCGCCGGTGGTGGTGAAGTTGTCGAGCGTCGCCTGAATATTCTGGCCGAGG
>DATDCV010000174.1:0-14836 GCA_036524155.1 Verrucomicrobiia bacterium
GGCCCACTGCTGGCCCATGCTCATGCTTCGGAGGCGCGATACCATCAGAGTCCCCACTTTAACCATGCTGGCGTCCGCCGGGCATTTGTAGACACCTATCCCCCTCAGGTAAGGCGCGAATTTCGCCCGCTTTGGATCCAACAGCGTTCCCGGGTCTGTGTTGTCCGGGTTGGCGCCATTGAAATCCTCCCAGCCGTTCACCCACGCCGTCGCCTCGACGGGCGACGTGTAGCCCGACGAGGTCAGTCGGTCCAGATTGTCGTCCGGGTACATCAGGAACACCAACTGCAGTTGCTTCAGGTTGCTGAGGCATTGGATCCCTTGGGCCTTTTGCTTCGCTTTGGATAGCGCCGGCAGCAGCATCGCCGCGAGAATCGCGATGATGGCAATGACCACCAAAAGCTCAATCAAAGTGAATGCTCGCTCGGTCCGGGGTTTCACAGTGAAACCATTATCCCCATCTTGGCCTCTGTAAAGGGATATTTTCGGGGGATTGACGTCAGCACGGTTTGGCTTACGCTTGGATGATATGCGGCCGGAATCAGCACCGCGAAACAACACCCGCAATGACCGGCAGTCCGAGCGACTGCCGGCACTCGATCGCCGGGACCCGGTGCCCGGCGTTTTGCAGTGCTGCCTGGGCCGCGTTCGCTATCTGCTGTGACCTTTGCCGAGACGTTTCGACCGGAGGATTTCCAGTTGCTGCGCAGGCGGTCTTTGGACGCCGGCGCTCCCGCCGTTGCTGCCAGTCTCGCCAAACCCAGGCCCGACCTGCGGGATTTCGCGCACTTGCTCTCGCCGGCCGCCGGCGCTTTCCTGGAACCCATGGCCCGCCGGGCGCGGCAGTTGACCCAACAGCGGTTCGGCAAAGTTATTCGTTTGTTCGCCCCGCTGTATCTGTCGAACGAGTGCATCAATAACTGCAAATACTGCGGGTTTTCCCGGGATAATCCCATTCTGCGAATCACACTCTCCGTCGAGGACGTCCGGCGTGAAACGGGGGCGCTCCTGGCCCGGGGGTTCCGGAATATCCTGCTGGTCTCAGGGGAACACCCCAAATTCGTCTCACCGGACTATGTCCGGGAATGTGTGCGCGCTGTCCATCAACTGGCACCGAGCGTCTCGCTCGAAATTGGCCCTATGGAGACACGCGATTACCTCCCGCTCGTCCAGGCCGGCGCCGATGGCTTGGTGGTCTACCAGGAAACCTATGACCCGGCGACCTACGACCAGATGCATCTCTCGGGGCCCAAGAAAAACTTCGCTTGGCGCCTCGCGACTCCCGAGCGGGCCTATGCCGCCGGATTCCGGCGTCTGGGCATCGGAGCGCTCTACGGGCTCGCAGACTGGCGCTACGAGGCGTTTTGTATGGCCGCCCACGCCGCCTGGCTGCTGCGCCGTTGCTGGACATCTTCCCTGACGATTTCCGTGCCCAGGCTGCGGCCTTGCGCGGGCGATTTTAAGCCGCTGACTCATCTCGGCGACCGCGACTTGGCGCAATTGGTCTGCGCGTTGCGGTTGATGTTCCCGGACGTGGGGCTGGTGTTGTCGACTCGCGAAAATGCGCGCCTGCGGGATGCGCTGATCCCGCTCGGCATCACGCTGATGAGCGCCGGCAGCCACACCGAGCCCGGTGGCTATACCGGCGCCGGCAAGGAAAAACTGCACCATACTCAGCGCGGCCTCATCGTTGAACTCAACTCCAGCGAGTGGTCCGAGGCCCGGCACGCTACCGGGCAATTCGATATCGCCGACGAACGTTCGCCAGAGACCGTCGCCGAGCGCATTCGCAGCCTGGGGTATGAACCCGTCTGGAAAGATTGGGACGCGGCGTTTACCGGATGATATTCTACGTTGAAGAGTCCTGAATCGAAACAACATGACCGCGACCGTCGTAGCTAACGGGAAAGAGTATCTGACCGATGTGCCGGGCTCGCTCGAAGATTTCCTCAAGGCCCGGAACCTTCCGCCGCGAAGCGTGGTCGTCGAGCTTAACGGTGAAGCCGTGGCGCCCTCGGAGTTCGCACGGCGCCAGTTGCAGGCCGGGGACCGCCTCGAAATTGTCCGCATCGTCGCCGGCGGTTAGCAGCAGGGATGAAGCTCAGATTCCAAGCGGCGTGGCGCGCCCCATTGTTCCTCATTGCAGTTGCCTGGGCCTGGAGTGTCTGGGCCGCGGCGCAGGGCCAGACCAATAGCCCGTCCACAGCGCTCACCAACCGGCCTTCGGCCATCGTGCGCACGGTCGAAAGATGGAGCGAAAATCCCCTCACCTTCAGGCTCGACGAAATCGACCTGCTTCGGGAGCACTCTTTCCTCGGAGAACCTCTTTGGCGGTATGCGGCGTCGGCGGTTTACCTGCTCCTCGCGTTCTACGCCGCCAAGCTGCTCGATTGGACGGCGCGCGTCTGGCTGCGGCGCGTCACCGGCAGCCAGGGCAAGCTCAAGGAGCTGCTGCTGGCCCTTCTGCGCGGGCCAATTAAGGTCGTCCTGTTTGTGGTGCTGATGGACGTCGGGCTGAACCTGTTTGACTGGTCGCCCACCGCCAAGCTGTACCTGTCCAAAGCGCTGGTGCTGGTCGTCGCGGCTTCGCTGACCTACCTGACCGTCAGGATTGTGGGCGTGCTCCTGGATGTCTGGCGCCAGCGTGCCGCCCCCGAGGGGGACAAGAAGTTCCAGGACCAGCTCTTTTCGTTTCTCCACAAGAGCCTCACTGGTTTTGTGATCGTCGTCGGAGTGCTGGTCACGGCTCAGAACCTCGGCGTGAACATCACCGCCGGGATCACCTCCTTATCCATCGGCGGCTTGGCGGTGGGCCTCGCCGCCCAGGACACGCTCGCAAACCTGTTCGGTGCCGTCGCTGTTCTGGTCGACAAACCCTTTCACGTCGGCGATCACATCCGCGTCGAGGGAAACGAAGGCGCCGTCGAGGCGGTGGGGCTGCGGAGTACGCGGCTCCGGCACGCGGAGGGTTACTTGATCGCCGTGCCCAACAAGACCATGGGCAACGCGAGCATTACCAATATCACTCGCCGCGACAGCATCAAGACCACCATGAAGTTGGCGTTGCCCCAAAACTTGCCTGCCCAAAAGGTCCGGCGCGTCCTCGCCATCCTCCGCGAGGTTTACCGCGCCCACCCCAACACCGAGGATGTCTGGGTTAGTTTCAGCGAGTTCGCCGATGCCAAGCTCAGCATTACCCTGGTCCACTGGTGGAAGGGCACTAATCGCCAGGAATACCTCGCCGGCCTTGAGGAACTGAACCTCGCCGCGAAGGAAAAGCTCGACGCCGAAACCATTCAGTTCGTCTGATTCGCTGGCGCACGCCCCCGGCTGAGACCCTGATTCCGCTGCTACTTCTTTTTGGTCGCCTTGGCTGGCGGCGCTGATGTCGCCGTCGACGTCAGGTTGTACTTGGCTAGGACCGGAGCGAAATCCGCGTTCGTGCGGCCGAATTCCTGCAACCTCTTGACCGTTTCGTCGATGATCGGCCGCGTCCGTTCAAACTGCACTGCCGCGTTGGTATAACCGATTCGCACCATGTTCAGATCGGTCTTGGCGGTTTTGACTTGCCTCATCAGGAAGATCCAAAACGTGCCGCTGATGACAATCACCAGTAGCAACAGTGAAACCACCAGCGAATGGAGCGAATCATATTGGGCCTTCACTTCGGCCAGGCCGTCATTGGGAGATGGTTGTGACAGGGGTTGGTCTTCCATAGGTGGTCACTTGGTCGGCGGTTTGGCGGCCGGGGCGGTGAGTGCGGCCGCTTGCGGTCCGGTGCTCAACGAGCGCAGGAGCTGTTCCATCGCCGGACTGTGCTTGGCGTATTCGTTGCAGTCGTTGACCAGCATCACGAAGAACTGCTGCCGCGAGTTCATCAGGTTGGTCATCATTTGCGTGTCTCGAACCTGCTTGGCCCTGTTCAAGTAAACCCAGCACAGGACCAGTGACCAAATCGCGATCACCGCCAGTACTGCCAGCAACAGCCGAGGTAGCGGACTCTTGTTCATTTAGTCCACGTTACTGAGAGTGCTGCCACGTTGTCCAACCTGTTTTTGGACCGTCGCCCCCGAAAACGCTACGCCAGCGACATCCAGGCACCAGTGGCAAAACCGGTGCGATGGAGCTTAGCTTCGAGTTGCTCGAAACGAACTTTTGCGTTTTGACCTCCTGAACCCCCTTTCGCTCTTTGTACCCCTGAACCTGAGACTGCGCACGCTCGACTCCCTCCCGCTCTCCACCCCCAGGAGCACCCGCACTCCAATTCTCTTACTCCTGCCCTTCACCGCTTCACAGTTTCACCGCTTCACCCCTTCACCCTTTTAACGTTTTAACGCTTTAACGCTTCAACGCTTTAACGTTTTCACCCTTCAACGTTTTCACACTCCACCGCCCTTCCCTTCCGTCCATTTCGCGTGTTCCGCGGTTCCCTCACCCTTCCGCTCTCGCCAGAACGGACTTCAGCCGCGACACATCTCTCGTTTCCGCCAACCATTGCCGCACCAGCAGGATCGCCACGGCAATTAACCCTGCGGCCAGGCCCGCCCACAGCCCCACCGCGCCCAGGCCGAAGCCGAAACACAACACGAGCCCGAGGGCCAGGCCGATCGGATAGTGGCCGATCAAATTCGCGATCATCGCCGCGCGCGTGTTCCCCAGACCGCGCAGTGCGCCCGTGGTGCTCACCTGCGTGCCGTCGGCTATCTGGAACAGCGCCACGAGCATCAGAATTTTGACCCCGATGCTCACGACTTCCGCGTCCTTGGTAAACCAGCCTAGCAGCCCCCGCGGAAACGCCAGGTAGCCCAGCGCAAAAGCGCTCATGACCGAAACGGAGACCCCGATGCACAGCCACCCCGCGATCCGCGCCCGCTCCGGTTGGCCGGCGCCGACAAACATCCCGACGCGCACCGCCGCCGCTGATGAGAACCCCAGCGGGAACATGAAAGTGAAGGCGGCCATCATCAGACAGACGTGGTGGGCTGCCAGCGGCGCCGGACCCAGCGCGCCCGCCACGAAGGTGGCGATCGTGAAAGCGCCGATCTCCAGCGCGGTATGCCCGCCCGCGGGCAGGCCCAGTGCCAGGAATTGGCGCTGGATTCCCCAGTCGATCCGCGGCAGCCGGAACGGCCCCGGGCGCAGTTCGTTCCAGGTGAAGACCAGCGCCGCCGCCACCATCGCGTAGCGGCAGATAACCGTCGCCACCGCGATGCCTTGGATGCCAAGCCTGGGCAAACCCCATTTTCCCAGGCCCAACCCGAAGCACGCCGCGAGGTTTAGCGCGTTGGCCGCCAATACGATGATCACAAACGGCATCACCCTGTGCCGCGCCTGCCAATACCGCAGCATCACCACGTACAGGAATATGCCCGGCACGCACCAGATGATGTTTCTGATGTAGGTCGCAAACGCATCGCGCATGCCGCTGGCTGGTGCGAAGTGTACGTACAGCAGCGCGCCGATAACGACACAAACACCCGACACCACTGAGACAATCCCGCAAGACCAGAATGACTGCTGGAAATACTTGCTTAACGCCCGTTCGTCCTCCGCTCCAACCGCCTGCGAAAAATATGTATCAGCGCCAGCAGGTATCCGACGAAAATGCTGGTGAAGGTCCAGAAAAAATTGGCAGCCAGCCCAAGTCCAGCCAGCGCGGTCGTGCTGATGCGTCCCGCTACCAGCGTGTCCACGAGCCCCATCGACATGTGCCCCACCTGGTTCAGCACGATGGGCCCGGCCAGCACCAGCGTGTCTCTCAGCTCCGCTCGCAGCGGCGTTTGTGACGGGGATCTCAAGCGCAGTTTTGGTCGATACGAGCGACCAAGTTAGCTCAGCAAGCGCGCTTATGAAATTCAAAACCAGAACACTGAAAATCGGAACCTCAGGACCACGCGCTGCAGGAGTCGCTGCGCGAGGCGAGATCTCTCGGCTAAACACCGGGTTGGGGATGGTGTTCCTTCGGATTTCGGGTTTCTTTCGGACTTCGGATTTCGGATTTCGGGTTTCTCTTCGTTCTTCGCCTCACTTCCCGCGGAGACTCACCAGCGTGGCTCCCCATCCGCCAAACTGCGCGTGGTCCAGCGTGAACGAAACCACATCCGGATGCCGGGAAAGGATGGCGTGAACCGTGCGCTTCAGATTCCCAATCCCTTTGCCATGGATAATCCGCACATTGAAGATCCCTTTCTCCCGGCAAGCCGCCAGGTAATCCGGCACCAGGTCCTTGATCTCGCGCGGATTGAAAGTGTGCAAGTCCAACACGCCATCAATTGGAAGCTGGATTGGCTCGTCCATCTGCAAGCCTAACCTAGAGCCTGCCATGATTTTGTCACCACCCAAAACCGTAGGACAGCCGTCCCGCCTGTCTCCATTCAAAATCGGGGAACTCTCAATATTCCGTTTTCGGTTCTTGGATTCCGTTCACCCGCCCGGAGCTAAAACTCTTTTGCGCATTTTGCGCCTCTTCGCGGCTATTTCGGTTTTCGGATTTCGGATTTCATCGAACGGCCCAGAGCCAAAACTCTTTTGCGCATTTTGCGCCTCTTCGCGGCTATTTCGGTCTTCTTTCGACCTTCGGATTTCGGATTTCGGCTCTCTTTCACCCGCCCGCTTGTCCTCCTCCCCCCCCGCTTTCAGCTTTTTTCTCTCCCTCTTGCGCCCTACTCTGCCACCGACGTTCCGATATGAAACTGAACCAACAAATCCTCTTCCTTCTCACGCTCCTCGGGACCTTGCCACTCCTCCACGCCGCCACCCCTTCGCGCTCTTCGGCGAGGAAATCCTCCCCTCCCGCCGAAACCACGCCGGCTCTCGAGCGAAAAGAAATCCGCGACGTCTGGGCCGACCGCGCCCGGCTCGAAAGCAGCGCCTCCACTCCCGCTGGCCGCCACCTGCTCTGGTACACTCGCCCCGCCAAAGTCTGGGAGGAAGCCCTCCCCATCGGCAACGGCGCCCTCGGCGCCATGATGTTCGGCGGCGTCGCCGACGAACGCCTCCAGCTTAACGTCGACACTCTCTGGGACGGTTACCCCCTCGACCCCAACAATCCCGAATCCGCCAAGGCCCTGCCCGAAATCCGCCGCCTGCTCTTCGACGGAAAAAATCAGGAAGCCGTCGATCTTGCCGGCAAAACCATGATGGGCCGCCCCCCGCGTATCAAATCCTACCAAACCCTCGGCGAACTCTGGCTTGAAACTCCCCACCTCCAAAACATCCAACATTACTCGCGGACCCTGAACCTCGACGAAGCCTGGACCTCCGTCTCCTATGCGCACGACGGCGTCACCTGCACCCGTGAAGCGTTCGCCACCGCCGTCGACCGCGTCATCGTCCTTCGCTTCACCGCCGATAAACCCGGCCAGGTCAGCTTCCGCGCCATCCTCAAGCGCGAGCGCGACGCCCAATGCGGCCCTGCCCCCGCCGACCCGCGCTCCATCCTCCTCACCGGTCGCATCGACCGAAAAGACGACGCCGGCCGGCAGCGGGGCATGAAGTTCGCCGCCCAACTCACCGCCCTGAACGACGGCGGCAAGGTCTCCAATGACGAGGGCATCCTCACCGTCACCGGCGCCAATTCCGTCACGCTCCTCATCGCCGGCGATACCAGCTACCCCGGCCTCAAAAATTTCACCGGCTCCGTCGAAACCATCGACCCTGCTGCCCGTTGTGCGGAGACCATCGCGAAGGCCTCCGCGAAATCGTTCGCTGTCCTCAAAGAGAAACACATCGCCGATTACCAGCAGCTCGCCCACCGCGTTTCGCTCGACCTCCGCCCTGCGCCCGCTGCCGCCGCCGCCCTCCCCACCGACGAACGCATCGCGCTCATCAAACAAACCGGCGTGCCCGACCCCGGCCTCGTCGAGAATTACTTCCAGTTCGGCCGGTACCTGCTCATCTCCAGCTCCCGCCCCGGCTCCATGCCCGCCAACCTCCAGGGTATTTGGGCCTGGAAACTCGAGAACCCCTGGAACGCCGATTTCCACATCAACATCAATCTCCAGATGAATTATTGGCCGGCCGAAACTACCGCGCTTCCCGAATGCCATTTGCCTCTTTTTGACCTCATGGATGCTATCGTCAAACCGGGCGAACGCAGCGCCCAAACCCTCTACGGCGCCCGCGGCTGGGTCGTCCATCACCTCACCGACGCCTGGGGCTTCACCGCCCCTGCCGACGGACCCTGGGGCATCTGGCCCGTCGGCGCCGCCTGGCTCGCCCTCCACCCCTGGCAGCATTACCAGTTCACCGGCGACCGCGACTTCCTCCGCCAGCGCGGCTGGCCCCTCATGAAAGGCGCCGCCCGCTTCATTCTCGATTTCCTCGTCGAAGCACCTGCCGGCACTCCCGCTGCCGGCAAACTCGTCACCAACCCTTCCCATTCCCCCGAAAACTCCTTCCGCCTGCCCAATGGCCAAACCCAGCTCTTCACCTATGGCGCGGCCATGGACCTCGAAATCATTCACGAACTCCTCGGCGCCTGCGTTGAAACCGCCAGGGTGCTCGATTGCGACCCCGATTTCCGCGCCGAATGCCAACGCGCACTCGAACGCCTCGCCCCCGTTCAAATTAGCCGCCGCACCGGCGGCATCCAGGAATGGATCGAGGACTACGAAGAAGTCGAACCCCAGCACCGCCACGTCTCCCACCTTTTCGGTGTTTATCCCGGCGGCATGTTCAGCCTCGCCACCCCCGAGCTATTCGACGCCGCCCGCAAAAGCCTTGTCCGCCGCGGCGACGGCGCCACCGGCTGGAGCCTCGGCTGGAAGATCAACCTCTGGGCCCGCCTCCATGACGGCGACCACGCCTTTAAACTCGTCACCAATTTGCTCCGTGACAAAACCCTCCCCAACCTCTTCGACACCCATCCCCCGTTCCAGATCGACGGCAACTTCGGCGCGGTCTCCGGCCTCACCGAAATGCTGCTCCAAAGCCACGTCCGGACCCCCGACGGCGGCTATGAAATTCACCTCCTGCCTGCCTTGCCCTCCGCCTGGCCCCAAGGCTCCGTCAAAGGCCTCCGCGCTCGCGGCGGCGTTACCGTTGATCTTGGGTGGCAGAACAACAAGCTCACCCAGGTCCGCCTCCTTTCCAAAGACCCCGTCAAAACCCGCGTCCGCTACGCCGACACCACCCGGGACCTCACCCTTTCTCCCAATCGCCCTCTCGTGTTCGACGACTCTCTGGCCCCCCGGTAACGCCTTCGGTATCCTCTACTCATGGGCAAAGCATCACGATGCTTAAATCAATGATCGCCCACAAGTTGGCCCACTACCCCGACCACGATCGGGCCATCCTCGATTACGAGATATTCCGCCAGGGCGAAATTCTCCATTTCAACGTCATCTCTTCCGTCCCACATCCTGAAAAATACCTCCACTCCGCCCAACCCAAGCCCTGACCAGCCCCTAATTAAGCCCCTAATTAAGCTTGCTCTCCAGCCAGCCTGCTTTAACTTTCGGCACACAGCCCGAAGGCGGGGTAGCCAAGTGGTAAGGCAGGGCTCTGCAAAAGCCTTATGCGTCGGTTCGATTCCGACCCTCGCCTCCATCCCTATTTTCCTCAGGAATTCGCAGATCTCTCTCCGAAAAAGGCCGTTTTAGGGGCGTACTGTCAGTGAAATTGTCAGTGAAATGCCCACATTCTGGCGTAGGTGCGTCCTGGTTTTGCTCGACTCCCAACCGACTGCTGACCCACGCGCATGCGCCGTCGGCGAACTCCAACTAAACTCTTCTGCGACCATGAAAGCGCCATTCAGATTATTTCGTCGGCGGGGAATTTATTACTCAGAGGACACCGAGACTGGGGAGCAAAAGAGCCTCGGCACGGCCGATAAGAACACAGCCCGCAGACTGCTGCACGCGCAATCCGAGTCAGCGCAAATGGGGGCCGTAAACCTACAGATCGCGCGTGCGTATATGGTCGCAGCCGACCCGCACATGCCAGACAGAACTTGGAAGGAGGTCGTCGATTTCATAATCGACGAAAAGAAGCCGGGGCCATACGAGTGGGCCAGGCGCAGGAGGTCGCCGTGCGACCAACTGTCGCGCTGCTGGTACTTCACGACCTGGTAAGCCAGCTTGTCGGCTTCCTGCTCCAGGTACCAGCGGCCAACCGCGTTACGGAGGCCACGGCCCCAACCGCGCAGAGCATTCACATACTCCGCGAAGTGGAACAGGTGGGTGCCGATGCGGCAGACCTTGGCCAGGTTCTGGAACGCCAGAGCCTTGGCTTCCGGCGAGCCGTGAGCGGCTACCAGGGCCAGGGCGAACACAGCCGGGTCGTTCTTCGGCGCGCGACCGCTGTCGCTGATCTCCACGATGCGCTTCACGGCACGAATACCGTCCAGCTTGATGCAGCGGACAATCGCGTCGTGGTTCTGCTTCACGAGATCCCGCTCGGTGATGTAATAGGTTCCACCCTCGGCGCCGAGGATCAGGAACCGGTCGAACCGGGTCCAGTCATCGACCTGCCACGAGTAGCCTCCACCCGAGTTTGCCACCTGGGTCGAGCCCGGGATTGGCCGCGACTGCGGAGTCACCCGGCGGTTGAACAGCTTTGCGTAATTGAGAGCCATGCTGGCCTCCTTTCCTCTGATTGCGCCGCCAACCTTCGGCACGGATTATGTGTTGGAACTGCGGACAAGTTGGTAAGCGTGGGAGTTGTCCTTTAACAGAGGTAACCCATGCCATTCGGCCCGCAGGAAATGGAGTGGGGCGTTCCGACTAAGACGCCAAAGATGCTTTTCAGAGCGGCACTTTCTCCTACTATTTCAACAAGAATGCAGGAATCCTTTAACGCACAGTTCCTCACCGCGGCCGAAATCGAAAGCATCCTCGCACGGATTTTCGGCAGTCGGCTGTTATTTAGCGGGTTCGAGGCTGTGGCCTCACGAAAGTGGGTGCAAGAAACGGATCTCGGCTTCAAGTATCTGTTTCTCATCCACCCCCAGCGTAACGGCGCTGCCTATTATCCGTCTGGGGCCATCTCACTAGACTTTGTTCCGCGGCTTGTGGCGGGCGAATTCAAAATGCGCCCGAAGCCAAAACATGCAGCTGTTCATTTTTCGTTTGAGACAGGCAAAAAGACCCGCTGGGACTGGATGATCGACAAAAGTCGCGAGACTTTCGGTGAAAAGGTGGAACGCATCGCGGCCCAATCCGTAACCGAGATAACAGGATGGTTCCAACGCTTTAACTCCGTCATCGACATCGTAGCTGCTATCGATGAGGCGAAGCGCACAGCAAGACCGGTTGATTTCTATTGTTATCCGGATCTGGTCTTGGCTTATACATTCGCCCTGGCACGAGTGCGACGAATTCCCGATGCTAAGTCTGAATTCGAACACGTTTTAAAATCAAAGTTCTACGACGTCGACCTCCTGCCCCAGTTGGAAAGCTTTTTCGAGGCGGAGATCAAAACCGCGGAAACCTGATCCAAGCAGGCTCGGAAGGTGCGACCGCCAGCGCTGACGAAGTGTCAGGTGGCGGCTCGCAAACTTTTTTGCCCATTCAAGGGCTTCGGTTCCTCAGAACCGTTTTTTCTTCCGGAGTTTGGTAACCCACAACCAGCGGCCCGCATTTCAGCAGGCAAGAGGAGCTGTGGCGAGTTGGTTGCTTAGGAAGCAACCCCCGGCTCCTCACTACGGCGGTTTGTCCGACCGCGGCGGCCGGACCAATGTTGTTTCATTCATATCGATTTGTTGGCGTTTCCCCCATCTCCACCTCTTTGGGAAAGAACTGCGACGACAATAACCGGACGCTCGGCGCTGAACTATGGTGCAAAGGGCAACCTGCTTGACTCGGGAGTCATCTTGCAGGAGGCGCTGAAAAATGGATGGGCAAGGGATGCCGTGGAATTAAGCCCGCATACGACGCGGGGGCTGCTCTACCATTGAGCTAGGCCGGCATATTGAGCCGGCCACTGGAGTCGAACCAATAATATGCGATAACCCACAACTTCGGCCCATCAAAAGTGGTAAACCCGGGATGACAAGACGGCGGGCAAGGAGCGACCTGGATAGCACTGTCGCTCTGCCAATTGAGCTACTCGCGTCGAAACGCGAGGACGGATATGAACCGCCAACCTGCAGTGTCCGATAACCCATGATCTTCGGCCCGCTAAAAGAGACCGACGGATAAAAGACGAACTGGGAAGTAACGCGTTCTACCCCTGAACTACTCCGGCATTGGTGGCCGGAGGCCGGACTCGAACCGGCGACCTCGCGCTTATGGAGCGATAACCCAATCCTGCGACCCGTCGAAAGCTAAGGCGCGGAGGGCAATCCGAAACCCCAATCGATCCGGGATTGCGCTCCGCATTTTTTGAAGGGCAAAGCTTGAACAGAGGCGTGTTTAAGAGACGGGATTCGAACCCGCGACCTCCCGGATTGGACTCGGGTGCTCTACCACTGAGCTACGCCTCCATATGGCGGAGGCGGTAACCTGCATTCGGTCGGCCCTTTCAAATAGCGCGACGGACAAGAGGCGAGATGGACACCCAGCCATATTGGCGGCTGGGGCGGGGTTCGAACCCGCTCGCGATTTCTCGCTTAACCGATAATCCATACTCAACGGCCCGTCTAAATTGGCACTCCCGATGGGAATCGAACCCACATCTCCCGGGCTGAACCCGGGTGTTCTCTCGCCGTTGAACTACGGGGTGATCAGATGGACAAGTGGCGCTGCAGATACGGGGCTTCGCAAGCGGGACTCGAACCCGCGACACCGAACTTTCGTCCGGCGGCTCTCTCACGGTGAGCAACCACCCCTTTCGTTTTGGTGCGATAACCTGCAAACTTCGGCCCATCTAAATTGGGGTGACCAACCGGATTCGCACCGGCACAAACGCCTTCACGGGGCGTGATGCTGCTGTTACATCATGATCACCATTAAAATGGTGCTCTCACGTGGACTTGCACCACGAACTTCCGGCTTCGCAAACCGGCGTGCAGAACTAATTACACCTTGAGAGCGATTGGCATCCGTGGTCGGACTCGCACCGACTAGGCCCGGCTTGAAGGGCCGGCCGCTCGAGCTGCTTTGCATTCACGGACAGAAAATCGTAGCCAGGAAGACGAAACCCACAGGGTGGCTGCTCGCGGACAAGCCTTAACCCCGTGGTTTCGAATCCTCCATGGCGGCAGGAGACAGCGTTACCGTTGATCGGCACGCGTCTTGTAAGTGAGCAGCGGACGGAAGGTCGCGATGACCGAGACAAGCCCGGCATCCACGAGGTCCTCAATCACTGCTTCAATGTTTTTGTAAGCGGCGGGCGCCTCTTCGTAGAGCAGGTCGCGCTCCCCACAGATTACGCGACTGCCTAACGAAGTCTGCACGAGCTGCTCCTTTCCGAACCGCTCGCGCATGCGCAGGCGTGCCTCGCTCCGGGCCCACTTGCGGCCTGCACCGTGGGCCAGCGACCAGGCTCGGCTTTCGCCATCGCCCAGCGGCTTGACCAGGTAGCTCAGAGAACCGCGGGAGCCCGGGATCATCACGGCTTCCTCTTCAGCTACCACAGCTCCCTTTCGGTGAACCCAAACGGTTTCCCCTTCGAGTTGCCGGGGAGTGATGCTGTTGTGGGTACCATCCCAGAGCAGGTCAGCTTCCGCTGCGAGTGCCTGAACAAAACGCTCGGCCAGGAGCTTGCGGTTGACCTTGGCCCAGCGCACTGCCAGGTCATGGCCCTGCAGGTAAGCCGCAGCAGCGAAGGATTCGGCATCCGACCCGCTGGCCTGATGCTCGGTGACGTAGTCACGGAGGACAGACTCACCCAGCCCACGCGAACCGCTGTGAACCAGCACGACCAGTTGCTGCTTGCCCAGGCCAAGCTTCTTGAACTCGCGGGCGTTCAGAACTTCCTCGACAGCCTGGAGTTCGGCGAAGTGGTTTCCACCTCCGAGCGTTCCGAGAGCTTCATCGAACTCGGTCGACTCGAGTTCCTCCTTGGCGAGAACTTCGCTGATTTCGTCGGTCCAGAGGTGCTCAAGATCGAACGGGGTCTGAGCCCAGCGGTCGAGCTTCACGTCCCGACGAACGAGATCGGTCTCGAAGACTGCCATACCGCAGCCGATATCCCCACCGATGAGGTAAGGATAAACGAGGCCTTCGGTTACGAATGCCGCGCCGACCGCGCTGCCTTTGCCCGGGTGCAGATCCGGGAAACCCACCGCCAGGCGCATCCCTTCCAACTTGGAGGTTGCATACAGCTGGCGGAGAGCTTCGCCTTCAATCCAGCTCTTGGCAGAAGCGAAGAGGCGCACATTGGTCTCAGTCAGAGTGTTCATGCTTCCTTCCTGTCCGCCGAAGCCATCAGGCGAAGGCGGATCTGCCCGCGGGAGCGGGATTGGTTTTTGGTTAAGTGGTCCTCGAGGTTGGTATCGCGCCAACGTCTCCTCCTCTTCAGGAAGGCGCTAATCTGCCTCAGCTACTCGAGGTCCTTGCGGACGGCCATAAAGTGGTCGTCCCGGCAGGTAACACTCCTGCGTCTTCCGGTTATCAGCCGGGTGCTCTGCTTTTGAGCTACAGGACGGAAATCGGCTCGAGCGGCGCACCTTGGCAACGCCGCTCGAGGTTTTGTTGATGATTAGTCCAGGAATGCCACGAATTGCATCGTGCGGCTCTGGGTTTCCGTGTTCATCATGACACGGTGCCAGAACGGCAACGTGATGGTGGCATGGTCGGCATGGCTCACCGCACCACGGGCATAAACGCCCATGTCACGGCGCATCATGCGCCAGCCCCAACGCGCAGCACTCGGGTCGGACTTGAGCAAGCGCTTGTATTCCGCAGGCAGGAGGCCGTTCGGGTGCTTCGAGGACACGTAAACGGTTTCTCCA
>DATDCV010000175.1:0-2551 GCA_036524155.1 Verrucomicrobiia bacterium
GGCGCCGGCATGGGGGACGACCATCGCGGCAATCGTCCAAGCGTGCGATGAAATGAACGTGCCGCGGCCGGGGACTGGCCACTGGACATTGGTCAGAAGGGGATGGGAGGTTGGGCGCCCTCCGTTGCCTGAGGCAGGCCACGCCACTGCAGCGAGCGTGTCTCTGAAGAGTCCGGGTGAGGGGCGAAAAAAGGGGCCGGCGGAACTGGGGACCGTGAAGGAGGTGGAGAAGCCACGGCGGAAGGTCGAGGTGCCGAAGAGTTTTGAGAACGCGCATCGGTTCGTGAAGCAGACTCGGAGGGCGCTCACGACGGACACCTACCTGGACAAGGGCATGGTCCACACGCGGGCCATTCAGTTGGACCATCCGCTCAGTCTTGATGTTTCGCCCGGGCAGCTCGACCGGGCGTTGCTCGTCTACGACGCCATTGTAAAGGGTATCACTGAGCTTGGCGGAAAGTTTGTGACCGGGCCGGAGCGCTGGCGGCTGCGGTTGTTTATCGGCAAGCAGGAGGTGCGTATCCACATCCGGGAGGCGATGAAGATGTTGCCTTTGGATCTGACGGACGAGGAAAAGGAAGCGAAGGGGTATTCCAGGTGGGATAGGCACGAATGGAAGGGCTCGGGTTTGCTAAGGTTCAAAATGCACGGGACGGACCTGAATGATCAGATCTGGCAGGATTCCAAGCGGGTTTCGCTCGAGGACCAGGTGGGGGACATTATCGAAGCGCTCGCCAGCGCTGAGGAGGTGGCCAACAGGGTCCGGGCGGAACGCGAGGAATGCAGAAGACGCCGTGAGGAGCAATGGGCGCGCGAGCAGGAGGCACGGCGCAAGGAGGAGGAGCGGCGGAAGGAGATCGAGCGGCGCCAGCGCGAGGAGGAGGACAATCGGGAGAGGCTGGTAACGATGGCCGACAACTGGAGGGAGGCGCGATTGGTCCGGCGGTTCATCCGCGCGTGCGAAGGCGTCCTGGCGCGGGAAGCGCAGGCGCAGGACGGTTGGCAGGAGCGCTGGTTGAAGTGGGCGAAAGCTCACGCGGACCGGGTCGACCCTATGACGAACGGCTACCTGGAGTCCGAGCGGCAGCGGTTGGCCGGTGGCGGCCAGAGAAGCGAGGCAGCCGAGCCGGAAAGCTGAGGTATCCGGCGCCTTGCGCGGTGGCCTGCCCGGCCAGAGGGCTAGAGGCTTAGCAGCTTGTAGGGGTGCTGGCGCGGAGCGGGGGCCAGGAACTTGCAGCGGCGGCGGGCGGGCGCGAAATTCCACTCTAAAGGCAACTGCGCGCCTCTGTTTGCGGGGCTTGTTTCGCGTGGATGCCAGTGCAAACGGCGTGGGGGAGGACGGACACGATGGGTGAAGCGCCTGCGTCTGGCGCGCACGCAATGGCAGAGCCGAAGCTAAGCAAGGAGGCCACGCGGACGAGTGCGCGGCCTGCTGTTAGACGCCGGCTGGTTCGGCGACGTGAGGGAATTGGGTGCAGTTTATCCAGTCGCGGAGGCAGCGACCGATGGCAGTCAGACCTTCAATGGAACTGGGTTTGACGATGAAGGAATTGGCGCCGAGGTCGAAGGCGCGGTCAACGTCTTCCTCGCGCAAGGACGAGGTGATGATGACGACGTTGATGCGTTTGAGGCCGGGCTGGGCGCGGAGCCATTCGAGGACCTGAAAACCGTTGCGCATTGGCATGTTGAGATCCAACAACATGAGGGCGGGCAGAGGGAATTGGCTGCGGTCGTCAAAGGGGGGGTCGCCTTGCAGGTAGGCGATGGCTTCGTCGCCATTGTGCACTTCCTGGATGGGGGTGTTGAGTTTGGCGTTTGTGAAGGCGGTTCGGACAAGGAAGATATCGTCAACGTTGTCGTCCACCACGAGGATGGTTCGGTTTTGATTCATAAAGTCGAGGAGAAGTGAGCCACTGCTGGCAGTGCGGTACATGGGAAAGAATGGCGGGTTAGTGCGCGGGGACTTTCCGGAGGTCGATCCAAAAGCGGCTACCCTGACCGGGAGTAGATTCGAGACCGACGTTGCCGCCCATGCGTGCGATGCCTTTCTGGACGATGGCAAGGCCAACGCCGGTGCCGGGATATTTGTCGCCGTGGAGGCGGTTGAAAAGGCGGAAGATCTGGTCTTGATGTTCGGGGCGGATGCCGATGCCGTTGTCTTCGACCCAGAGGCGAATGAAATCCTGGGTTTCCTCGGCGCGAAGCGTCACCACCGGCGGAGTGCCTGGGCGGGCGAATTTTAGCCCGTTGCTGACCAGGTTGGTGAGGACTTGCTCGAGGACGGGCTGATGTGCCAGCACCCTTGGCCATGGGCCGGAGACGTCGACACGGCCGCCCTTTTCCTGAATGTCCTGCTCCAGGCGGGAAAGGATGGACTTGATGACGGGTTCCAGGCTCACGGGGGCGAGTTCGAGGCGCTGCTGGCCGATGCGGCTGAAGGCCTCAACCGCGAGCGTTACGACCTGGTGATGCGCGCCGAGACAGCACGGCGACCGGCGGTGAAAGACTTCATCGCGTGGCTGCGCTCTGAAGAAGGGCGGGCATTTATCCG
>DATDCV010000176.1:0-1765 GCA_036524155.1 Verrucomicrobiia bacterium
GGCCCGATATCCCCAGCCCAGCAGGAACAGTGCTCCGAGGACGAATAACGATCCGGAAAGGATCACGTACGCGGACCAGTGGAACCTGCCCCAGAACTTGATGATATACAGTGCGCCCAGGGCAGGGAACAACAGACCGCCGACCCACTCCCACCGCCAAGTGACGGCGAGGATGAGCAGCAAAATGCCCGTCGGGATCAGGTGAAGCAGCAGGGCGATAGTGGTGTCCCAGAAGCCGTGGTTTTCCTCGAATACGTCCAACGCGAACAGGCTGATGAAGACGGCGAACAGGAGGCACAGAACCCTCGGTGTCCAAAACAGGAAGCGTTTGGCGGGTGTGTTCATGGTTTGGTTGATTCGATCGGGTCGCAGTTTAGCAGGAGAAGAGGCGAGGTCGTGAATCAATAATTTTGTGAGCTGTATTGATTGCTGCGATGGTACGGCTGGGAGGCTGGGGGCCTTGGCCGTGGGTGGAGGGGGCCAAGCAGAAGAACTGAATCGTGGACCCCGGACGCCTCGGATCCCAGCAGCGCGCGAAGTGGGCTAACGCCGCGGATTGAAGTCCGCGCGCACCGGGTGTTTGACCTACCCGCGACTGGTCCATTAGAGCCGTTTACTTTCCACCTTGCCTGACGGGGTTTCGGTGGCAATTATAAGTTATGTCATCCCGTTTTGGTCAGAATTCCTGGTACATCATCCTGATTCTCGTTTGGGCCTTGGCTTTGGCGTCGGACTCGGAGGCGAGTCAACAGCTTAAGGAGCACATGCTCCCCGCTGCGGCGACCGCGAAGATGGTGGGGCGTCTGCCGGCGGCCAAGCGCCTGCGCCTGACCATCGGCCTTCCGCTGCGGAACCAGGCTGAATTGGCAACTTTGCTGCAGGACCTGTACGATCCCGGCAGCCCCGCCTTCCGCAGGTTTCTGACCCCGCAAGATTTCGCCGCCCGGTTTGGCCCGGGCATGGAATCATACGAGTCGGTGGCGGAGTTTTTCAAAGCAAGCGGGTTCACGATTGTTGCTACCCATCCCAACCGCGTGTTGCTGGATGTAGAAGCTCCCGCCGGGGACATCGAGCGCACTCTGCACCTGACCTTGCGAGAATATCAACACCCGCAAGAGGCACGGACATTTTTCGCGCCCGACAGCGAGCCGCGGATCGATTTGGACGTGCCGATCCTGCGCATCAGCGGATTGGATAACTATATTGTGCCGCATCCCGCCAGCCTGCATCCCGAGCCGATCCGCGAGGGCCCGGGCCCGGTCCCGAAGGCGGGTTCGGGCCCGAATGGGACGTATATGGGGAAGGACTTTCGGGCAGCCTATGCGCCGGGTGTGGCACTCAGCGGGGCAGGCCAGTACGTGGGTTTGCTGCAATTCGACGGCTATTACCCGAACGACATCAACGTTTACGCGAGCCGTGCCGGGTTGACCAATGTGCCTTTAATAAACGTCCTGCTCGACGGGTTCGACGGGTCTCCCGGGCAGGGCAACGTCGAGGTCGCCTTGGATATCGAGGTGTGCATGGCGATGGCGCCGGGGCTGGCCGGGATCATTGTGTACGAAGGGCTTTCCGGAAACGATATTCTAAACCGGATGGCCACCGACAACCTGGCAAAGCAGCTTAGCGCTTCCTGGACCTATCCCACTGACGCCACCACCCAAACGATCTTCCAGCAAATGGCCGCCCAGGGCCAATCTTACTTCAACGCGTCCGGTGATAACGGCGCCTATACCGGGGTGGTCTCGACTCCTGCCGACAGCCTCTA
>DATDCV010000177.1:0-18465 GCA_036524155.1 Verrucomicrobiia bacterium
TGCAAGGTGTCTCCGTCCTCGAACTACCATGTTCAGGATGTTCACCGCGCGGGCGGCATCCACACCATTCTTGGCGAACTCAAGCGCATGGGCGCGCTGACTGTCACCTGCAAAACCGTCACCGGCAAAACCATTGGTGAGAACATCGACGAATGGGATGTCCGTTCCGAAAAATGCACCGACTGGGCGAAAACCGTTCGGGTCTCGGGTTGCTCGGCGCTGGTCCTCGATCCAAATGACAAGCTCGGTCCGGCCGCCCGGACCGCCAACGGCAACCTCGCGCCGAAGCCGATGATGTTTTTTCCGGCTGACCCTCGAGCGATCACGCTGTGGAGATTTGCCGCCGCGTTTAACATGAGTGATGCGGCCGCCGCCGCTTCGCTGTTCACGACCGATGCCGAGTTGGCGGTGGATGACCAGACGACCTGGAAAGGGCCGGGACAAATTGAGGCTGGGCTGACGCAGAAATTCGCCGAGTTCAAGGGAATGGTACGCACCGAACTGGGGCAACTCAAGGGCACACCGGTGCTATTGGTTTCGCAATATGAGAAAGGCGGCGAGAAGAAGCTGCGTTGCCTGCTGCGAACCGGCCGGCTCCGCAATTGGCAAATCAGCAAGGCCTACCACGAATATCGGCCGGCGCAGCTCAAAGAGGCGCAACCCAGCGGCCTGATGCCGTACGATTCGGCGTTCATGTTCAATCCGCTGGATTGCATCCGCACCAGGGAGACCGCCTATACGCAGGATGGCGGCCTGGCGATTCTGTACGGCCAGCTCGCGCCGGAAGGCAGCGTCGTTAAGACGGCGGGAATCAGCGACGCTTTCAAAGCGTTCTGCGGGCCGGGTTTTGCCTTCGAGGGTCCGTGCGTGATCTTTGAAAGCCAGGAGGATGCTTGCGAGGGGATTCTCGCCGGCAAAGTACACCCGGGCGACATTGTCATCATCCGCAACGAGGGCCCGCGCGGGGGGCCGGGCATGCAGGAAATGCTCTCGCCGACCAGCTACATTGTGGGGATGGGATTGAGCGACAAAGTGGCGCTCATTACCGATGGCCGGTTCAGCGGCGGCACTGCCGGCGCGTGCATCGGGCACGTCTCTCCCGAGGCCGCGGAAGGCGGGCCGATCGGCTTGCTGCGCAATGGTGACCGGCTGAGGATCGATTTCCCGAATCGGAGAATAGACATCCTTGTGGACCCTGCTGAACTCGAACAACGGAAACAAAGCTGGCAGCCGGTGAAACGAGACCTGAACGGCTGGCTGGCCAGGTACCAGAAGCAAGTGAGTAACGCGAGCCAGGGCGGCATTTTACTGGCATAAGAACGGGGCAGGGAAGGTTACAAACCCCTGCGCAAATTATAGATGCGCAGGGGCGTGATGCGGTGTTTTATCCGGGTAGTCAGATGAATCGTTCACAAATCGACGCAGTCACAGCCGGGTGCCGCCTGGCAGAGTGGTTGCCGGGCCGGGACCTGGGACGGCGGCTGTGTTTTCCGGAGGGTTGCATATGATCTCGTCTATTCTCGGGCTTTTCGCGCTGCTTATCGGGGGCGGCATTGCGCTGGCGGCCTTCGTCTTTTGGATCTGGATGCTAGTCCATGCAATTACCAACAAAGGGCTAAGCGACACGGAGAAAATCGTGTGGGTCCTCGTGATTATCTTCGTGCACTTTATCGGCGCGCTTATTTATTTCTTTGTCGGCCGCCCGAAAGGAACGGGCGCGATGGCCTGATCGAGGCGCGACGGATGGCCAAACACGGATTTTCAATGAAGAACCAGCACATGCCGACGGGGTGAAATCGTCCTGGGGGCTTCCATGAGCGAGCAACCTCCTCCCAAACGCCAGCATAGCTGCCTGTTCTTCGGATGCATTGCCGGCGCCGTTTGCCTTGTCGCCCTGTTGCTGGTGTTTTTGCTCGGACTGCACCTGTTCAAGAAAGCGGTGAACCAGTACACGGACACCGCGCCGATGAAAATGCCGGCGCTGCAACTGTCGCAGCCCGAAATCGAGGCGGTGCAGCATCGGTTCAACAACTTCTCCGATGCCACCGGCAAGGGCCAGCCGACGTCCCCGCTGGAACTTAGCGGCGACGAGATCAATGCTCTCATCGATAGCAACCCCGATTTGAGAGGTGCGAAGGACAAACTATACGTGACCATCAAGGACGGCCGCTTGCACGCGCAGGTGAGCCTGCCGATGGACCAGATTGGACTGTCGATGTTCAAGGGCCGGTACCTGAATGGCAATGGTTCCTTCGCGCTTTCCCTTCAAAATGGAAATCTGAACCTCAGCCCCGTGGACATCGCGGTTAAAGGAAAACCGGTGCCCGGAGTCTACCTGGATAAGCTTCGCCAGGAAAATCTTGCCGCTGGCCTTAATAGCAATCCGCGTGTCTCGGGGATTTTGAATCGCCTGCAAAGCATCGAGGTCAAAGATGGAAAACTGGTCCTCGTGCCGAAAAAAGGGACGTGAGCGATTGGCCCGCAGGATGCCCGTCCTACGGGTTGGCCAGCAGTTGCTGCACCGAGATCCCACGCAGATCAAAGAGCCGCCGGATGGTATCTTCGATGAGGTTGTTGGGGCAGGAGGCGCCCGCGGTGATCCCGACCGTGACCTTGCCGGTGGGCAGCCAGTCTCGCGTTTCGATCTCCTGGTGCTCGTGCTGGTCGTAGTGGCGGATCAGCTTCTCTGAGACCATCATGGGCGCGTTCTTGATGAAGAAGGTAGGCAGGCGCGCTTCGCCCATTTCCGCAAGGTGCGAGGTGTTCGATGAATTGTAACCGCCGATGACGAGCAGTAGATCGAGCGGCTGGCGCAACAGCTTCTCAAGCGCATCCTGCCGATCCTGCGTGGCGCCGCAGATGGTGTCGAAAAAGCGGAAGTGGTTCGGCAGTTCTGCCTCGCCGTATTTCTGAGCCATAGCGCGCTTAAGCCGCCGCTGCACTTCCTCGGTTTCGCCCCGCAACATCGTCGTCTGATTGGCTACCCCAATGGCCTGCAAATGCAGATCGGGATCGAACCCTTCCGAATACGCGCCCCGGAACTTGCTCAGGAAATCCGTTTTGCTGCCACCATGAACAATGTAGTCGCAGACGTAATCCGTTTCTGCGAGTGTGAATACAACCAGATAATGGCCCCGGCCGCTGGCGCGCGCCTGGGAACTCGTCGCCATCGTCTCTTCGTGCCACGCCTTCCCGTGAATGATGCTGGTGACTGAGTCTTTGGAATACTGACGGACACGCTTCCACACGCTCATCACGTCTCCGCAGGTTGTATCGACAAACAGACAGCCCTTCTCCTCGAGTTTTTTGCGCGTCGCGACCTCCGTCCCAAACGCGGGAATGATGACGATGTCATCGGGCCGCAATTGGTTGATCTCTTCGTCCTTGGGTTTGCCCGCGATGGTGACGATCCCCATCCGCCGTATTTGGTCGTTGACCTCGGGGTTGTGGATGATCTCGCCCAGCAAAAAGATGCGGCGCTCCGGGTATGCGCGCCGGGCCGCGTAAGCCAGGTCGATGGCGCGCTCGACGCCGTAGCAAAAACCGAATTCTTTCGCCAGTTTGATGGTGAGTTCTCCCGCTGAGAGAATGTGCCCGTTGGCGCGGATCCGTTCCACCAACTCGCTCCGGTAATGGGAAAGCACCTCGGCCTGCACTGCCGACATAATGTCGGGGCGGCGGAGATTGACTTTCTGCGATGCCGACGGGGCTTGGGTTGACATACCTCTAGAAACTGTAGCATGGCGGCAACTTCCGTCTAGCCGGAACCGCCACTTTGGAATTGCGTCTGCGCGCTGTTATGGGATATTCGTGCCTTCGCGGTCGGAGCGTAGCTCAGCCTGGCTAGAGCACTTGGTTTGGGACCAAGACGTCGCAGGTTCAAATCCTGTCGCTCCGACCATTTTGTTTAAGGAGCGTGTTGGTCCTAAAGGCATCGCTATGGGCTGAGACATCAGACGGTACCTGGGAAAATCCCTGGCCTGGATGGGCAGAACACCCCGTTTTCGAATTGTTCACTGTGTGAGATAGGTGCTGTTGTGAGACAGGAGGGTTTTTGCATGCGGGCATGGAAGGTGAGCAAAGCCCTTTTGTCCGATTAACTCGAACATAAACCAGTAATGGAGAATCAACATGAAAAGCGCAAAGATGATACTGCTCGGGCTCGTGACCACATTAACGCTGCCGCTTGTCACGGCATCCGGTAGTGCCCAGAGCTATCCCGCCATGGTGAACGAGATGCGCATTTCCACCAATCACAACGGCGACCTCGTTTTTGAGAGAGTGAGGAATGCGGACCTGATCCGTGAATGCGCCCGCGAGAGGGGCATCACCAACCTGATGGGATTGACGCTGGTGTACAACCGGACGGCGGATGCGTTGGAAGTGATCAGGGGAACAAATCTCACGGCGATCTGCACGCCGCTGACTTTCAGCGGAGGCACGTGGCTTATCAACAGCAACCACACCCGGGCCGAGCGCCTGGCCTTTGTTTCGGTGGAAACCAACAACGTGGTGAACGGGACTCTAGCAGCAACGGAGCGATTCGTTTACGGTCCCACCAACAACCTAATCCGCTTCTCTCTCTCAGGGGATTTGCAGTATGCGGTGCCGGCGAAAGGCACTAATCCGCCCGCAATCTATCGGGGCACTGTTTCTGCCAGGAACCGGCCACCGGGGGATGAGGATGAGGGGGAACAGGGTGGGCAAGGGGAACATCATGGGCGCGGCCAAGGCAACGGACCTCCGCCCGGACGTGGACATGGACACGGACCCCTGGATTGAAAGTGAGCAGGTCGTTATTTGCCTATCACCAAGGTGGCGACGCCGGTCACGTACGGCGTCGTCATGATAATCCGGAGCCTACCTGCCAAGCCGCTTGATGATGATTCTCTCTGTGGGGAAGGCGTTAAGGGCGACGCGGCTGTCCGAGTTGGCTCTCCCATAGGTCGCCAAAAGCCCAGTCTGCCGGGTTTGCACGAAGCCCCGAGAGTGCCTTCAGGCACACGCGAGCCTCACCAACCGAGGCCCATTGGGTCGAGTTTCTCCTTGATGCGCGCGAGGTCCCAGATTGCGAACTGGCTGCCGAACCGCCGGGTGAGCAGGAACCGGCCATCCGGGCTGAAGCACAGCGCCGATTCCGGGTCAGCATTCAGGTCCAGAACGGGTTCAAAGCCGGGAAGCGAACAAATTCGGATCTGTCCGAGTTTCTGCCTGGTCGCGATCCACCGGCTGTCGGGAGAAAGCGCAAAAGGCAAATCCGAGCCTCGGTCGTGTGTCCAGCGAGCGACAGATCGCCAAGTGCCGGTGGCGATGAGTTCGGTGGTTTCCGTGTTGTGTATGACGAGCCACTGGTTATTGGCGCTAAAGCAAACAACAACCTCGGTATTGGTCCGGCAATAGACTTCCTTGCCCTCCGGCAGTTTCCAGACTTTGAGGTCGGCATCCTCTCTCCAGGGAGATGCCGCAGCCCATTGGCCATCGGGTGACACCGCCGCGAAATTGCACATCCGCATCGGCAGAGTAACCGGGGTCGGCACACGGGCGTCGGAAACCCACAAACCTTCGAGTTGCGGAATCACCAGCACGGAACTGTCTTCACTGTAAGCCCCCGGACTGCCAGCAAAGCCTGTCAGTTGCCGCGGTTTCCCTAGCCGGGGCAAGCCGGTTGCCGAATCTCTTTCCCACGGCCATTCGCGTGCGCCCTCTGCCTGGATTGTGAGAAGCGCGCGGCCATCTGGCCGGAAAGTCGCCGAACGCACGTAGCCAATAGGTTCCACCCAGATTCGCCGGCCGGTGATGGCGCTCCAGCATTGCAGTCCAATGGCACTGCCGATGACCACCCACCTGGATTCAGGGCTGAAGCTGCCTTCGCAATCTTCCTTGGTGCCTTCGGCGAACAAAACGCGGCACTCGGGCGCTCGCTCGACTTCGAAGTAGCGTACCGTTTGTCCCACCCAATCGGGTCCGAGCCAGCGGCCATCCTGGCTGAACGAGAGCCGCGCATCGCAGCCTGGCCACCGCAGGACCAGGCTCCCCGTGGGCAACCGCCAGAGCGCTGCGGTGCCGTCCCATGACTGACTGAACAGAAAATCCCCCTGCGGGTCAAAACACACGCGCGTGACGACATGCTGATGCGCGATCCAGCGGCGCTCGAGTTTGGCCCCCTCCTCCATGTCGTAGATGTAAACTTGTCCGTCATCGGAAGGCACCGCGAGCCATTTTCCGTCTGAACTCCAGGACCAGTCGCCACCGGTCGCAGTAGGGAAAGCGATTACTTTGTTCCCGGTGTCGAATTCGTATAAGGCTAACTTGGCTTCCGGGCTGTGGACGCCAATCACCTTGCCATCGGGCCCGAACCGCACTGTGTTTGGAGGTTTGTCGAAAGGCGGCCACGACCAGGATCGCTGGGCTTCCCAATCCACAAATCGCAGCGTGCCGGTCTCGTCAGCGACTGCCAGGATGGGTTTGGCGGGATGGAAATCGAGGGCATGGTCATAGACCTGCAAGGTCTCCTTCAGGACGGGCCGTGCGGTTTGTGTATCCCAGACCTGAATTCGCCGCCCTCGCTCCGGCGAGTGCTCGAAGAGTGCGGCCAGGTAACGACCATTCCTGGAAAAAACGGGAGAAAGAAACACCAGCCCGCCCCCGCCCGGGGCCTGAAACAACACCCGGTCATCGCGGGTGCTCATGACACTCAAGTTTCCGCCATGGTCGCTGCGCGCATAGCGATCGAAGGCAGGATCGAATACCACCGCCGCCGCCCCGGTGGGGACTTGCCATTGCCGAGCGACGCGGAGATCAACCAGGCCCAGCGCGCTGGCGAATTCACTGCGAAGCTCGCGAGCAGGGCGAATGGCGGCGGCTTTGGCAACGACGGCGAGGGTTTCGAACCGCTGGCCTATTTCGTCACTCCGGCGGCCGGCCCGGGCCGCCGTCAGGTACGAGGTCCACTCGTTCGTGCGAGCTTGTGCTTCCCGCCGCACCGCCAGCGCGCTCGCGTGACTGGCCCGCACCGCCTGCCAGGTGCTCACCACCGTGCCGGCGATCAGCAACAAGGCGAGGCTTACCGTTACGGCGAGGCCGGTCTTATGCCGGCGAACGAACTTGCCAGCCCGGTAAATCTTCCCCGGGGCCGCGGCGGTGACCGGTTCGTTGTCCAAGTACCGCTGGACGTCCAGCGCCAGGTTATCGGCGCTCTCGTAGCGGCGCGTGCGCTCTTTCTCCAGGCACTTCATCACGATCCAATCGAGGTCGCCCGACACCAGGCGGCTTAAGGCTGCCGGCTCGAGCTGACGGTGTTCCGCGACCTCGGCGGTTTTAATCCCGAGCGACCGTAAGCGGGTCGACGGCGTGGGTGGTTCCGTCTCGCGGATCAGACGCCGAACCTCGTCGTGTGTGGCCCTGGCCAGCGTCTCCTTCTGGAACGGGGTTGTGCCCGTCAGCAGTTCGTACAAGAGGACGCCGAGCGAATAGACGTCGCTACGGGTATCCACATCCAGATCGTTGTTCTCGGCCTGTTCCGGGCTCATGTAAGCCGGCGTGCCGATCATTTGATCGAATCCGGTAAAGAGCGTCTTCTCGGTCAGCTTCTGCCCCAGGGCCTTGGCGATACCGAAGTCAATCACTTTGGGCACCGCCTCGCCGTCCTGGAGAGAGACCAGCACATTGGAGGGCTTAAGGTCGCGGTGGATTATGCCTTTCTGATGGGCGTGCTGGACCGCATGGCAGACCCTGATAAACAACTTCAACCGATCGGTCGGGGCAAGGCGGTGTTGATCGCAATAGCCGGTAACTGGCAACCCTTTGACCAACTCCATGACGAAGTAGGGCCGCCCGGTTTCAGTAGCCCCGGCGTCCAGCACGCGTGCGATGTTCGGATGGTCCATGAGTGCCAGCGCCTGGCGCTCCGCCTCGAACCGCGCGACGACTGCCCGGGTGTCCATGCCGGCCTTGATGACCTTGAGCGCTACCTTGCGCCGGACTGGTTCGACCTGTTCGGCCAAATGCACCACCCCGAAACCGCCCTCGCCGATTTGCTCCAACAGCTTATAGCGCCCGATCCAGCCGTTCCGGCTTTCCTCTGGCGAAGGCGGAACCGAGTCGGCGGAGTGCATTCGTTGACTCGACTCGCCTGTGCTGAATGCTTCGGCGATGAGCTCCGCATCGGCGGACGGCCCGAAAGCCACCTTCGCAATGCAGCGGGGGCAAATTCCCTTCAGGCTGAATCGCGGAAGCTCGGTTCCGCATTCCGGGCATTTCGATGTTTCCGGCATGGCCTGCTCCTGAGAGCAATTCATCATGTACTGACCCAAAAGCCGCCCAACGTGCCAACACAGATCTCGAAGGCCGCTCTCACGAGGCGGACAGAGCCCCCAGGAGCGAACGCAATTCGTCGTCAACCTCACCGGAATCCGATACCGTCTGCGCGATCTCATCGCGAATCAGAGCGCGGTAATCTCGCCGGAACCGAAACACCGCGGAGCGGAGCGCACCCGCGCTCATGCCCAGCCTAGTGGCCGTTGTTGAGTAACTCTCTCCGGATTCTTCGCGCCACAGGTATCTCACTAACTCCGTAAAGAGCAAACCTTTGCCGCTGGTTTCGTAATGTCTTTGCAGGCGGACCAACCCCCGGTCAAACAGGGTCATTGCCCACTGTCGCTCGTAATCGTTTTCGGGAGTTGAGTTATGTTTGCCTTCGACGGCGTATCGTTTCTCGACGTCCTCTTCGAGCCAAAGGAAGGTCTTGCCGCCTCCGCGTTTGGCGGTTTGCGTTTTTCGCCATTCGTTGGCCAGAAAATGGGTCAGCGATGCCAACAAGAAAGAGCGGAATTTGCCTCTACGGTTGTCGGCCTGTCCCAGCCAGTGTCTGGACAACAGCCGCGCAAAGAACTCCTGGGTTAGGTCTTGTGCCTCCTCCACGCCGTAGCCGCGTCGCCTCGTGTAAGCGTACAAAGGGTACCAGTAGGCCCGGCAGAGTGTTTCCAAAGCAGTCGTGGCGTCAGTGCCTTCTCCTTTACCTGCCGCAAGCACTACACTCCAATGAGTCGTTTGAAACTCCGCGGCCGGCGCTCCTGATTCCCTAAAATCCATAAGTCGCCCTTCTGAAGCGTGCGGATGATAGCAGCGTGGAGGCGGTGGCGCAAGACGGATTAAGTACGGACGCGCTCAACCCTTCGGTAAGGTTTTGCCATGACTCAACGCGCGCCTGCAATCAGATTGCGTCCAAATGTGGGTCTGTGCCCTGAAACGCACATTGCCTACGGAGCGGGAGCGGGTTACGTTCGATGAGATTGCTAGACTATTGAGAGCGGGGTGCAAGCGCAGTGGTACGGACTGTGTCTAGCAACCGTAACACAGGGCTGCAAGCTCCTGTAGAACTTCAGAGACGGGGCTATCAGTCGGCCAGTGGCAGCGTGGAGACCACGCGCGCGGCGCAAAAACCACGCACGTTGCAGCCACAGAAGCCCCGGAGCAGGCTTCTGGTGGAAGGGTTTAGACAATTGGCACCGTTTGTGCCCGCATCTCGGAAAGTCAGCTTCGGTGACCGCCACAGCTATGAAACGGTATTTCGTCCCGTTGTTCGTGGGAGGTGGAGTCGTTTTTACCGTTTGGCTGGCCGTCTGGCCTTCTCCAGGCGGGCGGGAACACGCGATATCGCCCGCAACTGGAGTATTTCAAGTTGCGAAACCTCAAACGCCCCTCACACCCACTCCCCAGTCGTCGGTTGCTGTCAATGGGCAGACGGGCGTCTCTGTCGCCGGTGTAGTGGCGATCACGCAGGCAGAACCCTACACGGCAAACATGCTCCCCGCGTTCAGAGCATTTTCGGATTGGGCGGAGCGATTCCTTGGCGCGGGGGGCGCAGTCAGCGAGGTGCGCGGCCGGGTCCTGGCCTGGAAGCGCCGGGAGGCAATGCTCGACTTGATTCAGGACAATCCTCAACAGGCGCTGGCACTGGCCGTTCCGTTTCGGTGGCGACAAGCGTTGCCCGCGAGCGTGACCCAGTACTTTGAGGAGCAAATCGACGGCCGAGGTTCGCTCGACGTGGCGGTTGCGTCGGGCACCGGCAGTCAGAGTGTGACTCACCGCCGGGTATTGATCGGTCAGCGAAGTTTCCAAACGTTTGTCTATGGGCGGCGATTGGCACAAGGCAGCCAGGAGAACGCGCCGCTGCATGGCATCGCGCTTGAGGGGAAGCTGGCGCTCCACTGCGATCCGACACGGGTGCTTGAGCCTGTGGAAGCGGCCGCACGGGAGAACTCAACTCCGACCCGGCACCTGAAATCCTGCGCAGTGTGCGCCCAGCCCGCGTCCGGTGCGCCCGCCTTAGCGGCCGACATCGGCGGCGAACTGGCGTACTACTGCGGGGTGGAGCATCAGGAGGTCGTCAATCAGCTTTGGCTGGAGCTGGAGACTCGCAGCAAGGGAGACCGATCATTCGCCAAGAACCTTGCGCAGTGGACACTCGGGCCGAAAATGCTGCTGTACATGCGCGTCAATTTCCCCGACGACCTGAGCGAGCCCGTTTCCGAGGCGGCCGCGTACGACGCGATGGACGAGGTAAACGATTTCTACGTGGAAAATTCGTATGGCCTCACTTCAGTAACGCCGCTAGTGACGCCGTTGCTGACGTTGCCTCGCACCAAGGCTGGCTATGGCGAGGCCGGCCCCTTTGCAGTGCTCGACGACGCCCGGACAGCAGCACGCCTGGCCGGTTACGATACCGCGTTTTTCGACCTGGATATAGTTGCCCACACCTCCGTGCCGGGTTTCGACTGGGCCGGCCTGGGATTTGTCGGAGGGAAGGGCACGTGGCTGCAGAGCATGGGCGTCGGCGTGACCGCTCACGAACTGGGCCACAATTACGGAGTGATGCACGCGAACTTCTGGGATACCTCCACAAATTATAACAGCGGCATAGCGCAAGGCTGGAGTGTCGAGTATGGCAACATCTACGATACGATGGGAGCCGCCTCCGCGGGCAGGAATCATTTCAACGCCTATTTCAAGAACCAGTTGAAATGGCTGCCCTCGACGGCGATCGCAGCGGCGGCCAGCAACGGTGTGTACCGCCTCTACAGCTATGACCTGCCGCACCGGCTGAACGGGCCGGCTTATGCCGTGCGGGTGACCAAAGACTTCCAACGGGATTACTGGCTGGAATTCCGGCAGTTGTTCGCCTCGGACGTAGGAAAGGCCAACGGGGTTTTGCTGAACTGGTCGCCGTGGGAAAGCAGCAAGGGCGGGACGGACCTAATCGACACCACCCCCGGCAGCCCGGGCGCCGATAGCCGCGAAGATGCGGCGCTGGTCATCGGGCGCACATTTAGTGATTTCGCCGCGGGGGTGCATATCACACCGTTAGCGCGTGGCGTCGATGGCACCAACTCATGGATCGATGTCCAGGTCAACAGGGGCGCTTTTCCTGAAAACCAGCCGCCTACCCTGCAAATCGAGGTGGATATTCCCAACCCGCAGCCCGGGGAACTGGTTCACTTTCATGCAAAGGCGGCCGATCCGGACGGCGATCGGCTGGCTTATGCCTGGTGGTTCGACCACACCGCTTTCTCCACCAATAACCTCCCGTGGGTAAGCCGGAGCTGGGCCGCTAAAAGCACCCACGTCGTCCGGTGTGTCGTCAGCGACATGAAAGGGGCGATTGCGAGTGCGAACGTGGTTGTCCCTGTCGGCGGACCGTCTGGCCATATGATCACCGGCAGAATCATCGACACCAACGGCCTGCCGGTCGAAGGGGTGAGAGTGGATAATCTGGCTGACACAAACGCGGCTCAATCGTTGCTCAGTTTCACGGACACAGAGGGCAGATATGTCATTGCCGGATTCACGGTTGACGCGAACCTCTCGGCTGGCAAGTACGGGTTCACCTTTACGAACATAAGCTGGACCAATCCCATCACGGCCGGCGCGAACGTCGTCGACGTGGACTTCATCGCGACGGCATTGCCAGTCGTGACCATCGCGGCGACTCCGGAAGAGGTTGTCGAAAACAGCGCCGCGCCTGCTTCCTTCGTGCTTCGCCGCACGGGCGACATCGCCACCAACCTGATCGTCAACGTGTGGGTCACCGGCTCGGCAACCCTTGGCCGGGATTACCGGCTCGACCCGCCGCTGACCAACGGTCTTAACACGCTCGAATTTCCGCCCGACGTCGGGACGCTTCAGGTAACATTGAAACCTATCAACGACACCATCGCTGAGGCGCCGGAGAGTGCGACCCTGGCGCTGGTCGAGGGCGACGCCTATGTCATCGGTTCGCTCGGCCAGGCCAGCATCCGCATTCTCGACGATGACTCCCAGGGCGCGCCGGTGATTTCGGTGGCGGCTTCAAATCCGTTTTGCCTGGAAAACGGGACGGACTCCGGGGAAGTGGTCTTCCAGCGCTCGGGCAGCACGGCGGGGGACTTGTATGTCTATTACAGCGTCGCGGGAACGGCGACTCCGGGGGTCGATTACGCCACGCCTGCGGGGGTGGTGTTGATCCCTGAAGGCCAATCCAGCGCCGCAGTCCGCTTCCTGCCGATCGACGACAAGGAGGTGGAACCCGACGAAACGATTGTGGTAACCGTCCTGCCCCACCCCGCCTATCTGACGGGCAGCTCGGCTGCGCAAGTGACGATTATCGATGATGACATGGTCACACTGACGGTGTACCCGACCGGCGCAGCAGCCAGAGAACCCTCCATGCCGGGGCGTTTCACGGTGAAACGCGACGGCGACCTGACCTCCAACCTGAAGGTGTTTTATTCTGTAGGTGGCACGGCAACGAGCGGCGAGGATTATGTCCCGCTGAGCGGCGAACTATTGATACCGGCGGGCTCCGCTTCCGCCGATATAGTGGTGACTCCGCTCGACGACATTCTGGTCGAGGGTGACGAGTCGGTGACGGTCACGCTTACCAACAGCGCGGCCTATGACGTGGGCACCCCGGGCACCGCTACTCTGCTCATTTTCGACAACGAAAAGCCTGCCGTCAGCATCACGGCGAGGGACGACAAAGCTTCCGAACCAGGCGAGGATTTTGGGACGTTCGTGATTTCGCGCGGGAATGTCACGCAAGGCGCCTTGCCGGTTTACCTGGCCATCAGCGGCACCGCTATCAATGGGATTGATTACATCCCGCTGGACAACATGGTTGTGATTCCCAATGGGGCGCGCCAGGTCAGCGTCGACGTGATCCCGTTTGACGACCTGCACAGCGAACCGGTCGAGACTGTGGAGTTGGTCCTGCTGCCGAACACGAATTACACCCTGGGCAGCCCGGTCGAGGCTGTTGTGAATATCGAAGACAACGACTTTGGGTCTCCGGCTGTGGGTTTTACCTTCAACTCTTCCAGCGCGCCTGAAAGTGAATCACCGGGGATCCAGTTGTCGCTCAGCAGTCCCTCGGCGGGGCCGGTAACGGTCAACTACCGGGTGATTGGCGGGACGGCCACCAGCAACGATTATGTGTTACCGCCGGGGCCGTTGACCATCGATCCGCTTATCACCAATGCGGTGCTGCCCCTCCGCATCCGGGACAATACAATTCCCCAGCCCGATCGAACGCTGCGAATCGCGCTTTATGACCCGGTCTCGGCGACGCTCGACGGCATTAAGATTCATACCTACACGATCCTGGACGATGATTCGGCGGCAGTTAGCGTGAGCGCGACCGAGCCGGATGCCTTCGAGGGTGGGTCGCCGGGCAATTTCCGCATCACGCGTGTCGGCAGCACAGATTCCAACCTCCTGGTCTTTTTCCAGGTGGCGGGGACAGCCAGCGCGCCGGCCGATTACGCGCCGCTGGGAACGTCCGTGCTGTTACCCGCGGGGGCTGATTTCGTGGACCTGGCAGTCACGCCGGTGGATGATCAGACCGTCGAGTCGGCGGAGACTGTCACCTTGGAGCTCATCCGCGCGCCCGGGGCAAGAATCGTCTCGCCGATCACGGCGACTGTCACGATTCACAGTAAAGAGGCAGCCTCTCTGCCGGTTGTCTCGATCTCCTCGACGAACAGGCCCGACGCCGTGGAAGGCGGGCCCGCCGGTGAGTTTGCCTTCTATCGCAGCAACACCGTGGGCTCGTTGACGGTGTTCTTCACCGTAACGGGTACAGCCATCCCGGGAGGAGATTACGTTGCGCTCCCGGAGTTCATTACTTTTGCGGACGGGCAAGGCGCGGTGACGCTGCCGGTGACTGCGCTGGATGACAACCTAATCGAGGGCGAAGAAACCGTCATCCTGTCGCTTACTCAGCAGGATACCTATCGTGTTTCGTACCCTGGCTCGGCGACGGTGCTTGTGCAGGACAACGACCAGCGCGTACAGGTCGATGCGAGCGACTTTATCGCCGCCGAACCTGGCCGCGACCCGGGCGAGTTCACCTTTACCCGGCTCGGCACAACCAACGGCGATCTCCGGGTCGATTTCACAATCAGCGGCACGGCAATCAATGGAGTCGATTTTGTTGCGATTTCCAACTGGGTGACCATTCCCGCCGGGCACTATTCGGCGACGCTGCCGATCCAGGTCCTTGACGATCTGCTTGTCGAAGGGCCCGAGACGATCACCGTGACTTTGGAGCCCGGTACCGCCTATGCCCTGGCGAGTCCGACCAGCGCCACGATCACCATCGAGGACGACGAACCGATGTTAACTATAACCGCAACGGTTCCGACGGTTGTGGAAGGCAGCCAGCGCCCGGGCGTCCTCACGCTGACGAGGACGGGCGATCTGGCCTACGAGTTCATCGCCTACTTAGCGGTGGATGGGACCGCGACTTTCGGCGTCGATTACCCGCCTTTCGCCACGAATGTCTTCTTTGCCTGCGGGGTCGCAGAAATCGATTTGGCGATTTACCCCGTCAACGAACTGGTTGTCGAGGGCACCGAGACTGTCATTGCGACTCTGCTTCCGAATCCGGCCTATACCATTCTCTCGCCAAGCAACGCCCTGGTCGCAATCGAGGACGCGGGGCTGAACCGATCGCCTGAGATCAGTATCGAGCGGCCGAGTTCATTGCCGGTGCACCTGCGGGGGCCGACGGTCACTCTGGTGGTGCGAGCCACTGTCACGGACGATGGGGGACCGGCTGGGCCCACCAATTCCTGGACAATGGTGTCCGGGCCCTGCCCGGTGGTCTTTGGGGCCAACAACGCCCCAACCACTACCGTCAGCTTTACGAACGCCGGCTTTTACCTCATTCGCCTCACCGCGGATGACGGCCAGCTTCAGAGCTTCCGCGATATCCCTGTAACCGTCACCGGGGAAGCCCTGTTCCAGGATGCGGTGCTGCATTGGACTTTGGACGATGGGGCCGGCACCAATGCGGCTGATGCGTCGGGCTTCGGACGCGACGGCGTGCTGGTGGGCAGCCCGCAGTGGGTTTCCAACGGCATCTTTGGTGGTGCGCTCGAATTTTTCGGTCCCGGTGACTTTGTGCGTGGGACGGGTACCAGCAACCTTTTCAGTCTGCGCGACGAGCTGTCGGTTTCGCTCTGGTTTAACCCTGCAGACACCAACCTCGACCAGGCGATTTTCTGTGCCAACACCGGTTCGACAAACGGGACCCTGGCTTTGATGGCGCGCCGGCTCGCCTCTTGCGGGCAGGGCAGCAACGTTTACGAGGCCACGCTTGCGACCACGGCGGGCGTGGTTCGCTACGTAAGTTCGAGCCAGGCTGTGAAACCCGGCTGGCACAACCTGCTCATAACCTGGGCCAGCGGCTCAAGTCTCGCCTTTTACATCGACGGAGAGCTCGACCGCCGGGGAACGCGCCCCGCAGAACTGGGTGGATTCATCGCTAACTCGCCGGAATTTATCATCGGCCGGGGGCCGATCGAAGCCCCGTTCTCGCTGCGCGGGCAGGTTGATGATGTGCTCGTGTTTCCTCGAGCGCTGAACGAGACCGAGGCAGCAGGTATTGGCGGCGGGACCTGCACCACCGGCACGTGTCGCCCGGTCAATTTCGGACCCGTCGTCGAAGCAGGAACCAACATCACGGTCCAGCTGCCCATTCCGGTGCAACTGACCGGCACGGTGACCGATGACGGCTTGCCGGACCCGCCGGCTGCCGTCAGCAATTTCTGGGAACTGGTCAGCAGCCCCGCTCCGGTTGTCGTGCCTGACCCCAACGCGCTGACCAATACCATCCAGTTCTCACAAACCGGCACCAATATTTTCAGGCTCACCGCGGACGACGGCGCGATCGCCACCTGCGACGAAGTCACCGTGTTTGTCATCGAGCCGACCCAGGTCGATATCTGGGCCAGCGACCCTGAGGGTGCTGAACTCGGACCTGACCCAGCGGAGTTTACCTTGTCGCGGCAAGGCGCAGCCGACTATATCCTCACCGTGTTCTTCGAGTTCAGCGGGATCGCCACTAACGGAGTGGACTTTGTCCGGCTGACTAACGCGGTCACGTTCCCCGCCGGTACCAATGCGCTGGTTATTCCCATAGTTCCCTATCTCGACCACCGGACCGAGGGTGACCAGGACCTTACCATCACCATCCTGACGAACCTGGCCTACACCGTGGGCAACGGCCAGGCGACTATCATCATCCATGACTCGCCGTACGGCATGTGGACCATAAACCACTTCACCCTCGAGGAACTCACCGACCCGACGTTAAGCGGCGAGACGGCTGATTTTGATCACGATGGGCTAATCAACTTTGTCGAGTACGCTTCGAACCTCGATCCCAAAGTCCCCGACACCAACGCGCCGGTTGTGGTCACGGTTGAAACCAACGCCAGCACTGGCGAACTGCATGCGGTGTTGACGTTCCATCGGCGGCTACCGCCGACCGATGTCGGCTATGCCCCGGGATTTTCCGAGGACTTGGTCACCTGGCACACAGGCACGAATTATGTCGAGGAGCTTCAGACCGTCGACGACGGCAACTGGGTCACGGAAACCGTGATGGCTCGAATGCGCGCTCCGCTCTCGAACCAGACCAACCAGTTCGTTACGGTGCGCGTCTGGCTCGAGGCGACCCAGCCCCCGCCAAATTCTCCGGCGAAAAATTAGCCTGCGAGCTTCCCCGCCGCCACTTTCCCCGGCTCATTCCCTTCCGGCCTCTCATTTGACTATTGGCGGATGACGCGGATATTGGCGGGTGCCGTCGCAAAAAACCAACACGGTTGCCCGTGTGCTGTTCCGCTTTACTGTTTCAGACCCCACGATGGTTTCGCTCAACAAATTATGAAAAGACATCTTAAACTAATCCCGGCGTTCCTGGTGTTCTCAACATCAGTTTGGCTGCGAGGCGCGGAGAGTGCCGGCACCCAACACGCGGTAGCTGTGCTTTCGCCGACTGCCGGCCAGCAGTGCCGGGGGGTGGTGCGTTTCACTCAAACCGGCGAGACGGTAAAAGTGGTTGCGGATCTGGAAGGTTTGGGGGCGGGGCAAAAGCACGCTTTTCACATCCACCAGTACGGCGATTGCTCCGCGCCCGATGCGATGAGCGCCGGCGGGCACTACAACCCGGAGGGGCACCAGCATGGACTGCCCGATAACGCCAACCGCCATGCCGGCGATTTCGGGAACGTAGCGGCCGATGATCAGGGGAAGGTCCATTTTGAACTCACGGCTGATAATATCTCCATCTCGGGTCAAAAAAACCCAATCATTGGACATGCCGTAATCGTTCACGCCAAGCCGGACGACGGCTCGCAACCGGTGGGCAACGCGGGAGCGCGGATTGCGTGCGGCGTGATCGGAATCGCGAATCCCGGCAAATAGCAGCGAAGCTGGCGGCTTGCGCCAGGCGCTCTGGTGCCGCGGGTTGACAATGGCCCCGGGTCCTCAGCATGCTGCTTGAATGTGCTATCGTCGAAATCACCGCGCTGACCGCGGGAGCCTACTGACCGCTATCGTTCCGGGCTTGATTCTCCTCGCTGGGTGCGTGAGAACGCTGGGGGACTGGCCGGCTTTTCGCGGGCCCTGGGGTGACGGACACGTTTCCGCTCCGGGCGACACTAACTCGGTCGGCCTGCCGCTTCGGTGGAGCGAGACGGAGAACGTGAAATGGAAAACGGAGATACCCTATCGTGGGTGGTCCACACCAGCCGTCATGGGCGGGCAGGTTTGGTTGACGACTGCGACTCTTGATGGCCATGACTTTTTCGGCATTTGCGCGGACGCGGCGACTGGCCAGGTTCTTTTCAACGAGAAGTTGTTTCATAGCGATGCGCCGGAGCCGCTCGGCAACGCGGTGAACTGCTATGCGACACCTTCACCGGCGCTGGAAAAGGGCAGGGCGTACCTTCATTTTGGCACCTATGGGACGGCGTGCCTGGATACAAGCACCTTCAAAGTTCTATGGCAGCGCACTGACTTGCGGTGCCGGCACTACCGCGGCCCGGCGTCGTCGCCGATCCTCTTCGAGGACTTGTTGATACTCACGATGGACGGGGTGGACGTGCAGTACCTGGTGGCGCTGGACAAGTTGACCGGCAAGAC